>DATARP010000130.1:0-73356 GCA_036264075.1 Gemmatimonadaceae bacterium
AATTGAAGGGATGAGATCATGTTCGCGCCATGGGTGAGCGCGGCGTCAATAACGGGCCCCACCTGATTGAGTTTTCGCACATCAACCAGGATTGTGTTGGTGACATTGTAAGCAACGATTACGGGGTCCTTTCCCTGTTCGTAACGTTGTTCCGGGTACACGTTGTAGTTGATCGTGGAAAGCTGATCGTTGCCAAGGCCTAAGGCTCTCAATGCCGTCAAGACAGATTGCTGTTTATTCGCGTTCTCGGTGCCCGCAGCTGCCGCTGTGGAAGCGCGCGTTTGAACACTGATCTGAATCGTAGCGCGATCGGGCGACACCTTTATTTCGCCTCTCCCGCTGACACTAATCTGAGGGATCGCATCATTTGGCGCCCGACTGTCTTGCGCCTGTACTGTTAGTGGCGCCATTAACGCGAGAATCATTAATGTTTGATATCTGTGTCTCATATGCTTTCTCGATGTTGAAGTGTTTGGTTACCACAGTAAGACGGCAGAACTCACAAGACCTGCACACTCAATCAGGAGTAGACAGTCTCGATGTCGTGAATCCTGTTCAGGTTCATTCCAATGATTCCTGCTGCCTCGGTCCTCAGGAACATGTTGGCGAATTTTGCACCCCAGACAATTTCATCTGCCTTGTATGAAGACCGCGAGTGAACAGTCTGCGAGAGAGTTTCATCGGTTCCAGTAAGAAGGATCAGGACTTCTGCATCGGCATCGAGAAGATCCTTCTTCGTGAGGCCCCAAAAAGGGCTGCTTGGATCGATGGGATGAACGACCGTCCAGCTCAGCGTGAAGAAAACCACATGGTGTCGCTCCAGATCCAAGTCGTAGAATTTTCGTACGCTGGCGCCGTTGACCGGCTCGAGCTTCGTGAGAATGACCTGGATCTGAACTTCGATAAGCTGGCTTGTTCTTCCATTCGCAATTCTGAACTCAAGAGCGGTTTTTTCGCGGTATGGAGCGACGATCGCATTGCGGCTATAAACGATCTTTGCAGAAGGCCGGGAAAATCGGCTGAAGATTACACCCGTCGCGAGCGCTATGGCGAGGATGTTGACCAGCGCTTCTATCGTAACGAGAACATTAGCGGCGATTCCCACCGGGATGATATTTCCATACCCGATCGTCGCAAATGTGTCGACGCTGAAGAAGAACGCTCGATAAAACGGTTGGCCGGCGAAGCTGCCGGAAGCGGACTGAAGTGCGTCAGGCCCGCACAGCAGGAAAGCAAACGCAAATAGTGTATTGACTGCGACAAACGATGCTGCGATGAAGCCGAGCAACTTCGTCCATGATATTATGAGCAGCCAATGGTAAAGACTCAGCGCGGAAAATGGATTCAGTCCCTCCCGAGTCACATTGAAGGTTCCGTCGCGATTCAATAATCGCTGGCGTACGCCTCGCGCGACCTCGGTTCCGAAACCAAGATCCTTGAATTCATCCTCTGCGCTTTTTGGAACCGCGACCGGTTGGTCGGTGAATGTCGGTGACGTCACGCGAGATCTGTCCGGAAGAGTGCCTGCGCCGAGTACACTGCATCGGAAAAATGGCCACGATTGGTAGCCAACGCTACATTCCCGCGATGGAATCCTCGGACATCTCAATCAGTCGCGCTACACTGCTGATCGTGGTGTCAGCGTTGAGCTTCGGGTCGATCTCGGTGCTCACTGTTCTGGTCACCAGAGGTGGACTGCCGCTCCTCACTGCGATGGCGTGGCGCTACGTCATTGGTGCCGCGATTCTTTTTGCTATCGTAGGAGTCAAGCAGCTCGGATCGCTACCAAAGCAGCGTCTGATTCAGCTTTGTCTGATCGGCGGATTTGGCCAAGCTCTGATCACCTATCTCAGCCTGCACGCGCTCGACTACATCCCCGTCGGTCCCCTCGCTTTCCTTTTTTACACCTATCCCGCGTGGGTCGCATTGGTTGCGGCGGTGCGACGAACTGAAAAACTGACCTCGGTACGCATGATTGCGCTGACACTTGCTCTTGTCGGCGTCACTGTAATGGTAGGAGCTCCCAGCACCGACAAGCTTAATCCGACAGGGGTGATCCTCGCTCTGGGCTCGGCGCTACTTTATTCGGTATACCTGCCATCTCTCGAACACATCCAGCAGGGGCTACCAGCTTTGGTTTCCACTTTTATGCTGGTTACGGGCGCGGCGGTTACGTTTGTCATCGCCGCTCTCTTTGCCAGTGAGCTCTACCTACCCACCGGCCTACTGGTATGGTCGGATATTGTCGTGCTCGCGTTGGTGTCTACGGTGATTGCGTTCTCGGCCCTGATAAAAGGTCTATCAGTTCTCGGTCCCGTGAGAACGGCCATAATTGCGACGGTGGAACCCTTTTTTACGGCAATGCTGGGTATCGCTGTTCTCGGCAATCAGCTGACCATGAGTACGCTCCTGGGCGGCATTCTGATCGCTGCCGCGGTGTTGCTGATTCAATGGAGCTCAGCTCGCCTGGAAGCTATCGCGACCCAGCGAGGCGCCGACGGCGCTCTACCTCGATGACGAGGTTTTGCAGATCGCTGGGGCTGACACCAGGAATTCGCGAAGCCTGAGCGAGTGAAAGCGGCCTGAGGTTCGAGAGCTTCTGCCGTGCTTCCATAGACAGCGACTGCATCCCGCTGTATTCCAGATCGTCGGCAAGAAAGAAGTCACCCATTCTGCGCATACGATCGGCCTGCACCCTCTCTCTCTCGAAATAGCCAGCGTACTTTATTTCCAGATCCGCAGTGACGATTGCCTCATCGTTCAGATCGACTCCCCGCCCTACTGCATTCAACAAAGCACGAAGAGAAACTTCCTGACGCCGCGCGACTTCGACAATTCTGACTGGCTGCAACAGATCGGTGCTTCCAGCGGCTGATAGTATCGGCGCTGCCTCGCTCGGCTGTATGCTTGTCGTCTCCGCGATTCGACGCGCAGCGTCCTCATCACTTAATCGCGCGCTTATAGTTTCCTGTTCAAGGGCGGAATACAGACCGAGACCGAGCCCGAGATTGCCCAGACGTCGCAGCGCGTTATCCTGACGGACAGTGAGCCTGAACTCGGAGCGTGAAGTGAACAACCTGTAAGGCTCATCGACCCCCCGTGTGACCAGATCATCGACAAGAACTCCCACATAGGAAGTCTCTCTACCGAGAATGAGCGGCTTTCTATCCTGCACGGAAAGCGCAGCGTTAAGTCCGGCAACAAGTCCCTGGCCGGCAGCTTCCTCGTAACCTGTGGTGCCGTTAATCTGTCCGGCGAAATAGAGCCCACGCATGGCCTTCACCTGAAGCGAAGGATCGAGTTGTGTCGGTGGGTAGTAATCGTATTCGATCGCGTAGCCGGCACGGTTCATTGCGACATTCGACAATCCAGGAATGGATCGCAAAATCTCGAGCTGCACCGGAGCGGGCAAGGAAGTCGACAAGCCGTTCACATAGAGCTCCGAAGTGTCATGTCCTTCGGGCTCGAGAAAGATCTGATGGCGGTCAGCGTTGGGGAACTTTACGATTTTGTCTTCAACGGAAGGGCAGTATCGAGGACCGCGAGAAGAGATAGCACCGCCGTACATCGCTGACTTGGCGATGTTCTCCTTGATTATCTGCTTGCCTTCTGCCTCGAGATAAGTAATCCAGCACGCCATTTGTGCGGGATGTCTGGTCTCCGATCCAATGCGACGCTTCGAGCGCCAGAAATGAGACCAGGAATAGTCGAACTGATCGATCTCGCTCTCCTGGCGCTCCAGCCGGGTGAAGTCGACGGAGCGTCCGTCAATGCGCGGGGGAGTTCCCGTCTTGAAACGGGCAACCGTGAGTCCTGCCTGTTCCAGTTGTTCAGCGAGATGTGTGGTTGCGCTCTCGCCAGCGCGACCGCCGGACAGTCGCGTTTCGGTGCCAATGTGAATTCGTCCGCGAAGGAAAGTCCCGGTGGTGATGACGACCGCGCGTGCACCAAAACGTCTTCCCTCGAGCGTTTCGACGCCGATCACGCGCGTTTCGTCCTGCGCGAGCAGAAGTCGAGCGACCGTTCCCTGTACGGTGCGCAGGTTCCCATGCTCCTCGAGGAGCGACCGGACCGCGCGTCGATAAAGTCCTCGATCGCACTGCGCGCGCGGGGCCCATACCGCAGGCCCTTTGCTTCGGTTGAGCATTCGGAACTGGAGCATGGCCAGATCCGTAGCTCTTCCCATAAGCCCGCCGAGTGCGTCCACCTCCCGCACGACGGTTCCTTTCGCAATTCCTCCAATGGCCGGGTTGCACGACATCTGGCCGATTGTTTCGAGCGCACTGGTGATAAGCCCCACTCGAGACCCCAAGCGAGCGGCTGCTACAGCGGCTTCAGTTCCCGCGTGACCAGCTCCGATGACTACTACATCGAACTCGGCTTCGAAATCCTTCGACTGGGGCATACATTAAGATAAGCGTGCGACAAAACCCGACATAGTTAGTCTCTAATCGAACATAAATCATGGCGCTGGAGCTTGCTCACGATCGTGCAGTGGTTCTCATCCGTCAGAGCGCGTTCGAGAGCAGCGGGATAGCGCGCAGTGCGATTGACGAGCGGTATAATCTTACCGCCGATGAATTTCGAGTCGAAGAAGGCCTGGTCGTCCTGGGCCCGCTCCCGTCGGTCGACATGCTCCCCGAGTTGATCGATGACCTGGAGCAAAGTGGTCTCGTCTACTTCGACGATTTCTTTGAGTTGAGCGGAAACTGGCCGGAATGGCTGGTGCTCTATGCGCGGGGCGGGAAGACCGGGCGAGCTTAAAGGCGCTGCTCTACCACTGACCATTCCTCCACGAAAGCCATCCCGTTCTCGATCCTGTCGATCACGACTTCGGCACCGACGGACATCTGCTTCTCACTCAACCCGCGCGCGGGAATTCGAAGCTGTCGTCCCAGGATCTCGTAAGCTATTTCACCTGTACTTCCGGCAGCAATCTCCTGCGAGACCACGGCGAGCTGACCCTGAATCTCATCGTGTTGCGCGGAAAGAAGACCCGGATCGCGAAGTGCCCATTGCGCGAGTAGCGTGATCATTCCAGTGCTGGCCAGCGCCCCGCTTGCGATCGAGATGAGTAGAATCGCCCATGACGGAAGTCGAGACCGGGTGACAATGGGATAGCCTGCGGCTCCGAATCCTACAGCGAAGGCCGCAACAGCAGGCAGGTTGAAGAAGGCAGAAGGCGCCTTCGAGCGGTTTCTTCGCTCTACCCCATGCAGCATCGCGAATACCGCGAGCAACAACCCACCGATGAAGGATGCCAGAAAAACGACGCGCAGAATTGTCACTAGCTCGAAGCGGTAGGCAGGCTGGAGCTGATCTCAGACCGGTTCATGATTCCAGATACTTTCTGAACCATGCTATAGTCGCCGGCCACGCTGCTCGCGCTGCGGCTAGATTGGCCCCATCCTGCCCGGTCTGCTGCCTCAGAAAGCCGTGTCCAGCGCCGGGGAAAATCGTGTGCTCATACGTCCTTCCGAGAGCTCGAAGCGCCGAGTCCGCCGGAGGGATGGTGGCGTCTACTCGCGCATCGCTTCCTCCATACAAACCCAGGACCGGAGCACGCACCGAGTCGAGACTCGCTTTCGGCGGCGATACACCGTAATAGACCACGGACGCACCGAGAGTTGGCGAATGAACAGCGTGGGCGAACGAGACTCCGCCGCCCCAGCAAAATCCGACGATGCCGTATTTCTTCTGTGCGGCAGGAAGGGACATCCCATACTGAGCGACGGCGTCGAGCTGTCGCTGGATCCAGGCCGGATCGAGCGTCCTGATTGCCGCAACAGCGAGAGGAGCGAGAACACTGTCCGGGACGTCGGGCAGATTCTTCATCGTGAGCAGATCTGGCGCGATCGCAATAAATCCATCAGCGGCGAGCTGGTCTGCCACGCTCCGGACCCAGGAAGACAGCCCGAAAATCTCGTGTACGACGATGACCACGGGTGCTTTCGTGCTCCTCTCCGGATAAACCACCCATGCTCGCAGGCTATCTCCATCTCCACTGCGAATAGTCGCCCACTCTCCGTGTCTCGGCGAGCTGCCGAGGCGAGAGAGCGCTCCCGCGGCATCGGGCGGCACTCCCAACATCCGAGGAGCCGCGACGGCCGCCGAGATTGGCTGCGCGTGATCCGTCCCGGAATGTGAGTCAGCCGTCGGCGTCATCTTGGTGGTTGTACAAGCCAGGCTCGCCAGCGAAAGCGTCACCCAGGTGCAAACACTGCCACGTCGAATTTTCATGTCGTCCTCAGTTGTTACGCTCGGGCTGCAGGTGATGAGCTTGCAGAGAATTGCCGTGAAAGGAACTCTCCGATCCGATGCTCCGCATAATAAACCGGGCGCCACGGTACAGAGCCAGTGACGAAACCTGCGTGCCCGCCCCTGTCGACAAAGTCGATCTCGAGCGCGGGGTTGTGTTTGGCCTCTTCGCGAACCTCATCGAGCACTTCTGGAGGCAACATCGGGTCGTCGACTGCACTAAATAGTAGCGTTCTGAGCCTAATTTTGGTCAAATAGGGCAGTGAGCTCGACCGGGCATAGTAATCCTGGGCATCTCTAAACCCATGCAAGGGCCCGGTGATCAGATTGTCGAAATCCTCCAGAGTTTTCAGAGCCGCTATTCTGTCCTGAGGAGCAAGGTCGGGAAAGCGCGTTGCTTTTTCCTGCGCCTTCCTGCGCAGCGAATTCAGAAAGAAACGCTGGTAGAATCGGGAGAATCCGCGATTGATCCGCCTCGACGAGCGAGAAAGATCAAACGGGACCGAGATGGCGGCAGCAGCCGTGAGCTGGGTAGGAAGATTGTGACCCCTCTCTCCGAGAAACTTCAGCAGCACATTGCCGCCAAGAGATACACCCACGAGCGCGAGCGGTGACGTGGGAAACTCGTCCAGTATCTTGTCAAGAACGAACCCGACGTCACTGGTTTCACCGGAGTGGTAGAAGCGTCGAGTGAGATTCGGCTCGGAGCCGCAGGAGCGAAAGATCAGCAGATCGGCACCCCAGCCTCTTCTGGCTGCTTCATTGAGGAGAGCTTGTGCGTAGTGGGAGCGAACGGTGCCCTCGAGACCGTGGAGCAGCAGAACTCGCGGCGCTCCTGGCGCTGCAGCCAGGCGATGTACCTCCAAGAAATCACCGTCGGGCGTATCCCATCGTTGGAGAAGCGTTGGGGCTGCCGCCTGTCGCCGGAAAAGCTTCCCCCACAGCGTTTGTAGATGTCCGCCCGGAATCCACCATGCGGGCGAATAGATTATGTCACCCGGCATCGATCGTGGACCAAGGAATCGATGGCACTCGCGAGCACACTCCGAAGGACACGGAGGGCCAATCTTGGAAGTACAGATCTTTGGAATCAAAAAAAGCGCGGACACTCGTAAAGCCCTTCGCTTCTTTTCCGAACGAAGAATCAGGACTCATTTTGTCGATTTGATGGAGAAACCAGCATCTCTCGGAGAATTACGCAGATTCGTGCAGAAATTTGGCGTAATGCAGCTCGTGGACAAAGATTCCAGGCGATTTGCGGAGCTGGGCCTTCGCTATGCGCAACTTTCGGACGATCGCTGGCTCCAGAAGCTTTCTGAGGAGCCGCTGCTGCTGAAAATCCCACTGGTCCGAAACGCCAATCAGCTTACCATAGGGGCCGACGAGGGGACGTGGAAAACCTGGACCGAACGATAAGGGCTTCGCGATCGCTTGTGGCGCCAAGCAGGGTCAAGCGATATTGAGCTTCCTCCCTTCCCGCTCAAAAACGGTTCAGGAATAGTGACTTATCGCGTTCTCGTCACCGATGAGATCGACGCCGAAGGTGTGGCGCTCCTTTCAGCCGAGCCTCTTCTCGTCGTCGATGAAGTGCCGACGCTACCCAAGGACGAGCTGCTGGCCCGCATTGCCGACTATGATGCGATCATAGGCCGGAGTGCGACGCGGATCTCCGCGGAGCTACTCGAGAAAGGGCGGCGCCTCAAGGTGATTGGTCGTGCCGGCGTTGGAGTGGACAATATCGCGCTCGATACGGCGACCTCGTTGGGAGTTGCGGTAATCAACGCTCCGGCGGGAAACACCATTGCCGTGGCAGAACTCTTTTTCGGTGCGGTTATTTCCCTCCTTAGGCACATATCGCGCGCTGACAGCTCAATGCACGCGGGAAGATGGGATAGGTCGGCGCTTCTTGGATCCGAGCTCAAGGACAAGACGCTCGGGATCATCGGTCTCGGACGAATCGGTGGAGAGATAGCGACGAGGGCCAGAGCGTTCGGAATGAATGTTATCGCGTACGACCCTTACATCTCCCGCACGCGCTTCGAGGCACTACGGGTTCAGGAAGCAACCTCGCTCGACTCATTGTTAGAACAATCGAACGTGGTCACCGTCCACACGCCCCTTACCGATGAGACAACGGGGATGATCGGACGTCGTGAGCTTGCAAGGCTCCCACAACGAGCAATCGTCGTCAACATGGCTCGGGGAGGGATTGTCGACGAGGAGGCGCTGATGGAAGCGCTCGAGAGCAAGCATCTCTACGGAGCGGTGATCGATGCCTACGAGAAGGAACCGTTGGCCGCCGAGCATCCACTCCGTAGGCGGCCGGATATCGTGCTCACTCCGCACATTGGGGCGTCGACGATGGAAGCGCAGCGCAATGTCGCAGTCGATGTGTGCATAGCAGTGCGGGATGCGCTCGTCAGTGGAGAGCTTTCCCGCTCCATCAACGTTGCGGATGTCGGAGGCCAATGGGCCGAAGTCGAGCCGGCTCTCTCGCTGGCCAGAAAGGCAGCCGCGGTCGGTAGGGCAATTCTCGCCACACAGGGAATGCGAGCCGTTCAACGCGTCGATGTGCGCGCCGGATCATCATTGACTGGAGCGAGAAGCGCGCTGGTAGCCGCAGCCGCGCGCGGAGTTCTGGAAGGTACAGTGGAACAGGACCGCCTCAATCTCATCAACGCCCGTGCTGTCGCAGAATCACGAGGCATCGAGCTATCAACGACCGAGACACCCGCGCAGGAAAATCCCCACGGAATCGAAGTGAGATTGAGCGGCGGAATGCAGGAAATAGCAGTTGCCGGCACCGCGCAGCCCGGCGCTGCGCCACGACTGACCCGCATCGGCGCCTTTCATGTAGATATCCAGCCAAGGGACACGCTGTTAATTCTCACTAACAACGATGTCCCGGGCGTCATCGGGCGAGTGGGAACGCTCCTTGGCGAGGCGGGCGTGAACATCGCCGAATACCATCAGGCACGCCTTGCTCAGGGAGGTCAGGCACTGGCCGCCGTTTCGGTCGACGGAGACGTCAGCGAGGCTATCCGGGAGTCGTTGCTCCGATTGCCGGACGTTTTGTCTGCTGCAGTAGTCTGCTTTCATTCAGGGTGAGCGCGGACGTAAGCAGCGACCGGGCAATACGCCAGGCCTACGAAGCGGACTCATCCGGTCTGCAAATGATTCCGGACCTGGTAGCACGGCCCGAGACGATCGGAGACGTAGTCGAGCTCGTGAAGAAAGCTGCATCCGAGCGGATTGCAGTGACATCCGCCGGCGCGCAGACCAGCACGACCGGCGCATCCATCACCGACAGCGGCATACTGCTCTCCCTTCGATCCTTGAATCAGATCGGGGATCTCGACGACAAGGCTCGGACAGTGAGAGTTGGACCCGGAGCAATTGTCGCCGAGATCAAGAAAACGGCCGCCGCCGCGGGTTTGCTCTTCGCACCGGATCCGACGAGCGAGGAAGAGTCGACGATTGGCGGCGCTATTGCCTGCAACGCATCGGGGGCACGCACTTTCAAGTACGGTGCGACTCGAAGACATGTCCGTGCGCTCAAGGTGGTCATGGCTAGCGGTGAGCTCGTCGAATTCCGCAGATCCGATCTCGAGAAAAACACCGTGGGATACGCCTTCGCTCACGACCCGATCGACTGGTTCATCGGCAGCGAGGGGACACTCGGCGTGATCGTTGAGGCCGAGCTCGGCCTGCTTCCCCTGCCACAGCGCGTAGTGGGGCTGGCCGCGCTGTTCAAGGGCGAGAGCGACGCGCTGAAATTCGTGATCGCTGCCCGGGAAGCAGCATCAGTCTCGCCGCGATGCATTGAGTACTTCGATGCACGAGCGCTGGAGATTGCCCGTCTCAGTGTGCCAGGCGCCGCCATTGCGAAGAATGCGGGAGCGATGGTGTACGTGGAAGAGGAAATCACTGAGGATCTCGACGCGAGTCTGGTTCGTTGGCTCGAGCTGATCGAATCGATTGCTCCAGACTTCGAGCCACTGGTGTTCGATGGTGAGGCAAGACTGAGAGAAGCGCGGAGGATTCGGCACAGCATTCCCGCCACGATGAATGAGCGAGGAGGAAAGCATCGTGCGGCTGGGGGCAGGAAAGTAGGAACCGATTGGGCCGTTCCCTATCGAAAGCTGGAACAGGCAATTCAAACCGCTCGGACTCTTGCAGCGGAGCGTCAACTCGAAGCGCCTGTAATCTACGGACACGCGGGCAACGGCCATCCGCATCAGAATTTCATCGCTCGGGACGCCAACGAACTGACTACTATAGAAGGGGTGGTCGAGCGGACGCTGAAGCATGTACTGTCGCTGGGCGGCACGGTGGCGGCTGAGCACGGCATCGGCAAAATCAAGCGTCGATGGCTCCCTCTCCAGATGAATCCGATTCAGATATCGATGATGACAGCCGTGAAGCGTGAGCTCGACCCATTGGGCATTCTTGCGCCCGGCAATATTCTGTGACCCGATTCAATTCGGTTGTCCTGGATGTCGATTCGACCTTGAGTGGAGTAGAGGGAATCGACTGGCTCGCATCACTGCGTGGTGCCGAAGTCGAGACATGGAGCGGTTCTCTGACTGCCCGGGCAATGGAAGGACTCATTCCGATCGAAGCCGTTTACAGCGAGAGGATGGGTCTGGTGAAGCCGACTTTGTCAGAGATCCGGGAATTGGGTGGGATTTATATCGATCGTCTGGCGCCGGGCGCTCGCGAAGCGCTGGCTGAGCTTCGCGAGCACGATGTCGGGCTCGTGATGGTCAGCGGCGGACTGCGTGAGGCCATTCTACCGCTCGCTACAGAGCTCGGAATCCGTGAGGAGCAAGTGCACGCTGTTTCCGTTTTCTTCGATAGCAAAGGCGAATACTCCGGATTCGACGACCGCTCTCTGATGACACGTCAGAATGGCAAGCGAGCGACGGTAAAGAAACTGGCGTTGAAAGGCCCGGTATTAGCAGTTGGCGACGGGATGACGGACTGTGAAATCAGGCCAGTCGTTGATGGTTTCGCCGCGTTCACGGGCTTCATGAAACGCGAGCCAGTCGTCGAGCGCGCCGATTACGTGATTGAAAATTTTGCCCAACTCCGATCCCTTGTACTTGAATGAACGCGAGCAAGACTTTCGGGACTTTTTTTCTTCCCGGTCCGACCGAAGTTCGGCAGGATGTTCTGGCGGCGATGATGCAGCCCATGATCGCGCATCGTGGCTCAGCGTTCGAGCAGCTGTTCGAGCGCCTTCAGCACGGCCTGCGGCCATTGTTCAAGACCGAGCGTCCGGTGTACATCAACTCGGCTTCCGCAACGGGAATGATGGAGTCCGCGATTCGTTGCGCGCCAACAGGCCGTTTGCTCTGCCTGGTGAATGGAGCATTCTCAGAGAGGTTTGCCCACATCGCTTCCATGTGCGGGCGCGATGTGGACCGGTATGAGGTCGCCTGGGGCCAGATACACACGATACCACAGCTCGACGAACGGTTGTCGATGCGGAAGTACGCAGCGATCACCGTCGCACATTCGGAAACTTCAACAGGTGCACTGAACGATGTACGTGCCATCTCGGATTGTGCACATCGCCATGGTGCAGTCTGTCTGGTCGACAGCGTGAGCGGGTTCGCGGGAGCCGAGCTGCGGTTCGACGAATGGAAGCTCGATTACGTATTGACGGGCTCCCAGAAGGCACTGGCGCTCCCGCCAGGCCTCTCGTTCGCCGTCGCTTCACCAGCGTTCGTCGATCAAGCGAACGCGACAACCGCGCGCGGAGTCTATTTCGATCTGGTCGAGCTCGACGCGTATGCCCGAAGGAATCAAACTCCGAGCACTCCCGCTCTTTCGCTTTTTTACGCGTTGGAGCTCCAGCTGAATTCAATAGCTGCCGAGGGAATCGAAGCTCGATGGGGCCGGCACAAGGCGATGGCCGCCAGGACACAAGAATGGATCGTTAAGCTTGCCGACGAAACGGGAAAGCGTGTCGCCAATATCGCGCCTCTCGGATCGCAGTCGCCGACAGTGTCGACGATCAGGCTGCCCACCGACATTCCCGGAGAGACATTCACTGCGGCAGTCGCGAAGAAAGGGATTGTCGTCGGCAGCGGTTACGGAAAACTCAAGACCACGACCTTCCGAATCGGACACATGGGTGATCACACGGTCGAAACCCTGGAGCGTTGCCTGTCCGCCTGTTCGAGTGTGCTCCGCACTTGACACAGATCTCGGTGTCGAGTGCAGGAGTCGAGTTTGGGGCTACCAGGATTTTCAGGGATGTAACGTTTACAGTCGGCAAGGGTGACCGCTGGGCAATCCTCGGTCGCAATGGAAGCGGGAAGACTACGCTTTTCCGGGTGATAACCGGAACTCAGAAGCCAACTGAAGGCACGGTGACGCAACAGCCCGGTCTGCGGGTAGCTCTGCTCGAGCAACATCGCGATTTCGGCGGAGCGAAAACAGTCTGGGAAGCAGGCGCGGGAGAGTTCGCCGAGCTCCTCGCGCTCGAGCACTCTTTGGCGGAGCAGGGCAGCGAGCTAGCCAAGGTTGGGGAAGCCGCGTCTCCCCAGATGCTGGCGCGGTATGACCGCGATCTCGAACGCTTCGACCGCGAAGGAGGCTACACGTTTGCCCCAAGGGTCGACGCGGTGCTTCAAGGTCTTGGATTCGATGCAGAGAAAGCGCGCACGCAACCGTTGGAGCAGTTGAGCGGTGGCGAACGCGGACGACTCGGTCTGGCGCGACAGCTGGTCAGCGCGGCCGACGTGCTTCTCCTCGATGAGCCGACGAACCATCTCGATCTCGAAACGACGAGATGGCTGGAAGACTATCTGAAAAACACGGACAAAACGATCCTGCTTATCAGCCACGATCGGGCATTTCTTGCCAATGTCGTAGATCACGTGCTCCATATGGAAGGTGGTACGGCGGTGGAGTACGCCGGCAGTTACGAATCATTCGTCGCTCAGCGCGAAGAGCGACGGCTCAGCCAGCAGCGCGCAGCTGACAAGCAGCGGAAGGTGATCGCTGAAGAAGAAGACTATATCAGACGCAACATCGCCGGCCAGAACTCGAAGCAGGCGAAGGGGCGACGCAAGCGTCTGAGCCGAATGCCGAGGCTCAGCGGCCCGACGGCGGAGGAAGGCAGTGCCATGGGCCTCAGGCTCGATATGGCGGAGCGCGGTGGCGATCAGGTTATCGTCGCCCGCGACGTCACGCTGGGTGTGGAGGGGCGCACTCTGATACGAAACTTCACCGCCACGATTCAGCGCGGTGAAATTGTTGGCTTCGTTGGGCCGAACGGGAGCGGGAAATCCACTTTCCTTCGCGCGCTCGTTGGAGAGCGCGAGATCTCCAGCGGTGAGCTTCGCATCGGCGGATCGGTTCGCCCCAGCTATTACCGGCAGGACATGGCACAAGTACCGGTGGATCGTACGCTCTTTGATGTCATCAGCGAGCTGCGGCCGAATTGGGAACGGCGTCAGGTGCAAGGTCACCTTGCCCGCTTCGGTTTTTCCGGAGATGAAGCGCAACGTCGCGCTGAGACACTCTCTGGGGGAGAGCGAGCTCGTGTTGCACTCGCGATGATGGTGCTCAGCCGGGCGAATTTCCTCGTGCTGGACGAGCCGACGAATCATCTCGACATCGAGTCAGTGGAGGGCCTCGAGGAAGCGCTCGAATCCTATGAAGGTACCATCCTTCTGGTGAGTCATGATCGCGCGATGCTCGAGGCGCTCACCTCGCGTGTGTGGGTGCTCCATGAGCAGCACGTCACTGACTTCCCGGGGTCGTTCGGTGAATGGGAAGAACAGAGTCGGGAGCGCGAACACGCGGCCGCCGTTGCCGCATCCGAGCAGGAAGCGCTGCGCAGGGTGAGAGAGCGCCAGACAACCAGAAGGCGGGAAGTCAAAGGAGATGAGAGCAAGGCAGTCCTTCGCGAAGCCAGGCAGAAGGTCGAGAAGTGCGAGAAGGAAGTCGCAATGCTCGAGCGAAGGGTGGCTGAGCTGACCGCCGTTCTTGAAGATCCTGAGCTTTATACCACGCGCGAAGGAATGGAGCGATCACGCCTGTCGGGAAAGGAGCTCGACAAAGCGCGCCGGCAGCTTGATGCTGCAATCGAGCGATGGACTGCCGCCACTGAGCGCGCTGAGCAGCTAGCGGCGACCTGACCTGCTAGAACTCGCCGATAAACCCTATCTCGACCTTCAAATTGTGCCCGAATCGCTGATGCACCTTGTCCTGGGCCAGCGCGATCAACTCGCGGACATCCTTGGCAGTGGCATGTCCGAGATTGACCATGATGTTTGCGTGAATGTGCGAAATCTGCGCATCACCCAGTCGGTAACCCTTCAAGCCGACCTCGTCGATGAGCCGACCTGCGCCGACGCCCTCGATCTTCTGAAAGATCGAACCTGCGCTCGGATGATACTCCAGCCATGGGTGCTTGCCGCCGCGCCAGCTGAGATTCTCCTGCATGATCCGATGCATGACCGCCTTGTCGCCGGGTTCGAGCTGGAAAGTCACTGCGAGCGCGATGTCGCGCTGTTTGTGGAGCGTGCTGGTGTCGTAGCCGAACTGCATGTAGTCCCGATCGACGGTTTGTCGTCTTCCGTCGTGCGTCAACAACTCCGCAGACTCGAAAATCTCGGCGATGAACATGGTTCTTTCTCTCGCCGGAGCGGGCGAGAGAAAGTGCAGGTTTTGCCAAACCGCTCCACCGACCGTGCTGGGGATTCCGACGTAGTGTTCCAGCCCCGAAAGCCCCCGCTCGACGGCCTGAGGTATCAGCTTTGCCATGACGGCTCCGCTCTCGACCCAGAGCTTGCCATCGTCGAAGAACTTCAAATGACTCGAAGTATTCCGGATGATGAGGCCCCTGAATCCTTTGTCGCCGACGAGGATATTGGCGCCGAGTCCAAGCACGAAATACTCGATTCCGAGCTCACGAGCAGCGGTGACAGCCCCTGCCAGATCTTCCGTCGATGTTGCATCGTAGAAGAAATCGGCTGGACCACCGATCTTGAATGTGGTGTATTGAGCAAGAGGCTCATTCCGTTTGAGCCTCTTGGCGTCTAATTGCGTCTTCAATTGCCCGTAAGCGTCCGTGCGGGCTTTCCCAGAATCTGACATGTCCGAAAGAAAAGGTGTCCTGCGTTGCTCCGCTACTCTCGCGCTTCTTCTATTTGCGCTTCTGCCGGTAGCGGCTCGGGCTCAGAGAGCCGAGCTGGAGAAGATCATTCAGCGCAAGGTTCTCGGGAACGGCCTCGAGATAATCGTTGTCGAGAACCATGGCGTTCCCTTAGCGACGATCGAGATCGATGTAAAGAACGGGTCCTTTACCCAGACGCCGGAGTTCGAAGGACTGGCTCACATGTACGAGCACATGTTCTTCCGCGCGGATTCAAAGTATCCCGAACCGAATCAGTTCTGGGACCGAGCTTCAGATCTTGGGTCCGTGTTCAACGCAACGACATCCGAGGAGCGCGTCAACTATTTCATGACGATGCCCACGGAAAAACTTGCAGATGGAATACAGCTTCTGGCCTCAGCGATTCGTGGTCCTCTTTTTAGACCGGATGAATTGGAGCGCGAGCGCCAGGTAGTCATCGGAGAATACGACAGAAACGAATCGAGTCCCTTTTTTGCGCTCGACCGCCAACTCACCGCAAAGCTCTATCCTGGCAACTTCAGCAGAAAAGACGTCATCGGTGACCGACAGATCGTTTCGACTACTACGCCGGAAAAAATGCGGACCATCCAAAACAAGTATTACGTCCCGAACAACTCCGCTCTGATCGTCGCGGGTGATGTCAACCCGGCAACAGTTTTCGCTCTGGCCGAACGGGAGCTGGGCCAGTGGAATCGTGGTGCGGATCCGTTCCTAGCCGATCCGATCCCCGCGATTCCGCCGCTTCAGCAAAGCGAGGGCGTCATTGTCGAAGCCCCGGTGGGCGCGGTGACGGTTCAAATAGAATGGCAGGGACCCAGCGTCGGGCAGGATCCGAAAGCCACCTACGCAGCAGATGTGTTCTCGGATGTCCTCAACGATCCGCAATCTCAATTCCAGCAGAAGCTCGTCGATAGCGGTCTGTGGCAGGCCGTTGGAGTCAATTACTACACGCTGAACCATACCGGTCCAATCACTATCAGTGGGCAGACGTCCGCCGAGCAGCTCCGGCCAGCATTGGCGGCGCTTTACGGGGAAATCACGAAGTTCGACACGCCTGGATACTTCACGTCGGACGAGCTGGAGGCGGTGAAAGCGCACCGAGCAGTTACCTCGGCATTCGACCGGGAACGCGCTTCCGGATTCGCTCACACTCTCGGTTTCTGGTGGAGCGTTGCCAGTCTCGAGTACTACATGGGATACGTTGATTACATGGCGCAGCAATCATTGGCTGACCTGCGCGGATACGCACGCAAGTACATCGTGGGCAAGCCGCACATCGCGGGAGTTCTGATCTCGGCAAACGAGCGCCAATCCCTGAAGCTCACTCCCGGAGATCTGGTGATGGCGGGGGCACACTAATGCTGCTTTCCATTGCTCTTGCGCTTACAGCGCTGACGACCACCTTCGATGTATCCGGCGTGCAAGTGATTCTGCGCCAGAACAGCGCGAACAACGTTGTCGCCGCGAATCTGTATCTGCTGGGCGGCGCTCGTCAGGTCACAGAAGCCAACGCCGGAATTGAGCCAATCCTGCTCGATGTCTCGGAGCGAGGTACCCGGCAATACCCCAAGAACGCGCTCCGTCGGGCGATGGCGAAGCTCGGCAGCGAGATCGTGATTGCTCCAAGCGCGGACTGGACGATGTTCGGAATCCGGTCGAGCACCGAAGTGTTCGACTCAACCTGGTCGATCTTCGCGGACAGGTTGATGCATCCCACTCTGGCGACATCGGAGATAGGCGTCGTCAAAGCCCAATATCTCTCTGGAATCAGGCAGCGCCGTGACGATCCCGACGCACTCGCTGACCTTCTCGCCGACAGCATCACGTTCGTCGGCCATCCGTATTCGGTTTCGGTAGGAGGGAATGAACGATCAATCCAGGCGATCGACTCGGCGACGCTTCGCGATTATCAACGCGTGCAATTCGTTACGTCGAGAATGCTGCTCGTCGTCGTGGGCAACATCGACCGCGCTCACATCGAGCGTCTGGTGAGCAAGTCGATCGGGCAACTCTCGCGGGGCAATTATGCCTGGACGGCCCCACCGCGCGTTCCCGAGTCCCCCACGGCGGTCGTTGTCGCCCGTCGCCAGCTTCCCACCAATTACATACTCGGCTACTACAGCGGTCCGCTGGCGAAAGGCGAGGACTATCAGGCCCTCAGAGTAGCGACTTCTGTCCTGACAGGGCGCATGTTCGCCGAGATTAGAACGCGGCAGAACCTTACGTACGATGTTCACGCCCCGTTTGTAGACCGGGCAGCGACAGTCGGCGGTCTCTACGTATCCACCGTTTCTCCGGACACCACTCTCAAGCTGATGCGAGCAGCCGTTCTCGATCTTCAGCAGGGAATGCTCGATCCTGCTGGGCTAAAGCAACTCGAGGAACAGTTCATCACCGAGTATTTCATGGACAACGAGACAAACGCGGCTCAGGCCGATTTTCTTGCCAGATCCCAGTTGTACGGTGGAGACTATCGTGAGGCGGATCGGTTTGTCGACGAACTGAAGAGTGTCACGCCAGAGGCCGTTCAGCGCGTGGCGCGGAAGTACATGAAAGGATTTCGCTTCGCCTACGTGGGCGATCCCTCGAAACTGAACCCGCGAACCATCAGCCTTTTCTAGTGACAGAGACTAGCCAAGTCGCAAGCAATGTAGTGAGCGACTACTCCGCGAATTCTTCGGCGACAACTCGGGGATCCATCGCGCCGCTGTAAAGTGCCATCCCGATTATAGCGGCAGCCACGCCACGGTCCTCGAGGGCGCGAAGATCGTTGAGGCTACCAAGCCCTCCGGAAGCGAACACCGGGAATTCCGCAGCCTCGGCGACGTCTTCCATCAACGGTAGATCGGTTCCCTGCATTGCTGCCTCTTTGTGCACCGCGGTGACGAGTATTCCAGCGAGGGGCAAGCCGTTGAGCTCTTCGATCATGTCGAGCACCAGCTTCGAGTGCACGCGAGTCCAGCCGTGGGAGAGGATTCTTCGGTCGCGGACATCGGCAGCGACGACAATGCATCCGGGGAACTCCATGCTCATGTCGATGAGCCAGTCGGGGTCTTCAAGCGCCCGCGTTCCGATAACAACGCGCTGGGCGCCGTCGCTCAGCATTCGATCAATGGAGTTCTGGGTTCGGATGCCTCCGCCGACCTGAACCTCCGCATCTGTCGCAGCCAGGATCGCCTGGATCTCTGTCCTGTTCTGCCCCCGTCCGGCGACTCCATCGAGGTCAACCACATGGAGATGGTGGAAGCCATACTGTTGCCAAGCGCGAGCGACCCCTACCGGGTCCGGAATGCGCAACAGCTCCTTGTCGTATGAGTCGGCGGCGAGCTGGACGCATGCCGCTTGTCTAAGGTCTAGAGCCGGAATTGCGATCATCCGGCGCGGTTGACGTCGAGGGCACGAATCATGAGAAGCATACGCTCAGTCGGGATTTGCATGTCGAGCACCTTGTGAATAAATTCACAATCTCTGTAGTGTTGAAGTCTACTGTTATTTATGCTCTTCCGTACGGCTCTGGGAGGCCTTAAACGATGCGGTTCTATGGATTCGCGGTTACTGTTGGAGTACTTGCACTTGGCGCTTGCGCAGGTGGAGAAAAGAAGCCTGCTGACACAACGCACGTCGCAGTGGATACGTCGGCCAGCTCGGCTTCCACAACCACTTCCACTACCACCACGCCCGCCGCGACATCAGGCGCAGTGGCCCAGGCCCCGATAACGGGCAAGACCCAAGAAGTGAAGATGATCGGCGATGCGAAAGGTTATCGCTTCGAGCCAGCGAATTTCACCGTCAAAGCAGGCGATGGCGTCAAGTTCGTAGTCGTGAGCGGCGGCCCGCACAACGTCGCTTTTGACCCGGCAACCATCCCCGCCGATGCCAGGGCCCAGCTCGATGCGAACATGGGTTCCGAAAAGATGGGAGAGCTCTCCAGCGCTCTGAAAACGAACCCGGGGGAATCTGTCACGATCTCCTTTGCGAACATCAAACCCGGTCAGTATCCCTATCACTGCACTCCGCACCTCGCGCTCGGCATGAAGGGTGTAATTACGGTTCAGTAGCTTTTCGAGGGCCAGAAACGGCGGGGGCGCGAGCTCTCGCCGTTTTTTTGTGTCATTCTCACCCTCTTGGGCGGCGCTTAGATTGCATTGTCGATACGAACATATGTGGATCCTTTGTACCGTCCCGGCGTCAAGCCAAACCGGATGTCGCGTTGCACCCATTCAGCGAACCTCTGAGTCATGAACGTTCATAGTATCGCACGGATGAGCGGGGGCTCGGCCTATCTCTGGATGGCTGCCCGTGCGAGAAATGCGCTGCGGCGCGTTCTTGTTTTCGGGATTGTGGGGGGAATCGTATTCATCGCCGCTCTGATAGCGTTCGTGCTCGTGCCCAGGAATGCGTCGCGAAAGGCGTTGGCAGTGGCAGCCCAGATTGAAGCCAAGAGTGATTCGGCACCCGTTGCCGCCGCGAGAAATCGATACCTGGCAGAGGTGACAGCCATCGATTCCGCACTGGATGGGGCGCGCCGAGCAGCCAACCCCGCTCCCGTACCGGTCATCGATACATTCCCTCCGGCTGTACGCGCGCAGAGAGATACGCTCGGCGCCGAGCTCGCGACGCTAAATCGGCTGATCGACCGAGCGGAAAACGCTCCCCTTCCCACTTCGTATCGGGCTCTGGCCGCGTCACCCGAGGTTGCTGCGGATCCAAGGGTGAGAGTACTCCTCGATTCGCTGGCAGGGATCGAGCGGGATCGAAATGCGTTTGGAGCGGTAGGAACCGTCGACCCGGTATACCTGGCCCTTACTTCGAGGGCCAACGCGATCGGCCGTTCAATACAGGCAATTGCTGACGCAAAACGGGGTGAGATCAGAGGGAAGCTGGCATTGATCCGCCCTACTCCAGCGCCGGTAGTGAAGCCCGCCATCACGGTGGATACTGTAAAACTTCTTGCCCAGCGTACGACTGCTCAGCAGAGCTATTCAGCAGCGGCGCGACAGTTGGATCAGATCAACAGCAAAAATGCGCGCATCGATCGTGAATCCGCGCACGCTCGTGAGCTTTCCAATGTGGGTGCTCCGCCCTGGGCGATGCTCGCGGCTGCCGTGGTGCTCGCGCTTGCTGTTGGATTCGCCGCTTCGTTCGGGACGGAGCTCAAGCGACCGCACATTGCTGACCCGCGTGAGGCGGAGCAGGTCAGTGGGGCGCGCGTGCTGACGGTGGTAAGGCCGCCCGAGATAGTCGTGGAGCGAAGCAGGCGCCAGGCTGATGTCGAAGCGCCACCGCTGATCGACGTGGTCTCCGAGAGCTACCGAACACTCTACCTGCACATCGCATCGGTTGAGGCAAGCGTTCCAATCGTGACCATAACGGGTGACGATCCAGGGATTGTCGCTACGGTCGCGGCCAACCTCGCCGCATCCGCTGCTTACGAAGCAAGGAGCACGCTGCTCGTCGATGTCGATCCGACCACCTGCAGCGTTGCGAGCGTGTTGCGGATCAGACCGGACCCCGGGCTCTCCGGGATAATTACCGGGGGCGCGACGTGGCCTGAGGCGATAGTACCGACCACGATTGGCCGCGACCGGCCACTCGACGTGCTTCCGAGCGGAACTCGACGCTCGGGGTTACCAGAGGCCAATGTCGTGGAGGAAGTCAAGAAAGAACTCGCTCGAATGCAGCGGCGCTACGACTTTATCATCATCGCTGCTCCCACGAGTTACGTCCAGAGGAGCGAGACCAGCATCATTCCGGCGCCAGACGTAATTCTCTGTGCTCGAATCGCGCACACGACTCTTGGCGGATTGAAGACAGCAGTGGATACGTTGCGCGGAGCCGACATGCGCATTCACGGCCTCGTACTCTGGGATGCTGAGATGCCGCAACTGGAAACCCGTGAGGAAATGCTTGGATCAACGCGACAACCGGAAGCATTCCAGCCAGAGCTTGCAGCAGCTCGCTAGCCAGTAAATGGCCGAAACAATACCAGACCTAAGAGGCGTCCCAAAGGCTCGCGCATACGCGGAGCTGAAGGGACACTCGGATATGATACTCGACGGCGTCTCTGATCCAGTCGCGGCGATGGCGACGATTGCAGCGCTGGTGCATCACGCGTTCGGCCATCTCTGGACCGGATTTTATCGAGTCATCGAGCCTGGAGCACTGCTGCGCGTGGGACCATATCAGGGATCCCTCGGCTGCCTCGATATTGCTTTCGGTCGCGGAGTCTGTGGAACGGCGGCGGCAGAACTGAGGACGGTCATTGTTCCGGACGTGGAAAGATACCCAGGCCACATAACGTGCGATGCACGCTCTCGCTCCGAAATCGTAGTGCCGGTTCTCGGATCACGGGGTGATCTCATTGCCGTTCTCGACGTAGATTCCGAGCAGCTCGATGCGTTCAATGAAGAAGATCAACACGGACTCGAGCAGATTGTGTCCTGGTTTGCAACCCTGAGGCAATGACAACACCCGGCTATTCGGATGTCATCAACCACGCTCTCGCATTCGCAGCCAAACATCACGACCGGCAAGTGCGAAAGGGAACGAAGCTTCCTTATCTGACTCATCCTGCGAACGTAGCAATAATTCTTACGAGATACGGCCGCGACAATGACACTGTCGTGGCGGGAATTCTCCACGATGTCGTCGAAGACTGTGTTCGGGATGGCTACACACAAGAGATGCTCGAGCAGCGCATTGGCGACAAATTCGGTGCGAAAGTGCTGGATTCGGTCCTCGCCATCACGTATCGAAAGGTAGACGACGACGGCGTTGAGCTCTCGGGCGATGATCGGAAAGCGGACTACCTGGAGCGACTGGCCACGGCGAGCGATGAGGCACGCTGGGTTTGTGCAGCCGACAAGATCCACAACGCGTCTTCCATCGTCGCTGATTTGCGGAGAACTGTCGATCCGGAAACGGTCTGGAATCGTTTTGGAGGCGGCAAATCGGGGACGGCACGCTGGTATCGCCAGGTCTACGAGCGGCTACGAGAGGTGGGCTTCACTGCTCCAATAATGGCGGAGCTGGGCCAGGTTTCGGGCGAGCTTCTCGAGCTCGCAGGTACAGCCGCCAGCTAGACCGTAACAGCTGCGGCCGCTTGGCCGTAAGTCTTCTCGACGTAGTCGTCGAGGATCTTCAGAAATTCGGGCACTATCGTCTCGCCCTTGAGCGTGACCATGAGCTTGCCATCGACATATACCGGAGCCTTGGGCTCCTCGAACGTCCCGGGCAGTGAGATGCCGATGTTCGCGTGCTTCGACTCGCCGGGTCCGTTAACGACGCAGCCCATTACGGCGACTTTCATGTCGATCACGCGAGGGTACTGCTTTCGCCACACCGGCATCTGCTCGCGCAGATAGGCCTGGATGTCCTCGGCCATGTGCTGGAAGAACGTAGACGTCGTGCGCCCACACCCTGGGCAGGCAGTCACCTGGGGATTGAAGTTTTGCAGCTCGAGCGACTGTAGAATCTGCTGGGCAACGTGAACCTCTTCGGTTCTGTCGCCGCCTGGTCGGGGTGTCAGCGAAACCCGAATCGTGTCGCCAATGCCATCTGACAAGAGGATCGACAGCGCCGCCGTGCTGGCGACAATCCCCTTTGAGCCGAGACCTGCTTCGGTCAGGCCCAGATGGAGCGGATAGTCGCAGCGGGCGGCCAGCTGTCGATACACGTCGATCAAGTCCTGCACTCCGGAAACCTTTGCCGAGATAATGATGCGGTCGTGACCGAGGCCGACTTCCTCAGCGATCGTGGCGGAGCGTAGAGCGCTCTGAATCATCGCTTCGACATAAACCTCCTTCGCGGTGCGCTGGGCGGAACTCTGAGCATTCTCGTCCATGAGCGAAGTCAGCAGATCTTGGTCGAGCGATCCCCAGTTGACTCCGATTCTGACGGGTTTGTCGTTATCGAGTGCGACCTGGATGATCGTCCGGAAATTCTCGTCGCGGCGTTTCCCGCCAACGTTTCCGGGATTGATACGATACTTGGCCAGGATGCGTGCGGTGTCAGGATATCGGGCGAGGAGCAGGTGGCCGTTATAATGAAAGTCCCCGATCACCGGCACCGAGACACCCATGTCCTCGAGCCTGCTGGCGATTTCCGGCACCGCCCGTGCGGCTTCGTCGTTGTTGACCGTGACCCGGACGAGTCTGCTTCCTGCACGCGAAAGCTCCGCCACCTGGAGTGCAGTGGCGGACGCGTCGGCAGTGTCGGTGTTGGTCATCGACTGCACGGCGATCGGATGGGCGGACCCGATGGGGACGCCCCCTACAATTGTGGATACAGTCTGTCTTCGCGTTACGGTCGGCACGTCTGCTTGCGTGTGGTGATTTTGAAAGCTAATTCCCTGGTCCGAGCGGTGCATGTCGGACCGTGAATACCTTCCCTTCCCGGCACTCTTGGAGCTTCGATGACTGATACGCCCGATACGTCCGCCGCACCTCCTGCTCCCGTTCCAGTCAAGAAAAAACACCGCAAGCTGCTGGCTGTACTGTTCGGAGTGCTTCTCATTCCCGCCGTCATTGTCGCCCTGTGGGTCTGGGTTTCCCTCGGTTACGCCTACTCTTCAGGGGAGCGAGCGGGATACGTGCAGAAGATTTCCAAGAAAGGGTGGATCTGTAAGACATGGGAAGGGGAGCTGGCGATGGCGAATCTGCCTGGGACAATGCCACAAATCTTCGCGTTTACGGTGCGAAACGACTCAATTGCAAAGGTTATCGAGCAAAATGCCGGCAAGCAGGTTTCATTGAGCTACGACCAGCACCGGGGAGTGCCAACCACCTGCTTTGGGGAGACCGAGTATTTCGTTACTGGGGTCCGCCGGATGGGGCCGTGAATCTGTCTTGAATCTGTCTATTGTCTGCTCAGCCGGTCCTTGCTATTTTTCCGCCAAGTCGAGCTGGGAAGGGCGGGCGAAGGCCCGTGCTCCCTCTCAAAACCAGTGCGGGGTTAGTGAGACCCGCATATCAGATTGTCGAGGGTCGGGCGTCCGCCGCTCCCCAAGACACAAATTTTTCAGGAGCAGGGAATGCGTACGACCGGCAAAGTGAAGTGGTTCAACGATGCGAAGGGCTTTGGCTTTATCACACCTGACAACGGGCAGAAGGATTGCTTCGTTCACTACAGCGCGATTTCCGGCTCGGGGTTCAAGTCCCTTGCCGAAGGTGACGCGGTAGAGTTCGACATTGTCGAAGGTCAGAAGGGTCCGGCTGCCGAGAACGTGACGAAGGCTTCTTAAGCCACGTCGACTTCACTGGCACAATCTGGCGGGGCGTCTCAATCGAGGCGCCCCGTTTTATTTAGAGGAGGACGTCCCCTCCGGGGAATGGGGGCGATCTCAACGGCTGCTTCCAGCTTCTCGAGCAGCTGGACTCGAAAGAACGTGAGATCGAGTGTAAGGTTCAGCCCCTGCTGTCCCGTGTATCTGCCGTCGTTTTGCGCGAGGCCTTCAGCAAGCGCGATTGCCCGTGGCGTTGGCATGCCGAGCTCCTGGATGAGGAGAACGGCCATGGCGAGGACCAGAAGGCCCCCGACCGTTAGCCAGCGAGAGACGCCCTGACGCTCCTGGGAAACACCGGGAACTCGGTGATGGGAGAGGACGTTGTCCAGCCATTTAACGGACGTACCGAGTGCAAGCGCAGCAGCAGCAACCGTATAAGCTCTGGGCATTTAATATCCTAATAAATAAGGATATTAAAACTCTACTTAATAATTGGGCCGGCTACAAGCCCGTCTCTCATTATATTGCCCCGTTCGCTGTTTCCGTCTCCCCCACCCTTTGTGAAATTTCTCGGATGTATGAGATGAAGAGACTTGCCGTGATCCTGGCCGTCGCCTCTGTGGTCCTTTCCGGTCGAGCCGGTGCCCAGAAGACCTACGCACTCGGGATCGGAGGAGGCGCTGCAATACCCGTGGGGAAGTTGAGCCACACACAGACATCCGGCTACAACGGTATGGTCGCTCTCGCGCTCGGCGTGGCCGATCTCCCAATCGGAGTTCGATTCGACGGGATCTACAACAGCTTTTCCCGTAAGACCATCAATTCACCGCCTACGAGTACTTACGCCTTTCGAGTCGCCGGTTTGCTTGGCAATCTCATCTACGCATTCCCGGGAACTACCGCGAAGGGGTATGTAGTGGCCGGAGGAGGGTGGTATAACACGAAATTCGACATTGCCGGCACCAAGGCTGAGAATCACTGGGGACTCAACACGGGAGTTGGGATAACGTTCGCGGTGGGTCCGGTGGCAAGCTTTCTCGAAACGAGGTATCACTTCATTTCCCGAGAGCCGACAAAAGGCGGAGTGATGCACTTCGTCCCGATCACATTCGGATTGATGTTCTAGTCACCCAAATGAAAAAGGCGCACACCTCTGCGCCTTTCTCTTTTGATTCTTCCCTGCCCTAGATCGCGCGAAGCACCAGCTCGTTACCGCGCGCGGCCTCGCCCGCAGGCCACAGCGCCTCGCGCGCCGAACGGAGCTGCGCCTTCACAGCGCCAACGCCTGTACCACCCGGCAAATCACGACGCGCAACAGATCGGGATGGCTCGAGCCAGTCGAGTGCATCGTCACCGAAGAGTGGATGCGCAGCTTTGAACGATGCCAGGGGGAGACCGTCCAGATCGCAGCCCTCGCTCTCGCTCTCGCGAATCAGGGAGCCGATAGCACTGTGGGCTTCGCGGAACGTAGCTCCCTTCTCCACCAGATAATCGGCGAGATCCGTTGCCATCATGCTGCTCGAAAGCGCGGCCCGCATCCGCTTGGCATTGAAGCGGGTCTCTTTGAGCGCACCGGCGACTGCAGGCAGCACGAGCAGCGCGGTGTCGACGGCATCGAACAGCACACGCTTGTCGTCCTGGAGATCCTTGTTGTATCCGCTGGGCAGACCCTTAAGCGTCGAAAGCAATGTTGACAGGTCGCCAATCGCGCGCGCACCCGACCCGCGCGCCAGCTCGAGTGCATCTGGATTGCGCTTCTGCGGCATCATGCTCGAGCCCGTCGTAAACGCATCGCCAAACTGTACGAACCCGAACTCGCTCGATCCATAAATGATCAAGTCCTCGGCGAGACGGGAGAGGTGCGTCGCCATCATCGCGACCGCGAACAAGAGCTCAGCGACGAAATCCCTGTCACCAACAGCGTCAATGCTGTTTTGGGAGAGGGTGCTGAATCCCAGGCTGCCTTGAAGAAGAACGCGCGAAATCGGGAATGCGCACCCGGCAATCGCACCAGACCCCAGCGGGAGAACACCAGCCGCCCGAGAGGCTGACGCAATCCTGGCTCTGTCGCGCTCGAGGGGCCAGAAGTGGGACAACATCCAATGCGCGGCGGAGACTGGTTGGGCGCGTTGAAGGTGTGTATACGCCGGCATCAGCGTGTCCTGAAGCGTTTCAGCATGGTCCAGCATCACCTGCTGCAGGGTTCGCGCGGCGATATCCAGCTTGGCGCACGCATCCATGGACCAGAGCCGCGTCGCGGTCGCGACCTGGTCGTTTCTACTGCGACCGGTATGCAGCTTTGAAGCGACCTCTCCGATCTCTTCGTGAAGCATGCGATCGATCATCGTATGCACATCTTCATCGGACAGGGCAGGGGTCACCCCAGTCGCGAGCTTCTCGGCAACCACAGCGAGACCCTTCTCGATTCTCTTGCTCTCATCGAGAGAGAGTACTTCCGCCCCCCAAAGAGCCACAGCCCAAGCACGAGATAGATTGATATCGAACGGCCATAGCCGATAATCGGTACCAATTGAGCGATTGAGGGCGTCAAGCGCGGCCGCGGTCGGCACCGCGAAGCGTCCTCCCCAGAGCTTGTGGGACGTGTGGTCGGACACTGGGGAGGGCAGGCTCAGGCTATGGCGAGAGCCTTCGACTCTCGCGATTCGTTCTTGCTGTCCTTCTCGGCCTTCGCAGTAGCCATCTCCTGATCCCGGATTGCGCGAACACGTGCTGAGAGCCCGTACAGGCGAATGAAACCACCCGCATCGCTCTGGTGATAGACGTCGTCCTCGCCGAAAGTGACGAACCGTTCGTCGTACAGGGCGTACTCGCTCTCCCGACCAATCACGGAGGCCGTCCCCTTGAACAGCTTGAGAGTGGCTGTCCCAGTGACGCGCTCCTGGGTGACATTGACGAAAGCGTCGTAACCTTCCCGTTCTGTCGTCCACCAACGCCCCTCATAAACCAGGTCGGCGTAGCGCGGGGCAATGAGATCCTTGGCGGCCAGCGTACGGCGGTCGAGCACGAGCTGCTCCAGCTCGCTGTGGGCGGAGTAAAGCAGAGTACCGCCGGGAGTTTCGTAAACTCCACGGGACTTCATACCGACGAGGCGATCTTCCACGAGGTCGATACGTCCGATTCCGTGGCGCCCACCGATCTTGTTGAGGGCGACGATGAGATCGACCGGTTCGAGCTCTACACCGTTGACCGAGACGGGAATCCCCGCATGGAATCCAATCGTGACTTCCTCGGGCTGGTCGGGCGCCTTCTCAGGTGCTGTCGTCAGCATGAACAGATCTTCCGGTGGGGCAACAGCTGGCTGCTCGAGCACGCCGCCCTCATGGGAGATGTGCCAGACGTTCCGATCGCGCGAATAGATCTTGTCGCGGGTCGCGGTGATCGGAATCTTGTGCGCCTCCGCGTAGGCGATCGCGTCCTCGCGACTCCGGATGTTCCACTCACGCCAGGGCGCGATCACCGGCAGATCGGGAGCAAACGCAGCGTAAGTCAGCTCGAATCGGACCTGGTCGTTGCCCTTTCCGGTACAGCCGTGGGCGAGCGCATCTGCTCCCACCTGCCGAGCTATCTCGACCTGTCGGCGGGCGATAAGAGGGCGCCCCATGGAAGTGCCAAGGAGGTATTTACGACCGTAGATCGCCCCAGCCCGAAGGGTGGGCCAGACGAAATCTTCGACAAACTCCTGCCGGAGATCTTCGACGTAGCACTCATCCGCGCCGGATGCAATCGCCTTGGCGCGCACTCCCTCCAGCTCTTCTCCCTGTCCGATATCGGCGGCAACGCAGATCACCCGCGCGCCGTAGCGTTCCTTGAGCCACGGGACGATGATCGAAGTATCGAGCCCACCGGAGTAGGCAAGAGCAATAGTGCGAATCACGGGCGCCTCAATAAGTATTCAGAATACCTGAATATTTAATCGTTTGGGGGGCCCGCGTCAACCTCGACTCATGGCTCTCCTGCCATGCTTCGCAGCCGCCGCATCACACGGTCCCGGGCAGCGACCGAGCGGCAGATAATCAGTATGGTATCGTCGCCCCCCACCGTCCCGAGTATGTCGGACCATCCTTCACCATCGAGTGCAGCAGCAATCGGCTGGGCACCCCCAGGGACCGTCCGCAGCACCAGCATTTCGCTGACACCGTCGACCCGCAGAAACAACTGGGGGAGGAGTGTGTCGAGCGCGGCGCGGCTTTCCTCTATGCTCCCATCGGTGATTGCGTACCGAGCGCCTTCCGGGGTCGGAACGCGGGCAAGCCTGAGCTCGCGCAGATCCCGCGACAGAGTTGCCTGGGTTACGTCCCAGCCACGCTGGAGAAGGAGCTTGCGGAGATCCTCCTGGCTGCTGACTACCCGGGCCCCGATGATCTCGAGAATCGTATCGTGCCGTTCGCGCTTGTTGGCCATCGCACGTGAGTTTAGCACTCCATTGATCCCCGCGCGAGACGGGCCCGAGGATCATTGACTGTCCAGGTGTGTAATGTTATGCATTATTTATGCATAAAGTTCCGGTTGGGGTACTCGGGGCTAGCGGTTACGCCGGGCGGGAGCTGTGCGGATTGATCGCGCGGCACCCGACGCTCGAGCTTGCCTTCGCGTCAGCGAACGAGCAGCGCGGCCAGCGCACCCGGATAGGCGGGTTGGACGTGACCTATGTTGCCACCGAGGATGCTCCTCTGGGCAGTGCAGAGATCGTATTCACAGCCTTACCGCACGGCGCCTCAGCCAAATGGGTGGGCAACGCGCGGTCGACGGGCGCTCGGGTTGTGGACCTATCCTCGGATTTTCGTCCTGGAGCGAGCGAAGCCGCATCGAGCGCCGAATACGGTCTCACCGAGCTAATGCGCGAGAACATTTCGGGAGCCGAAATCGTCGCAAATCCCGGCTGCTACCCAACCGCTGTCCTTCTGGCCATCGCACCATTGCTGAAGGAAGGATGGGTCACACCGGGTGCGACCATCAATGTATCGGCTGCTAGCGGGGTCACCGGCGCAGGGTACTCTGCTCGCCCGGATCTACTATACGCGGAAGTAGCCGAGGATTTTCGCGCCTATGCAGTCGGTAATGAGCACAGGCATCTCGCCGAGATGCAGGCTGTGACGGACGAGCTCGGTGGGCGAAGCAACGACATTCTGTTCACGCCGCATCTTCTTCCCGTTGCGCGCGGAATTCTGGCGACCATCACCGTACCGATCGAGCAGCACACCGACGACCCATCGTTGCTGTGGAAGGATTTCTACAGTGGTGAGCCCTTTATCGAGATTGCCGATTCACCGCCGTCGCTCCGCGATGTCGTCCGGCGAAACGTGGCACGTCTGAGCGTCACGAAAGCGGCGAACGTGCGCAACCCTACTCTCGTCATCATCTCGGCGATAGATAACCTGGTGAAGGGAGCAGCAGGTCAGGCATTGCAGAATGCGAACATTCTCCTTGGATTGAGCGAGCAGGCAGGGCTGCCAGCGTGATGCGCGTCGTGAAGATCGGAGGGCGTGCGCAGGGTGATCCGCGCCTGTTCCAGCTGCTTGGAGCAGCGTGGAATGCCTCGCCAACATCACTCTGCGTAATTCACGGCGGTGGAGACGAAGTCTCGGCGATGCAAAAAGCGCTTGGCCGAGAAGCGGCATTCGTCGGTGGGCGCCGTGTTACCTCGAAAGGTGATCTGGATCTGCTGCGTATGGTGCTCTCGGGCGTCGTGAACAAGAGGCTCGTAAATGGGCTGGTTGCTGCTGGAGTCTCCGCAGTCGGACTGTCGGGCGAGGATTCATCACTGATTGTCGCAGAGATAATCGATTCCGAATCCCTCGGCTTTGCTGGACGGCCGACGAGCATCAACTCGCAACTACTTCGGACCCTCATGGCTGCGGGCCATCTTCCTGTGATCTCACCGGTGGCTTACAACGGTGAAAGCGCGCAAGGCGGCGCGCTAAACGTAAACGGCGACGACGCAGCTTCAGCCATCGCCACTGCTCTTCGGGCGGACGAGCTGCTTCTGATTGCGGATGTCGAAGGAGTGCGCGGTGAGCGAGGAGAGGTGCTCCAAGCGATCAGCCTTGAATCCGCACGGGAGTTGATCGAAAACGGAACAGCCGCTGGAGGAATGGCGGCGAAGCTCGAATCAGCCCATGCCGCCCTCCTCGCTGGAGTCGATCGTGTTCGAATCTGTGATCTCGCCGGCCTCCTGGATGTCGGGCGAGGCACTTTCATCACCCAATCCCAGAGCGTTGTAATATGACCGCTGTCACGCTGCCAATCGAAGAAGACGTTCTCGAGGCTTCGACCTACATGAACACATCGCTTCTCGGCACCTACAAACGCGCTCCGATGGAGTTCGTGAGGGGAGAAGGTGTGGAGCTTATTGACGCAAATGGCAAACGGTATCTGGATTTTGCGAGTGGAATTGCCGTAAACAACCTCGGTTATGGCGACTCTACGGGGATCGCGCGAATAATGAGCGAGGCCTTGAGCAACGGCCTGATCCATACGTCGAATCTTTACCGGACGTCGGCGGGGGAGCACCTCGCGGACAAGCTGGTCGAGCGCTCTTTTGCATCAAAGGTCTTTTTCTGCAACTCGGGCGCGGAAGCAAATGAAGGCGCATTCAAGTTCGCAAGACGGTGGGCCCGAAAAATCGGCTCTGACGCCAAGGTCGAGATTGTCGCGCTGCGCGGAGGCTTTCACGGAAGACTGTTCGCGTCGTTGGCGGCGACAGATCGGCCGTCGTATCGCGCGCCCTTCCGTCCTCTCGCTGGTGCCGTGTCGATCTGTGAGCGCGATCTGTCCGATCTGGAGACCGCGCTCGACGAAGAAACTGTCGCAGCGCTGATCGTCGAGCCGGTGCAGGGAGAGGGTGGGGTGCGCGTTCTCGAAGATGCTTTTCTCAAGAAGCTGAGGGCTCTCACAGCCGAGCGAGAGATCGCACTCATCTTCGACGAGATACAATGTGGACTGGGCAGAACGGGATATCTGTTCGCGTACGAGAGAGCCGGCGTCGTTCCCGACATGCTGACGCTCGCCAAGCCGCTGGCTGGCGGACTGCCGATGGGTGCGGTCCTCGTGTCGGAGGAGATTGCGGCCACAATCCAGGCAGGTGATCACGGGACCACATTTGGCGGTGGCCCTCTTGTCTCCGCTGTAGCAACGTACGTGCTGGAGCGCCTCTCCGATCCAATGTTGCTGGAGTCTGTTCGGGAGAACGGCGAGTGGCTGGGAGAACAGCTCAGCGGAATCGCGCGTCGGTCGGGCAAAGTGCGTGCAATTCGAGGGACCGGCTTCATCTGGGGCTTGGACGTCCTGGAGCCGGCGGGTGACATAGTGAAACGCGGGTGGGACGAAGGAATTCTGACACTGACGGCAGGCGAGCACACCCTCCGTATTCTTCCACCATTGGTGATGGATCGGGCCGATCTTGTTCGCGGGCTCTCTCTCATCGAGAGGATCATCGCGCAGTAGCAGAACAGAGTCGCCAACGCTGCTGTCTGCGGTTAACATACCAGAGACTTCTTCCAAGAGACGTTATGTCGTTGGCGCGACTCTCATCCGGCCGGCTTTCCGTGCTTCTCATCGCGGCGGCTGCCTGCAGTCCCGTGCCAGTGAACACCGGGACAGCGGCGACAGCGGTGAACGCGTCCGATACCGTCGATGCCCGCAGACTGTTCGAAGAAAATATCGACGCGATACACAAACGTGACCGCGCGCGGTATCTCGCCACTTACCTTCACAGCGGGACTCTCGCGCGCAACGGTCCGGCCGGGCTCGAGCTCGGGTACGACAACTGGAGTGCTCGCCGCGATTCCACATGGCCGGACACTCTGATCGCCAGCAATCTGCGCGTGCTGTCGGTCGTGCCTGGTGTCGTCTATGGTGCCTACTGCTATACCGTTACTCAGAAGGATACGACTTCGAGCGGCGTATCAGAACGCGTCTTCGTCAAGACGCCGGATGGCTGGCGAATCGCGGTTACCACGGCGTTTGGATTACCTGCGGGTGCGCCAGCGCAGTGTAAATAACCTCTTCATTCAAATCATCGTGCCAATGACTCGTCGATTCACGTTCTTGCTGCCGCTTCTGTTTGCGGGAATTGTAGCCGGCTCGGCTGCCTCCCAGGTGACAAACACGCAGCCACCCAAGCTGGTAGTCTTCATCACAGTCGACGCAATGCGCGCTGATTATCTATCGCGTTTTGCACCTCAGCTCACTGGTGGCCTGGGCAGGCTGTACAACGGTGGCGCGGTCTTCACCAATGGATTTCAGGATCACGCGATAACGGAGACAGCGCCCGGACACTCGGTGATAATGTCGGGCCGATATCCGGTACACACCGGCATATCTGCCAACACCGCCGGCGTGAACGACACGACCGTCAGTCTTGTAGATGCTCCGGGACTGGGCGCCTCACCGTTCCGCTTCCGGGGAACCACTCTAACGGATTGGCTGATTGCAAAGGATTCTCGCACGCGTGTCCTCTCGGTTTCCAGAAAGGACCGAGCGGCAATTCTTCCCATCGGCAGATCCAGACAGCCCGTTTTCTGGTATGCGTCGAACGGGATTTTCACGACGAGCACGTACTACGGCTCGAGCCTTCCGGAGTGGGTCCACGATTTCAACGCCCGAAAATTGCCCGCGAGCTACGCCGGAAAGGCGTGGCAACTGCTTCTTCCGGACAGCGCCTACAGCGAGCCTGACAGCGTTCCGATAGAGAGCAACGGGATCAATTTCACGTTTCCCCACGCCGAATCCAGCTCGCCAGACACTGCGGCCCGATTTCTTGCCGAGTTTCCGTGGATGGACGAAGTGACCCTCGATTTTGCGATGGCGGGAGTGAATGCGCTGAATCTCGGAGCGGGTCCGCAGACTGATTTGCTGTCCATCTCGCTTTCTACAACGGATGCAATTGGCCATCGCTTCGGACCTGATTCACGCGAGCTTCACGATCAGATCCTCCGGCTCGACCGTGCCCTCGGCGTCTTTCTGGATTCTCTTTACCGGATCCGGAACCCGAACGACATCGTTGTTGCACTCACAGCGGATCATGGGCTGACTCCATTTCCGGAGGTCCACGCACACGATGCAAACGCGGGCGCAATTCGGGTCAACCCACGTCCAGTCCTCCAACAGCTCAGCAACTCGCTGTCCGCAGCGGGAGTCCCGGGGTACGGCCTGAGCTTCATTGCAGGGATGTACGCCGGCAACGGGTTTTCTTTCGATGGCGGAGTACTCGAGCTCGATCGTACTGCGCTGAACAGAGCGGGGATCAATCGTGACTCGCTCGTGCGGGCAGTTCGGGCAGCCTTTCTAAAAGTGCCCGGTGTTGCTCGCGCCGACAGGATCTCCGATCTTGCCAAGTCAGATACCGTAACTGACAGAATCGGCCGGCGTTGGCTGCACATGTTTTCGGATGATGACAAGGCCGCGCTGGTAGTCACGCTTGCGCCCTTCAACTACTGGCTGTCGGGGTACATCGCACAGCACGGCAGTCCGAATGACATAGATGCTCACGTCCCGATCATTTTCTATGGCGACGGCGTCAAGCCTGGACGCTATGACGAATTTGCGGGGGTGGTGGACATGGCACCAACGCTCGCAGCGATCGCTCATGTAACCCCGCAGGAAAAAATCGACGGCCGCGTTCTGCGAAATGCGCTCAGGTAGAATCTCCCGTAGCTCCATCCTCAGGGCGTTCGACGAAATTGAATTCGGATCGAAAAACACCCTCAACATTAGGGAATCGCTTCCTTCGGCGGCTGATGCCCGTTTCCGAACCGAAGCCTGGCTACGCGAGCGTCAGATCAGTCAGGCGACTCAGGTTCTCGTCATAACAGGGCGCGGAAATCAGAGTCCGAACGGAGTCTCCGCCGTCCGTGAGTCTATTCTCTCTCTGCTGCCCTCCCTTAGGAGACGCGGAGTAGTGAGCGAGTGGCGAGAGCACTCTCCGGGATCGTTTGTCGTCACACTCGCATCAATCTCGTCGCTTCTGGAAGCACCCCGACGGAAGCGCGATCTCACACCGGATGCGGCGCCGCCGAACCCGGAGTCTTTAAAGGATCTCGAACAGTCGACCCTCGAGCTGCTCCGGCGACTGGCGATTCGAACGCTCGAATCCTTGGGTATTCGCGAGCCGGACAAGTTCGTGGAGGCGGAGATGTTCTCCAAATTCCATTCGCTCGCCGGAGGCATCAACCCGGGTCAGCAGGGTGAAGTCAGATTGCGCGAGGCCATCAAAGCGGCGCTCGATCAGCTGGACGAGTGAGCGCGAACGCGTTTTCGATGGAGGACAAAATCATACCCCCAGGAAGTCACATCGAATGAGCAAATCAGCCCTGATCACAATGCTTGCACTGGCTCTGCCACTTCAGGCGCAGACGATTCCCGGCTACTCGCCGAAGGCAGCTGCGGTCGAGCGGGCTGCCGAGGCGGATGCAATAGCGCGTCCCGCGCCGTCGAGCGCCTCAGCGCACTCGAGATTTCTTTCGCTTCAGCCGCACATGGCTGGAACGCCGGCGCAGGCGCGAACGCGCGACTACGTGATCCGACAGATGAAATCGTGGGGTCTCGAGACGGAGGTGCGCACTTATAGCGTCTGGATGCCGCACCCGATAAGCACACGGGTCTGGAGGGTCTCGCCCAACCCGCTTGAGCTCGATCTGAAAGAGGGAATCATTCCCGAAGACACGACGTCCTCGGCATATCCGCAAGTAACGCCATTCAATGGCTACGGAGCGGCTGGCGACGTCAGTGGCGATGTCGTCTACGTGAACTACGGTCTGATCGAAGACTACGCGCAACTCGATTCGATGGGCGTCGCAGTGAAAGGCAAAATCGCGATCGCGCGGTATGGTCGCTCGTATCGCGGCATCAAGGCGAGGGAAGCCGAGAAACACGGAGCAGCAGGGCTGATCATCTACAGCGATCCTGCCGATGATGGATACGTTCGCGGCGACGTTTATCCAGTCGGTCCGATGCGCCCGTCGCATGGAATTCAGCGGGGGAGCGTTATGAATCCTAACGGCGATCCCAGCACTCCCGGATACCCGAGCATACCGAACGCTCGGCGAATACCGGTGGCCGACATGGACGTCCCGCACATTCCGGTGTTGCCAATCTCTTATGGAAACGCTGCTGAGCTTTTGCGCGGATTGGGCGGAAAGTCGATTCCGCAATCGTGGCAGGGCGGTCTTTCATTCAGATACCACGTCGGACCCGGTCCGGTCCAAGCTCGAATAGCGGTTACGACCGATGTGACCACGAACCCCTACAAACAGATCTGGGACACATTCGGAACGATTCGCGGAGCAGAATTCCCTGATGAAATCGTTCTGGTAGGTGGCCATCGTGATGCGTGGGGGCCTGGAGCGGCCGACAACGTCAGTGGGACCGTCAGCGTGCTCGAGGCCGCACGAACGATTGCCGAGCAAGTCAAAGCGGGGAGAAGACCGAAACGCACGATCATATTCGCCACGTGGGATGCCGAAGAGTGGGGGTTGCTTGGCTCGACCGAGTTCGTCGAGGAAGACTCGCTGCGTCTGAGAAGGAACGCGGTTGCGTATCTCAACCAGGACGACGTTGCACAGGGACCGGACTTCAGTGCGGGCGGGTCTCCATCACTGCGCGCTCTGCTGCGCGACGTTGCGAAGGAAGTGCCTGATCCGAGCCATCAGGGCAGTGTGTACGATGTCTGGCGGAAACGGGCGAAACCGGCAGCGGATACGCTCGAGCCAGAAATGGGTGATCCCGGCGGCGGCTCCGATTTCGCGGGCTTCTACAATCATCTCGGAATTCCAATCATGGATTGGGGATTCGGTGGGCCGCAGGGTGTCTATCACTCCGCTTACGACTCATATCATTGGATGTCCAAGTTCGGAGACCCGAAATTCGAGGTTCATGCGACAAACGCGCGCATCGGCGCAGCTGCGCTGCTCCGTCTCGCAAACGCCGAGATCCTTCCGTACGACTACGTGGAGTATGCTCGCACGATGAAGCGGTTCGTTTCACAGGTCGGTGAGACAATCTCTGGCAAGCACTGGAAAGTGTCTGCTGCCGAACTATCCGGGGCGGTTGGAAGGATGGAGAGCGCAGCCCTTGCGTTCTCATCTGCGCGCGACCGCGCGCTTGCGGCGGAATTGCCGACCTCCAAGGCGAAGCAGGTCAACGCCACGCTTCTCGAAGTTGAACGCCAGCTTACAAGAGCGCAGGGTCTAGTGACGCGGCCGTGGTTCAGGAACCTGATTTACGCCTCGGACGAGAACAACGGCTACTCGACGATGGTGCTGCCATCAGTCAACGAAGCGATTCGACGTGGCGACGAAGCTGCCACAATCCGCGAGCTGACAGACATCTCTCAACGCTTTGACGCGGCAACTCGAGCGTTGCAGGTGGCAACAGGATTGCTACAGAAAAACTGAAATTCAGCTCGCTTGACGCGCGCCGTCTCAGGCCCGGACATTGCGATGATCGCGATCGATGAAACAACCGGAAGAAAATTGACAAGAACTGCGCGAGCGGAGGCGAGACGGCCACGTCTCACTCCGGAAGAAGTAGTGTCGATCGCAGCGTACGGCGCGAGGGCAACATGGCCAGCCGGATTCCAGCTTTATCAACGTGGCGCACCGGCAGATGGAGTCTTCGTCGTTCTGAGTGGGCACATTGTTTTGCGCAACAAGATCAAAGTCGGGCGCGGATTCGTCCCCGTGATCGCCACTGCGGGGCAGACGTTCGGAAGCGAAGGCCTTTCGCCCAGCAGTGATTACGTAACTGACGCCAGTGCATCGGAGGAGACTAAAACGTTGTTTCTCAGCGGAGCGCAGTTTCGCGCGTTCGTGAGGGAGCAACCTGGCCAGACGCTTCCGTTGCTGTCGCAGATAATGTCGGAGCGCGCGTACCTGCTCGAGAAGCTGCATGAGCTCGCGGCGTTGAATGTCGATCAGCGACTGATATCCACGCTCTCCCACCTCAGCACTGATCGCAGCTTCACTACCGCCGATGGGCGACTGAAGCTCGAAAACAGTCATCACCGCCTTCTGTGCGAGATGGTAGGCGCGACCCGCGAGTCGATCGCGCTGGCGCTCAGCCGGCTCGTGTCAGCCGGAATTGCCGAGAGAAAGGGGATGACGTTCCTAATTGAGCCTACCTCTCTTGCTGCCGGGTTGGGAAATGGGCACGATACCGATTCCGCACTGTCCATGACGAGAGAGCTGTCGCCTCAGTGAAACTGAATGGACGGGCAGCAGAGCGCTGACTCGGCGCCGGTGATACCCGGTGCACAAACGATCGACCTGCAGGAGGAGGGCTCACCGGGAGTCCTCCTCCTGCATGGTTTTGGAGACACGCCACAAACGCTGGCGCTGCTCGCGCGGAAGCTGCACAAGTCAGGCTTCAGCGTATATGCGCCATTGCTGCCCGGGCACGGGCGGAACATGGATGCATTCGGCAAATCACGCGCGACGGACTGGATCTCGGCGGGGAGAACCGCACTGGCCGATATGCGCCACCGACATGAGTCTGTGTCCATCGTTGGGCTCTCGATGGGTGGCGCGCTTGCTGTCCTAACCGCCGCCGAAGTAGAAGATGTCCCAGCACTGGTCCTGATTGCGCCGTATCTCGGCATGCCGCGAGTGTTGCGCCTGGCCGCGTCGACGCATTGGGTCTGGGAAAAATTTGTCGGTGAGGTGAACTCGAGGGACTCGCGGTCGGTCCGTGATCCAATCGAGCGCGAGAAGAATCTTGCCTATGGCGCCATCACCGGTCACGCGCTTTTTGAGCTGTCGAAAGTCGTGAAGCTTGCAAGAAGATCTCTTTCGCGCGTAAAGGCACCCACCCTAATAATCCAATCCCGGGAGGATCCGCGCTGCGCGCCCGAGGTCGCCGAGTACGCGTTGAAGACGCTAGGCACGCAGGAAAAGAAACTGATTTGGACCGAAGGCGCAGGGCACATCATTACGGTCGACTACGGCCGCGAGCGCGTATTCACTGAGGTCGAGCAATGGCTGAGAGCCCACACCGACCGTGGCGTGGCAACCGCTGTCTAGCGAGCGGCTGCCGAACGCCCCGAGAGCTAAAAGCGATCCTGAACGAACTCCGTAACTGAATCGACGGCGCGCTCGCCCAATCCCGCCGCCTGTTGGACTACACCAGTTGCAACACGCTTCACACGAGCCACGGGCGACTGTTTTCTGCGACGCGGCCGGCTACGGCTGGTCTTTTTCCGGGAAGAGGACTTACGTCCCGCGCTCTTGCGACTCGAAGCTGCCTTTCTCCCACCCTTTCGCCGCGACGACTTTCTCGCGCCCGAAGACTTGCGGGCACTCGACCGCTTCCGGCCGGCAACCTTGCGACGTGCGCTCTTGCGTCCGGAGGATTTGGACCGCGACCTCTTTCTACCACCACTTCGACTACTGGACTTCTTGGCTGCAGCCATTGGAAAGCTCCGTGTAGGAGGGTTTGTAGAACGGATAGCAAGATTCGCGCACAATAAGAAAGTGGCAACTGTGGAGCGGTGCAACCATTCGCAGAATCAACTCGTTCGAATCAGGGAATGATGCGCGTTTCGCCGTGGCGCATGATCCACAGATGTTCGCCTTTCCGCCTGGAGGCCTGCCAGCACTCGCGCATTCGCGCCGGTGGTTCATCCATCGGTTCATCGGTGAGCTTGAACGTTCCCCAATGGGCCGCAGCCATCACCAGCGCGGCTCCGTTCTGGCCGCGTTCCAGCTGATCGACCGCATTGATGCAATCTTCCGGATTCATGTGCACGGAACCCATGAACCATCGAGGCTCGTAGGCGCCAATTGGAAGAATCGCGACGTCAAAAGGCCCGCACCTGGTGGCAATCGAGGCAAAATCCGGATGAAGCGCGGTATCCCCTGCAAAGAAGACAGAATGGCTTCCGGTCCGCAGTCCCCAGCCGCACCAGAGCGTGGTATTTCGCTTGCCCAGGGTTCGTCCCGAAAAGTGTTGGGCGGGAAGGCAGGTCAAACGAAGATCACCGAACGCGCTCTCTTCCCACCAGTCGCTCTGGATGACGTCGCGCGCTCCGTGGCGGCGGAGGAACGCGTCCACACCGAGCGGCGCATACCATTTTGCCGCCGGATAACGCTGCGCGAGGTGCGATACCGTCGAAGAATCGAGGTGGTCGTAGTGATCGTGCGAAAGAATTACGGCGTCTATCGGAGGCAGCTCATCAAACTGAACTGCCGGCGGCACCCATCGTCTCGGCCCGGCGAACTGCACGGGTGACGCGCGTTCGCTCCAAACGGGATCCGTCAGCAGATTGAGCCCACCCATCTGGATCAGGAAGCTCGTGTGTCCGATCCAGGTAATTGTAAACGAATCGGGCGCGGCTCGCGGAACCGCGTACGAGGGAGCCATCCGCTTGAAGACGCTTGGATCAGGATCGGGACGCCGCGGATTCCGACGCCGCTCGACCAGTGACCACTTCAGAAAATCGAGAAATCCGTGCATCTGCGCACCCGGCCATGGGTTGCGGAAGCCACCGCCTGGCCGATGGTGGGTTGGGAGCTGCAATTGTTGTTCGGGCATACGATCAATCTTAAGTCGCGACGAATGCTGAATTACGGATCTATGAGAAAGTAGCGCGCTCGAGGTTCTGTTCGAGGTGCGCAACAGATTTCATTCCAACGAGCGCGGTGGTGAGTGGGAGCGACTGAGCGAACGCGATGGCGCGGCGGGCATCGGTGTTGAAGCCGGGAAAGGCGGAACGAAGCTGTTCCGGGAGCGATCGAGTGAGCTGAGATTGCATGAGGGTCGCACTTCCGACCACTCCGATGTCCAGGCGGTGCGCTGCCTCAAGTAGCGACACCCGATCGCCGCCCACGGCTTGGGTGGGGACGCGCACCGCCTCTGTCATTCCCAGGTTGATTGGTAGCTGGATGATCTTGAAGTGGTGACTCTGCCCGCCCACTTCGCGAGCGACGTTTACCAGCTCCTCGAGACTCAGGTGGTTCCGAGCTTCGGGCGGTACCCGGAAACCGTTCCAGGTGGAGCACCCGTAACAACCGATAATCCCCTGCTCGACCTGCTGCTCCAGCATTGCGAACGCCGCGCCGATGACGCCCAGGAATTTCTGGCGCGTCAACACATCGAGCTGCTGCTCAGGGTTGTGGAGGTAGTAAACGTCGATGAAAGCGAGTCCGAGATTCCGCCTGCTTCGGTCGATCTGATCGTTCAGATATCGCGGGGTAAGGCAATGGCCTCCCGATACGACGTCGTCCGGTTGCATTACTCCCGGCCCATAATACTCACTGTCGAGAAAGCCGCGATATCCTTCCTTTGTCGCTGGCGGAGTGCGCTCGAGTGGTATGTATCCACCCTTCGTGCAAACAACTATTTCCGACCTCTCGATATCGTCACGGGAAGTAAGGACGCGCACGGCTTCCCCGATTGCGCGTTCCGAGCGCTGACATCTGTAGTTGATCGCGGTGTCCAGCAGATTCACGCCTTTGCCAAGGGCCGCAATCGCGGTTGCCGTGTAGCGGCTGTCTTCCGCGTCGTCGCATTCGCCGAGGTACGTGCCGAGGCCGAGTGAGGAAACTACGAGGCCATCGGAGAGCGGTCGAAAAAAATGGTCGATCTGCTCATTCTCGAACCGTTGTCGAAATCGCTGGGTACCTTCTGCGGTGGCGCGTCCCTCGACGAGAGACTGCAATGCTTTGGACCGGCTCATTAAAGAGAGGCTACGAGCGTCTGACAACTCGCGCAAGTGGATGCAGGGGGAAGTGGCCCTTACGTTGCTGTTTACGCTTCCTCAACTTACGAATTCCTCAACACCAAGTCCTCGAACGTGAAGAATTACGCCCTCCTGTTTGCTGCGCTGGCAGCATGCGCGCAGCAACGCCCGGTCGTGCTCGCACCGGTGCGAATGGATGTTCCACCTACCGCCAGTTCGACATCCAGCTCCGTTTTCGAAACGGGACGCGATGATCCATTCGCCACGACCAACCGGATCGACTGGCCGGGCCCCAATCGGTACCGCTCGTCGAATGGCGGCCCCGGGCCCGACTACTGGCAGCAGCGGGCGGACTACACGATAGCCGCAGCGCTCGACACCGGCGCGGCACAGCTTACGGGCTCCGTGCAGATCAGATATACGAACAATTCCCCCGACACGCTCCGATTTGTCTGGATTCAGGTTGACCAGAATCTCTATCGCACCGGAAGCAAAGGATCCGCGTTGTTTCCAGCGGATTCACGTTGGGGGGTCAGGGGATTTCAAGGAGGGTACGATCTGACGGATGTACAGGTAAACGGGGCACCGGTGAAGCCGCGGATCAATGATACAATGATGCGCCTCGACCTACCGACTCCGCTCATCCCCGGGGGCGGGAAAGCGACGATCTCGATCAAGTACTCGTTCAGAGTTCCGGAGCATGGATCGGATCGGATGGGACGCGATAGTCTTCTTTTCGAGATCGCACAGTGGTACCCGCGCATGGCTGTCTACGACGACGTCCGCGGCTGGAACACCGATCCGTACCTTGGCCAGGGCGAATTCTACCTGGAGTATGGAGACTTCGATTATTCAGTGACGGTGCCTGCCGGATACACCGTCGCTGGCAGCGGTGTGCTGCAGAACTCCGAAGAGGTACTGAGCGTGGAACAACGCCGTCGACTCGCCTCTGCGGCGCGAAGCACCGACGTAATTCAGGTGATTACGCAGCAGGAAGCGGCAGCTGCGAAGACACGATCAGTGCCGGGAACGAAGACCTGGCGCTTCAAAGCCCAACACGTCCACGATGTCGCGTGGGCCGGCGCTCCCGATTTCAGATGGGACGCCACGAGCTGGAACGGCATTTTGGCGCAGGCTTACTATGAATTCCCGAAAGCAGGCAGAGCGTGGGAGCACGCGGCTGAACAAACTGCCTGGACAATTCGCCAGTACTCTGAGCTCTTCTTTCCGTTTCCCTGGCCGCAGGCGACGAGCGTCGCGGGTCCCGTTGGCGGAATGGAATACCCGATGTTCGTCATGGTGCACTACGGCAACGATGATCCAACGTCAATCTTCGGCACGATCAATCACGAGCACGGGCATGAATGGTATCCGATGCTCGTCGGCTCGAACGAGCGTCGCTATGCATGGATGGACGAGGGCTTCAACACCTATCTCAATGCCTTCGCGGCCGAAGCCCGATATCCGGGACAGAACGCGTATCCCGGCTACCTGAAAAATTGGGCCGACGCGGTAACTCAGGGAACGCAGTCCCCGCTGATGACTGCGCCCGACAACATTGATGCGTCCGCACTGGGCGCGATCGGTTACCGAAAGCCGGCTGTCGTGCTGTTGACGCTGCGAAACCACGTCGTCGGACCCGAGCTGTTCGATACGGCCTTCCGCGAATACACGAGGACGTGGGCGTTCAAGCATCCCACACCCGGAGACTTCTTCCGCAGCATCGAGAACTCCGTCGGTGAGGACCTCTCCTGGTTCTGGCACAGCTTCTTTTATACCACCGATGTTCTCGACATCGGCATCGAAGGTGTTTCGACGCGCACGTCTGACGGCCAAACGTTCGCGGTGATTACGCTCCGTCGAAATACGTCCATACCGTTTCCGGTCCGGCTGCGGGTAGCGTACTCTGATGGTACAACTCAGGATTTCTCACTTCCCGTCAACATCTGGGCTGGTGGCAATCGATTCGAGGCTGTACTGCCTGTAAGGGGTCCCGTGACCGGCGTTCGCCTCTGGCCAGATCCTTCCGTGCCCGACTGGAATTCCGCGAATGATACGTGGGGCAACCCACCACCTGCGAATCCCGCGCGACCGGTTACGCGCGAGTAGGGTGGTCGTTTGGTTTAGGAGGGCCTCCCCGATAGATTGCGGGTGTACCGATACTGGATCAGTGGAGCAAGTGATGCCGGATTTTGGAAGCTGGGCAACGGCTTGGTGGAAGCCGATTCTGTTCGTAATTATTGCCGGACACCTCACCAATGTGTCCGTTACGCTCTTTCTGCACCGGGCTCAGACCCATCGAGGCGTGAAGTTGCACTACCTCGCGGCCTTGCCAATGCGGCTCTGGCTGTGGCTTTCGACGGCGATCGTCACCAAGGAATGGGTGGCATGTCATCGAAAGCACCACGCGTTTGCTGATCGGGAAGGGGATCCGCACAGCCCGCTCATGGAAGGACTGCGGAATATCGTGCTGAAGGGGGCCTTCTACTATAGAAAGACGGTTCGCCAGCCTGGAGTTCTCGACAAGTACGGAAAGGGGACCCCGAACGATTGGATCGAGAGGCACCTCCTCTCTCCGCTCAACTGGGTGGGAATCCTGGTGATGCTGGCCGTGGATATCTATCTGTTCGGCTTTTTCGTAGGCCCAGTCGTTTGGGGTGTTCAGATGATCTGGATCCCGTTCTGGGCGGCCGGAATCGTAAATGGCGTGGGTCACGCAGTCGGTTACCGCAACTTTGACGTCAAGGACGAAAGCCGGAACATCTCTCCGATTGCGATCTGGCTGGGTGGCGAAGAGCTACACAATAATCATCACGCCGATCCTCACTCCGCGAAATTCAAGGCAAAGTGGTATGAATTCGACATTGGCTGGATGTATCTGCGCCTCCTCTCCATTTTCGGTCTGGCTGAAATCTCCTACGCGCGCAGGTAGATCCGCGCGTGCCTGAATCGGTAACCTGCGCGCGGTGTGGTCAGACGCGCGCGGGATTCGTTAAGCCGCCCTTTCCGGGCCCCATCGGGGCCCGCGTCGTCGAAGAGATCTGCACCCAGTGCTGGGCGGACTGGCTCAAGCAGCAGACGATGCTCATCAATCACTACGGGCTCAACGTGATGGACCCGCAGGCCCGCGCGTTTCTGACGAAAAACATGAGCGCCTTCTTCTTCAAAACTGGCGCGTCCTCCGACATCGATACGAGTAAGAAGGGAACGATCAGCCACTGATGACGACCTCGAAGAGCGCCCTTGCCCTGTTCGTCCTGCTCACGGGCGCCGGCTGCAAGACGGCCAGCACGAATCCACCAGATACGGCCGGTTCATTGAACTCGTCACGCTGGACAGATTCCGTCATTGCCTCGCTGACGCTTCGCGAAAAGGCAGCGCAAATCGTGTGGCCGAGCGTGTTTGGCGATTTCGTTTCCGGTGATTCGCCGCAGTGGCGCAAATTGACCGACTACGTCCAGAAGGAAAAAGTTGGCGGGTTCACGATATCAGTGGGCTCTCCAACAGAAGTGGCAGCGAAGCTGAACGCGCTGCAGTCGATGAGCACGGTGCCCCTTCTCGTTGGGGCCGACCTCGAAGCGGGGGCAGGTTTTCGCGCGAGGGGCGGGTACTTCGTCCCCAACGCGATAGACCTGGGCGGCGCCATTCTGTTTCCTCCCGAGATGGCCGTCGGCGCAACCCGTGACACCACGCTTGCTTACGAACAGGGAAGGCTGACTGCGATCGAAGGCCGGGCGCTCGGAATCCACATTGCCTACGCGCCGGTCCTGGACGTCAACAACAATCCCGACAATCCGGTCATCAATACGCGCTCATATGGAGAAGATCCGGCGCTCGATGCGCGTCTTGGGGTTGCCTTTATCCATGGGGTGCAGGATCACGGGATGATTGCGACGGGCAAGCACTTTCCGGGTCATGGCGATACAGGAACCAATTCGCATTTGGCTTTGCCCATCGTGACGGTGAGTCGCAGCAGACTGGACACTGTGGAGCTGGTTCCGTTTCGTGCGGCGGTGAATGGCGGGGTTGGAGCAATCATGTCCTTTCACGGTGCCATGCCGGCACTCGATTCGTCGAACGTGCCAGGGACACTTTCTCCGAAGGTGCTCACCGCACTCCTCCGCGGGGAGATGGGATTCAAGGGGATGATCATTTCCGACGCAATGGACATGCGTGGTGTGCTTGATCAGTACGGTTCCGACGAGGCGGTTAAGCGCGCGATTGCGGCAGGGATCGATGTACTGATTCAGCCGCTGGACGTCTCGCAAGCCATTGATGCAGTGGTGGCTGGCGTCAGGGAAGGCCGGTACACCGAAGCGCGGTTGGATTCTTCTGTGCGCAGAGTCGTTGAAACGAAGCGTAAGCTGGGACTCGCGCAGCGGAAGCTCGTTGACCTGAACGCGTTGCGGTTTCTGGTGGGTGATAGCTCGAATCTCCAGATAGCGCGCAGGGTTGCGGAGAAGTCCATCACTCTGGTGAGAGACTCACTGAGACAGGTTCCGATTGCAACTGGAAGCGGGAAGGTTCTATCAATAACGCTTGCTCGCCGAGCTGACCTTGGCGCGGGCAACGCGTTCAATGCGGAGCTCCGAACAGGACTGCCAAATCTGCGCACCGAGTTCATGGCGACCGAGGACGCTCCGCTGAATTTTCCACGTCTGATCGCGGCAGCCGATTCGGCCGATGTCACGATCGTTGGATCCTATGTGGGTCAGAACTGGGATGCCGTAAGCGCCAGCGCGCCGGAAGCGTTTGCCAACTTCGTACAGACTCTCGTTCAACGGGGAAGAAAACCAATCGTCGTCGCCTTTGGAAATCCGTACCTCCTGCAGCAACTGCCCTCGGTGGGTACGTATCTCGTGGCGTGGGGCGGTTTTCCCGTTTCCCAGACTGCAGCCGCTCGAGCACTGCTCGGCTCATCTGCGATCTCCGGTCATTTGCCGATCACCATACCGCCATACGCTGGCCGGGGAACGGGAATTGAGAGGTCGGCAGTAGTGAAGTAGCTGAGCGTCAATTTTGCGCGGTCAGATCGGTTGACGCGATATCGAAATCGATTTCTTTTTTTTCTGTTGACGCCGCGACGGCCGAATCGTATATCAGTGGCACTCGACTCGCCTCGCGCCACTCGCGAAACAAACTGCGGCGTCGTCCCCCAAAAATTCTGATGCGGTCTTGACTTTAGTCTCATAAAGTGACTAATTCGCTGCATCATGCGCGAACGCCCCTCCAGGACCAGCCCGTACACTGTCGATGTCGTACTGGTAACTGCGATGGGAAATGAGCTCGCAATTCTGCTCACACGCGGATCTAACGAGCGCGAGCGGTGGGCTCTTCCCTGGAGAGCTCCACAAGCAGGTGAGACGATCGGAGCCGCATCCGTCCGGGTGGCTGAAGACGCCATCGGCGAGCTTCCGATCTGGACGGAACAGATCGGTGCATTCGGAGACGCCAAACGCCACCCGAGCGACGCGGAGATCTCAGTCGCATTCGTGGGACTCGTTCCCCACCAAACTGTGTCCCCCAATGCGGGTTACACCTGGTTTCCGATGCGGGACCTGCCTCCCCTTTCTCCCCGCCAGCGCGCGATCGTAGAAGCTGCGACGCGAACCATCCAGAGCCGCCTCGATCAGGCCCCGATCGCGTTCAGACTTCTCCCTTCGACGTTTACTCTGAGCGAGCTCCAGCAGATGTACGAACTCCTGCTCGGTAAACGTCTGCACAAGGCCAGTTTTCGGCGTGCCCTTCAAGGCGCCTGGCTCGTCGAACCTACAGACGAATGGCGCAGTGAAGGGAGAGGCCGACCCGCCCAGCTTTTTCGGTACGCACCGAAGAAAAGGCGTCGCCCTCACCGAGGGGTAAGGTTCGACTTTCTTTACCCCTAACTTGAGTTAGAGCCAGCATAAACCCTGCTAACTCCAGGAACCCCTTGCGGTAGCGGTGTATTAGTTGCAATGTGTACATAAGGCTGGACACCCTGAACTGGGAGCCTGTTAGCTATGCTGGCTTATCTCGACAGTTTGTGCGCAGCACTGCTCGCACGAGACAGCACAGAGATACAGCGACTTTTGGCACTTCCCGCAGCGCGCGATCTACCCCGTAGAGTGCGCGAGGAAGCCGTTGCCATATCCCGGGCCGGCAACCGGAGCTTCATGGCACCGATCCATTCGCTCCACTTCTATTACAAGCTCACTCACATGGTTGACGAGTCGAGCGATCCGATCTTCGGGGATTCTTCGAAGCCGAGCGAATCAGAGGGCGGCCAGATCGAGCTCCCGCTCCGGAAAGTAGGAAACGGCGGGCGTTAAGTCCCGGCTAAACGAGCGCACGAAGCGAGTTCTTTTTCCCCATCGCTTCTCCCCACACGTCTCCAATCGTTTCAAAACGCTCGGCAGCATTTCCCAAATGAAATGCGCGCAGGTCCAGATCGTCGGTCAGCTCATTCCACTCAAGTGGCGTTGAAACCGTAGCCCCGGGCTTGGCCCGAACGCTGTAGGCGGCAGCAACCGTCTTACCCTGGATGTTCTGCAGGTAGTCGACGTAGACCGTTGCAGCACCGCGCGCCTTGACGGAACGCTCGATCGTCGCCTCCTTCGGGTGCGCGGCCGCAACCTTCGTCGCGATCATCTGCGCGACTATTGTCGCCGCCTCGTTAGGCGTACCCGGAGGAAGAGGTAGATAAATATGTAACCCAGTAGAGCCGGAAGTCTTGATTGCGGCGTTGAGGCCGAACCCGTCGATCACTTCCTTCGCCCAACGGGCGACCTGAATCACGCGGACAAAGTTGGCGCGAGGTCCCGGATCCAGATCGATGATGGTGTAGTCCGCGTACTCGAGCGACTGAACGCGGGAATGCCATGGATCGACAGAGATAGCGCCGAGTTGGATCGTATAAAGGAGGGTGAGGAGATCGCCTCCAATGATTCGGCGCTGCTTTTCTCCCCCCTCGGTTTCGATCAGCTCCACTCGGACGTCCGGCGGAGTACCCTCTGCCGGTTTCTGCTGATAGAAGCTCTCACCGTCGATGCCGTTCGGGAACCGCTTCAGCACGAGCGGGCGATCCTGAGCCACCGGCAGGATGAAATCTGCGATGCGTGTGTAGAAGCGCATGACGTCGCCCTTGGTGTATTTCTCCTTCGGGAAAAAGACCTTGTCGAGGTTGGAGAGCTTGAGCGTCTTGCCGCTCCCAAAGTCCAGGGACCCGTCGCCGCCCTTCTGCTCGATTTCGGCCAGCTGCTCCAGCAGGGATTTCTTGTCGAGTTTCTCTCCACTCCTGCTCGCCGCTTTGCGTGTGGCTTTCCGCGCGGCGACTTTCGCCTCCGGTTTCGCGCGGGCGGAAACGGAATGGTGGATCCGCTTCTTGGCGACCGTGGCGTCACGCACCGGCTTTCTCTGAACACTCGTTGCCTCGCGACCGACTTCCTTCGCATCCTTGTCGTCCCGGACTCCGAGGAAGATCGGCTGTCGGAGACGGCGGTCCGCCGTCCATTCGCTGAACTTCACCTCGACGACAACCGCCGGTTTCACCCAATGGGGCTTCTCATTGGGTTTCGGAGTTTCTTCGAATGGCGAAGTTTTTCTCTCGAGCGGCTCGAGGCGACGATACATCTCCTCCAAACCTTGCCGGGTAAAACCCCCGCCGGTATGCCCAACGTAAATGAACCGGTCGTGGTCGAAGTAACCGAGAAGCAGAGCGCCGATATGCGCACGACTGTTTCGGGGTTCGGTGAAGCCGCCGACGACAAACTCCTGCCTGAACTCGATCTTTAGCTTGAGCCAGCTCCGAGACCGGTTGCCCGGCTCGTAACGGGCGTCAACGCGCTTGGCGATGATTCCTTCCCAGCCCTGACGGCGCGCCTGAGCCAGCATTTTTTCCCCGTCGCCCTCCACCGATTCCGTGATCCGAAGCTGCTCCGAGACCTGCTTCCCGACGCGCTTGACGAGGCGCGCGCGGCGCTCCGTCCACGGATCCCTGATCAGCACCTCATCCCCGTCCATTAGCATATCGAAGAGCACGAGAGCGGCTGGCGCAGAGGATGACTGTCGCTCGATGACGCGTGATTCCTTCACATGCATTCGACCCTGGAGCTCCTGGAAGCGGGCTGGCTCCCCATCGATCAGCGCGACGATCTCGCCGTCCACGACGAGCGATCTTCTGGATCGTGATGCCAGCTTCTTCAAAGCAGCGACGATCTCGGGGAATTGCTGCGCCTTGTCCTTTCCATTGCGCGTAACGAGCCTCACGTCGGTCGCCGTTGCATACGCGAGAACGCGAATCCCGTCGTACTTGGGCTCGAAGGTCCAGCCCTCGCCCGGGACTTCGCTACCGACGCTGGCGTACATGGGTTCCAGCGCGGACGAGAGCTTCGTTGATGAAGAATCCACAGCGTTCTTCTTCGCTGCCGGCGCGGGCAATGGGTTGGCGGCGACTTTTTTCGGCTCGCGATTGCTTCGCCAGACCTTGCTCTTGCCGGATGCAATTTCTTCCATCGTTCGGCCTGTTTCGACCGAGGTCATGTTTTCCGCGACTACATCCTCGTCGCTGGCGAACTCATCGCGATGCTTTATGAGTAGCCACTGGGGCTTGGACGATGATCCGTCGCGCGCGAACTTCATGCGAACAAGCGCGTATGATCCGTGCAGCCTCTCGCCGTGGAAGGTGATCTTGAGATCGCCGCGCCTCAGCCCATCGCGGACGGCGTCCTCTTCCTCACTGGGCGAAGTCGCAACGTCCGACGAGTAGGTGCCGCGATCCCAGAGCATGACTGTGCCGCCGCCATACTCTCCCTTCGGGATCGTGCCCTCGAAGGTGTTGTAGTCGATCGGATGATCCTCGACTTGCATCGCGAGCCGTTTGACAGATGGGTCGAGGCTTGGGCCCTTTGGGACAGCCCAACTTTTCATGACCCCATCGAGCTCGAGGCGAAGATCAAAGTGGAGATGACTCGCGGCATGCTTCTGGATGACGAATCGGAGCCGCCCCGAGCGCCGTTGCGTGACTTCGTCGCCGGATGGCTCCCGGGTCTTCTTGAAGTCGCGCTTGCGCTGGTACTCCGCGAGCTGAGCGCGTTTGCTACGCTTCGAGGCGCCGGTCGTCGTTACGGCCATCGCAGCGCTCAGGCGGTCTTACGCTTCTTTGGCTTCGCTGGTTTGCGGCCTGCCGCGACCGCCTTTCCTTTGGCGCGAACAGCTCCCTTTTTTCCGCTGCCTTCCTCGAGGCTGGCGCGAAGGCGCGTCATGAGGTCCAAAACTCCGCTGTCCGGAGCTTCGCCGCCGGGCTCCTCGAGCTTCGCCTTCTTTCCCTTCATCTTCGCTTTGATGACTTTCATCAGATTGGCGCGGTAGTCGTCGGTGTATCGCGTAGGATCGAATGGCTCCGCAAGGTTCGCGACCAGCTGCTCCGCCATCTGGAGCTCCTGAGGCCGAACCGCGTCGCGTCGGGGAAAGTTGAACTCTGCTGCGTCAACCAGTTCATTGGCGAACCGCATGATCTCGAGAACGAGCGCGTCTCCGATCACTTTCACACCGGCGAGATGCTGTGTCTGCCTGATGATGATCTTTCCGATACCGACCGACCCAGTGGTTCTAATCGCCTCGCGAAGCAACGCGTAGGGCTTCTCGCCGCCCTTCGTGGGAACGAGGTAGTAGGGTGTCTCGAAGTATCGGGGGTCTATCTCGTCCTGCTTGACGAAATCCAGGATGTCGATCGTCCTGGACTGCTCGAGGGCGGCAGTCTTGAAATCAGCGTCGGTGAGGACTACGAATTTTCCCTTCTCGTACTCGTAACCCTTGACGATCTCATTCCACGGAACGGACTCACCGTCAGCCTGGCAGACGCGCTCGTATTTGACGGGCGACAGATCCTCCTCGTGGAGAAGGCGGAAGCTGATGTGGTCGGCCCGAACCGCAGTCTTCAGCTCCACGGGAATATTCACGAGCCCGAATGTCAGCGAGCCTTTCCAGATTGCGGCCATGGGCACCTCCGTTCATGTGAGCGAATCGAAGGTGGAAGAAAGCAACTCACATGCCGCCTGTGGCGCCAATTTTGTGATGCCGCGCGCAAAAAAAGCCCCGTACGACGGGGCTTTTTGGATCTCGAGACGGTCAGCTGACTTTTGTTACGTCCGCGGCCTGCGGTCCTTTCTGACCCTGCACGACTTCGAACTCGACCTTGTCTCCTTCCGCGAGGGACTTGAATCCGGATCCACCGATTGCGCTGAAATGCACAAAAACGTCCGGGCCTCCCTCACGAGAGATGAAGCCAAATCCCTTGGCGTCATTGAACCATTTGACCGTTCCAGTAATGCGTGCCATTGAACTAATCCTCTCCCCGCGGGGCAATCCGTAAATCATCAACCATCGGCGAGCAAGCGTGCAGGAACGCTTCGCTTGTCCTTTCGGCGACCGCAGAGGAAGGGCAAGTTTTGTGCAACGGCTTGGAGTCTTACGCCGCTCCGGCGACGTAGTGCGCCGATCTTCCGCAGCTCTTGCAGCGGAGCGTCACGTGAGTGTAGGGCGGGGGTGGTATCTGGCGAGGATCTCGTTCGATCGTGCCTGAGCACGAAGGGCAGCTCAAGGGAGAGCCGCTCCGGTCGTTGCTGATGAGGAAGAGTGCTTGAGCGGGATTGTACGCATTCGGACGTGGCTTGCGCATATATGGTCTCCAATTACCTCTACGCAGCGGTTCACCCAAGCGCTGAACGGATGAACGTCTACCGCTAGTCACTGAAGAGGAGCCCGGCGTTGTGAGCCCGGACAGACCCCTCGGCCGACTTATACCGACAAATGGGCCGAAACGTTCCCACGGTGGGGTCGGGCAGAACGGGGGGCAAAAAAATCCCCGGCGGGATTCGATTCCCGCCGGGGTTCGCCCAAACTGGCCGCTATCGTCGCGCGGAAGCGGTAACCTGCTCCCGCTGGGCGATCGCGAACAGATCCTTCTGGGACTGACTCTGTTTGAGAACGTCGATCGCGTGCATAAGCTGGGTGTCTTCAGGAATGCCGCGACGTTTGGCGGTTGAATCACCAAACGCGAGACGTGCCACAGTGTTGCCGAGCAGCCGATCGATTTCCGGACCTGCCTCCTCGTACTGCGCGTGATCGACAGACACGCCCTTGGCCTTGAGCCGGTTGTAGAACTCCTCACGCCACGCCGGCTGCACTGTGAAGTCCGGCTTGACCGTTTTCTTGAGCTCCAGAGAATAATCGATCAGGGTTGCCCTGACATCCGCGGTCTTGGGAGCAAAAGCGTTGAAGACTTTCTGTTCGACTGTGCTCAGCGTATCTGGTCGGACGATTATGTCGGGTGTGATTGCGCCCCCGCCGTAAACGATGCGACCGGCGTCGGACTTGAAGGTCGGACGAGAACGACGCACCGAATCCGTCTCCAGTGAATCGGGCATCACCTCCACGAATTCTCCACTCGGAAGCAGCTTGCGCTCCTTCTGAATCGAGCGGCCACTCGGCGTGTACCACTTGGCGGTCGTCATCTTGAGGGCGTAGCCGCCGTCGAGCGGGAACACCGACTGAACAAGCCCTTTTCCAAACGAAGTCGTCCCGACGATCAACGCCCGGTCGTGATCCTGAAGAGCGCCGGCGACGATCTCGGAAGCCGAAGCACTTCTCCCGTCCGTGAGAAGAACGAGCGGAATCGTCGGCGCGATTGGATCATCGCTGGCAACGAATGTCTGGTTCTCGCCGTTGCGTGCGCGAATGCTGGAGATCTGCTGTCCCTTCTTCAGGAAGAGGTTGCTCACGCTCAGCGACTGATCGAGAATGCCGCCCGGGTTACCGCGCAGATCGATGATGATGCCCTTGGCACCGCTTCGCGTGAGCTTGGTGACCGAAGATTCGATCTCGTCCTTTGCACTCTCGTTGAACTGGAGGAGCGGGATGTAGCCGATCTTCCCGTCGAGCATCATCGCGTATGGAACCGCGGGAATATTGATGGCCGCGCGAGTGAATGTGATCGGGATAAGCTCGGGCACACCGGGGCGTGAGAACTTGACCAGCACTTTGCTGCCTGGAGTTCCCTTGAGTGCCTCGGAAGTCTGCGAGACGGTCCAGCCGCGGATGTTCGTCGTGTCGACGAAGTTGATGCGATCACCTTCCTGAACGCCAGCCTGCTCTGCGGGCGTGTGGGGGAACACTCGCTGGACCGATATGAAGCCCTGAGTCTCGGCGATCTCCATTCCGATGCCAGCATAGCGACCGTTGGTCTGCGCGTTGAAGGAGGACAACTCCTTCGGGGAGAGGAGAACGCTATACGGATCGTTGAGCTCGTGGACCAGGCCGCGGGCGGCCTTCTCGTATAGGGTCGCTGCGTCGACGGTGTCGACGAAACGGCTGGACACAATGTTGAGCACCTGATCGAGGAGCCGAGCGCCCTGTTGGGTCTCGCGCTGCTGGAATACGAAGCCTCCGGCCAGGAGTGGAATCAGAACGAGGCCGAAGAGCATGGTTTTTCTGGATCGCGACATACGGGCTAGGTAATTGAGGAGGGCGTTAACCTATAAGATACGCCCGCGAGGAGGCAGTGTTCCAAATTGACGCACAAAAGGCACCAGGGCCACAAAGCTGTTGGTCAGGCAGCTCTCGACGCGAGCACGTAATCGACGAGCCAGTCGCGGTTCAGCTGCCGGAAGGTGGCGTCCCGGAGCAATCCGGCCGCGAGAAGCATCTCGTGGGCGGGCTGGAGCACTCGTTGCAAGTGAGAGGGATACCGTTGAGTAAGCGGCAACTGCTCGGCGAGAGCGGCTAGCGGCACTCTCCAGGTTACCATTCCCTCTTCGCGGGCGACTTCGAGAAGCCTGTATAGCCGGCGGGCGACCGGATTGGTGAGTGATAAATAGTGGATTGCGGAAAGCGTGACGGTGTGACCGGCAGCGATGTTCGAGCGGATGAGCGGTCCAATCGTGACGTGAGCGTCACCCGGCTCCGATGCTGTCAGGACGGGAAACAGCGTGAATTGTTCGCGCTCGGCCAGCCTGCGCCGTGCGATGGAGACAGAAGTGAGTATGGTGAAACGTCCTTCTAGCGGCTGTCCTTCGCTTGCTGCAACGTACACCCCGCTGGACTCGAGAATGGTTCTCTCGAGTCGGGTGAGGGCGGACCTGAGCTGTTCGTATGTTCTGCCGTCGACACGTCTTCCGATCGATCGCAGAAAGGCGTGGAGCGTAAAGCTTACCACCCCGTCTTCGGGGGATCCTGCCTCGTGGTAACGATGCAGGAGCTCGATATAGACATCCTGATCGAAAGTGCCTGGCAGGCGGTCGCCCGGACTGGGCAGAACGCGCCAGCGCCCGCCGCTCTCGGGGGAGAAGGAGATTGCCGAGTCCTCGGCGGAGTCGCTCAGCCGGAAGATGGGAAGCGATTCAAGCGACCGATCGAGGACGATAGCACGCGTCGCGATTCGCCGACGGGCCACGTAGGTCATGCAGAGAGAATATGTCACTGATCAAGTACACCGCAATCGCGGCCCTGTTGTTGTTTGCGCTGGTGTTGGCGCTAATCGGCATCCTTTCCGTCACTCACGACACGCCGGTGCGCAGCGTGATTGCGGAGGGGGACAAGGACGGTCCGCCCGCGATCTCCGACTCACTGTTCTCGCGCGGCATCGAGCTGTACACCGGGACGCACATAGATCCCGGCAACAATGTCCAGATTCTGCTGAACGGCGACGGCACCTACCCGCAGTTATGGAAGGACCTCGCGTCTGCGCAGCGCACGATAACAGTGCAGATGTATTACTCCCAGCCGGGCGCCGTTGCGGATACCATGGCGAAGTATCTGATCGAGAAAGCGCGCCAAAAGGTGCGGGTGCTGCTGCTGCTCGACGCCTTCGGGTCACAGCCGCTCAAGCGCGAATGGCTGAAGCGGGTCAAGGCAGGCGGTGTCGAGGTTGTGTGGCTCAGGCCGCTCCGATGGTACAGTCTGCAGAAAGCTGCTCAGAGGTCTCATGTGCGGGTGGTCGTGGTGGACGGCCGAATCGGATATACGGGTGGATTCGGCCTGGCTGACTATTGGCTCGGCGACGGCCACCACGAAGATCAGTGGCGGGAGACGAACGTTCGATTCGAAGGTCCGACCGTCGCCGCTCTGCAGGCCACGTTTGCTGCCGGCTGGGCTGAGGCAACAGGAGAGCTGTTGACCGGAGACATGTTCTTCCCGAAAGCCTCATTCGCCGAAGTCGGCAACATGAAGGCCGGCGTGATGCACAGCGTTCCGAGCATTGGCAGCACACCAGCGGAGCGTTTTCTCGCGCTCTCGATCGCGGGCGCGCGAAAATCCATATATATCAGCAATTCCTATTTCGTGCCGGGTGAGAGCTTCATGCAGCTCCTTCTGGCGGCGCAACGAAGGGGTGTCGATGTTCGCGTCATCACGGTGAGCGACAAGACCGACGTAAAAACGACGTGGTACGCGGGAAGGACCTACTACGAGAAGCTGCTGGAAGGCGGCGTCAAGATCTACGAGTACCAGCCGACGATGATGCATGCCAAGAGCCTTGTTGTCGACGGCATCTGGTCCTACATCGGCTCGATGAACTTCGACAACCGATCGCTTTCCTTCAACGACGAATCGCTGCTGGTTGCTCTCGATTCAACGGTTGGAGCGCAGATGAATTCAATCTTCATGGACGACATAAAGTCGTCGAAAGAAATGAAGCTCGCGGAATTCCGAAAACGGCCACTCTCGAACAAGATCCTGGAGTGGTGCGCGCAGAAGCTGCGACGCGTGCTCTAGTACGCCGTTCTGCATTTGTCCCGCGATGTGAACGACTACTGCCTCGATGCTAGCGCGATTTCATCCACTGGTAGGGCAATGGTTCGAGGAGACGTTCGGCGAGCCGAGCGCTCCACAGCGATCGGGCTGGCCGGCGATCGCTACCGGATCGCATACCCTGATCCTCGCTCCGACGGGCACCGGAAAAACTCTGGCTGCGTTTCTATGGGAGCTGAATGAGCTGATCGTGCGCGGGCTGGAAGAGCCGCTACCCAATGCGGTTCACCTTCTGTACATCTCGCCGCTCAAGGCTCTGAACAACGACATCCAGCGAAATCTTGATCGTCCTCTGGCGGAACTCCGAACTCGATTCGCCGCCGCTGGACAGGAGTTCCCGGAAATTCGGGTTGCCGTGCGGACCGGTGATACACCGGCGTCGGCCCGGGCGCGAATGCTCCGCAAATCTCCCCACATCCTGATCACGACGCCCGAATCGCTGAACATCATGCTGACCACGCTCAAGGGTCGTGGGATGTTCAGCAGCACGCGAGCGGTAATCGTCGACGAGATACACGCAATTGCCGGAACGAAGCGAGGGTCGCATCTGGCTCTCACGTTAGAAAGACTGGAAGCACTGGTCGAGACATCTCCGCAGAGAATTGGCCTTTCCGCGACGCAGCGACCGCTCGAGGAAGTCGCACGATTTCTGGGTGGCTGCCACAATTCGTCAGCCGGGACGCCGCGGTTTCGGCCTGTCACGATAGTGGACTGCGGGATGACCAAGGAGATGGTGATCTCGGTCGAGTCGCCAGTTGCCGATCTCGGTAGTGTCGGAGGCAGCATCTGGCCGGCGGTCGCGCCATTGGTACTCAGACATATCCGAGACTCGCGCACCACATTGGTGTTCGTCAACAACAGAGCGCAGGCTGAAAAGATCGCGGCGAGGGTAAACGCGCTTGCCGAAGAAGAGATTGCGCTTCCTTATCACGGATCACTGGCGAGAGAGAGGCGTTTCGCGCTCGAGGAACGCCTCAAGGCCGGCTCGTTGCGCGCGCTGATTACCACGAGCTCACTCGAGCTGGGAATCGACATCGGTTCCGTCGATCTGGTGATCCAGCTCCAGTCGCCCAAGCGAGTGGCTTCAGCGCTCCAGAGAATCGGACGTGCCGGACATACCCTGGGAGTGCCGAGTCGCGGAATTCTGGTGCCCACATTCCGCGATGACGCGGTGGAGATTGCGGCAATCGTCGCCGCGATGCGGGCAGGCGACGTAGAGCCCACTCACGTGGTTCAGAACGCGCTCGATGTTCTGGCGCAAGTGATAGTGGCCGCGGTATCGGTCGACGACTGGTCCAGTGAAGATCTGTTCAACCTGGTTCGCCGGTCCTACCCGTATCATCAGCTGACCCGAAGTGCATTCGACGAAGTGCTCGCGATGTTGTCGGGCAAATACCCATCTGACGTAGCCGCGGAGCTCGAGCCGCGAATCACGTGGGATCGCGTGAACGACAGGCTGACCGGATCCCGCGCCGCGCGCATGACGGCCGTCATCTCAGGCGGGACAATCCCCGATCGCGGCCTCTACACCGTCAACCTTCCCGATCGGACACGCCTCGGCGAGCTGGACGAAGAATTCGTGCACGAGTCCAGAATGGGCGACGTGTTTCAGCTTGGCTCCTCCACGTGGAGAATCGCGGCGATCGAGCACGACCGCGTCGTAGTAACGCCGGCACCCGGGACACCAGCGAGGATGCCGTTCTGGCACGGGGAGTACATGGCGCGATCGCTGATGCTCAGTCACCGAGTAGGAGCGCTTCGTCGCGAATTGGCAGAAGCACCGGACGAGAAAGATCTCGAGGACCGATACGGCTGTGACGCGGCAACGGCGAGCTCTCTCGTGAAATACATCGCATCTCAACGGGCGGCGACGGGCATCGTGCCGGACGACAGGAACATCGTGATCGAGCAGTTTCGAGACGAAACAGGAGCGGTGCGCATTGTAATTCACGCCGCATTCGGCGGGAGAATCAATGCCCCGTGGGGAATGGCCCTCGCGCAACGAGTGCGGGAAGCGATCAACAATACCGATCTCCAGGTGCAGACGACGGACGATGGGATCATGCTGCGTCTCCCCGATCTCGGGATGACTGCGCCTATTCAGGCACTGCTCGGGCTTTCCGGTGCCGAGGCGGAGCAGCTCGTGCTGGAAGAAGTAGGATCCACTTCGCTTTTCGGCGCGCGATTCAGAATGAATGCGGCGCGAGCGCTCCTGTTGCCGCGCGGGAATCCACGGCGCCGAATGCCTCTTTGGCTGCAGCGATTGAAGTCTCTGGATCTGCTGCAGACGGTGCGGCAATACCCGAGCTTTCCGATTCTGGTCGAGACGTACCGCGAAGTACTGCAGGATGCATTCGACATGGATGGACTCAAGTCGACGCTCGCAGACATCGCTGCCGGAAATATCCGCGTTCACAACGTCAACACCGACACGCCGTCGCCATTCGCTGCGAGTCTGCAATTCGGGTTCGTCATGGATTGGCTGTACGGCGATGACACTCCGCGCGCAGAACAGAGGGCGGCGCTGCTATCGCTGGATCGCGCGCTCCTTGATGAAGTCATGGGTGGGGAGGGAAGCGACGACATAACGCTGGAGGCAATCGAGCAAACTCTCGCGGAAAGGCGAGGCACAACAGCGGGCAGACGCGCGCGTACCAACGACGAGCTCGCCCACCTGCTCGACAAGGCGGGCGATCTGACTAGTGAAGAAATCAGATCTCGGGTGGCTACCCAAGAAGAAGGCAAACGCGGCGATCCCTTAGCTGAGTTGCTCGCAAGTCGTCGTGTAGTCGCGATCGAACTGGGAGCGGAAGTAGCACGAGAATGGCGCTTCATTCTCACCGAGACATACCCTAGATACGTTTCGGCCTTCAGCGCGGAAGAGCTGCCCCGCGTGCGTCAGGGCGTGGAACTGACCGAGGAGGCTGCCGCAGCGGCTATTCCGGAAGTACTGCTCCACCCCTCGATCAACGCATCAGTCGCGCGGCGAGAAATCCTCGCGCGGTTCCTGACACAATCGGGACCGGTGACTGCGCAGGAAATTCACGACCGCTATGGATGGTCGCGCGAGTGGATAGAGTCCCGGCTCGCCGAATGGGAGAGAACAGGGAAGCTCATTCGCGGGAAATTCCGTCGTGGCATACAGGACACCGAGTGGTGCTCGCGCCGAGTGGTCGAGATCGGACGCAGGCGTGCCCTCGCGGCTCTTCGGAAACAGATCGAAGCGGTGGAGCTGCCGCATTTCTCGGCCTTCATGCAGCGCTGGCAGCACCTCGATGAGAGAGACCGGATGGAAGGATCAACGGGCACCGCGACGGCAATGCGCCAACTATATGGTATTGCGCGTCCACCAGCTGCCTGGGATCGCGACTATCTGCGCGCAAGAATAAAAGGATATGACCCTCAGTCCCTATCGCAGTTCAGTGCGTCCGGCGAACCGGTGTGGGTGGGTGAGGGAAACTACGATCCCGAGTCTGGCGCAATACCACTTGGCCGAGTGCGCTTCTTCGAGCGCGGGACCGGTGCTATCTGGTTGCCTGATGAACAAGACGCCGTGCTCAGTGAAAATGCGGAGAAAGTGCGAGCGACAATCGCCGCGGAGGGTGCGTCCTTCATTGGCGACATCCAGGCGATCGCCGGACTCACGATGCTCGCCACTCGCGAGGCGATCCGCGAGCTGGTAGCGTGGGGACTGGTCACCAACGACACGGTCGAAGCGCTTCGCGAAGTCGCCCGATGGAAGCCGATGTTGCCGCGCACGGGCCCCGACCCAACCAGCTGGCTGCCACCGGATTACACGCCGTCTCCAGATCGGCGAATAGTTCAGCGCCGACCCAACCTGCGCCGGCTCCCGAAATGGAGACGTCCGGACAGGCCTGGCGCAGCACCTAGCGGGTGGACCGGCCGCTGGTCGCTGGTCCGCCGACGCGGAACCCTTGGTCCCGCTCTTCCGGAAGAAGAAAGAGCAGAACGAATCGCCCGTCAGTGGTTGGCGCGCTACGGAATCGTCTCACGCGATTGGTGGCGCCGCGAGCGGCCACCGGTATCGTGGCGGGCGATTTACCGGGAACTCAAGCGACTCGAGTTTCGCGGAGAGGTGCGGCGCGGCTACTTCGTGAAAGGACTCGGCGGCGCCCAATTCGCTTTGCCCGATGCCGTCGAGTGGCTCCGCGCTGTTGCGAGCGAAGATGGGGCGACGACGAATTTCGTTGTGATGGCAGCCAGCGATCCCGCAAACATCTACAATCTCCCCCTGGAGCTATCAGATCGTGACCCATTGTCGAGACCACGCGGCTCCGGTGCAATGCTGGTGATGCGAGGAGGGCGAGTTGCGATTGCAGTCGAGGCAAGAGGGCGCCGCTTCACTGTCGCGGACTGGCTGTCGCCGGAAGAAGTTGCTGCGGCCAAGAAGGCGTTACTCGAGCACCTCCGTGGCGAGAGATCGGCGCGCTACGTGATGTAGTCGGCTCAGCGAATATCCGCGCGGCCGAGAGCGGCGCGGATCGCCTCACGCATGGCGATGACGGCTTCTTCGCGGGCAGCCGGCGAGTCTTCGCGAACGTGTAGCTCGATGCCATCGGCGACGGCGAGCCGGTGCCAGCGCAGCGCAATGTCACCGTCGTGAGCTACGGCCTCGTCCGCGCCGGAGCCGAGCGCGGGAGCGAGTGAGAGCGCGATCTTTCGCTCGAGCGCGTCACCGGTGACATCGCGCATCTCACCGCGGATTGTGTCGAGACTCTGTCCTTCGCGCTGTCGGATCTTGATGGACAGAAGCTGGAGCAAATGCCGATATCCGTAGGTTGCGCCGGTGCCTGTTCCTTCGGGTCGGTCGAGCAGTCCGCTTGCCACGTAGAATCGAACCGCACGCGCACTCGGCGCTGCGCGGGCCGAGGCATTGGTAGGCCTTACACCAGCTGCGTCTACAAGTGCTGTTGCGTGTGCGGCAAGTCCACGGGCGTTCCAGGGAGCGTGTTTAGCGTGGGCGCGGAGGAGAGCGACAGGCGATTCAGCCATGTGGATAGGATAACATTAAAGTCCTCCGCTCGCTCGTCGTGCGGAAGGTCACCGGCTGGAGACAGAACGGAGATTTCGAAATCTCGTTTCAGCTCGCGGAATCCACGGAATTCCTCGACGGGCGCGATCGATCCCTGTTCGCCCCACACGAGCAGCGCGGGTTGGCTCAGGCGTCGCAGAGCATGACGGACATCGATATTGAGATGCCCCGACAGAAAAGCCGCCGGCGCATGACGCGCACCTCGCTGATGCGAAGCGGCGTAGTAAATCTCGACCAGCTCACGGGTGACCAGCGCATCGTTTGAGTACGCGTTCCTCAGATAGCGGCGAAGGTTCGGGCGCGCGACAAGAGCGTTGAACATCGCGGTGCCCGCGATCGGCGTCTCGACTGCGAACCGCCCCGCCTCGCCGCCGATTCCGACGGGCTCGTTCTGGCGAACCAATCCCGACGGCGCGATCAGTGCGACGGCTGGAAAACGATGTGGGTCGCGGGCGGCCAGAACAATCGCGTACGCCCCGGAGAGCGAGGAAGCGACAAGCACCGTGGGCGCGTCGATCACCCTGCTGACGAAATCCGATATCAGCGAGATGTAGAGGCGCGCGGAATAACGGATCGCCGGTCGATCCGATCGCCCGAAACCGAGCAGGTCGAGGGTGTAAACGGTGTTGGTGCGGGCGAGAGCGTCGACGTTATTCCGCCACTCGTAGGACCAGGCCGACGGATGGATGCCGTGTATGAGAAGGATCGGCGGACCTTCCCCGTGCTTGGTGAAGGCGACCCGCCTGTCACGCCACTCGAACCCTCCCTCCTCTCCACCAATGAGATTTACGAGCTCGTCGACGCCTTTACGGGCAAACGCGTTGTAAGCCGCTGCGGCGCCAAGGAGAGCGCCGCCGGACAACAGGATCTTTTTCCAGGGCCCTTCGGGTGGTTCGTCGTTCTCCTGCATCAATCCTCACTCAGGTGGCTCAGGGAAAAGCAGCTGCTAGCGGTGGTACTCAGGAAAAAAGCGCGGTTACTTGAGAGTAACCGCGCCTCGGGCACTGCGCACGGGGGCAGAAGAATCTACCTCCGGGAACGACCCTTGGAACGGGAGCTCTTGCTGCTTCCTTTGCGGGATTTAGCCCCCTTGGAGCCGGAACTCGATCCCCGGCGGGCCGAGCCCTTTTTCGCTGCGCCGCGACTGGACTTCCCAGCGCTTTTCTTGGCGCCCTTTTTCGCGCCTGTTTTGCGACCGGAACCTGACTTGGCCTTGCTTGCGGACTTTTTTCCGCCCGATTTCCCGGATCCCGAGGACCTGGAAGCGCTTTTGGCCGCCTTTTGGGGGGTGCCACTGCCTGTGGGCCGGGAAGCCGCCGTCGAACCGCCGATTCCCCCGCCGCTGCGAGCGCCCGTTGGCGAGCTCCCAAACGTGCCACGAGCAGCGCCACTCGCAGCGCTCCCGGCACTCGATCCACTCGATCCCTGCCCCGACAGAGGGCTGCCGAACCCGCCACCCGCGCTGGACCCGCCTGCACCGCCGAGTCCACCTCCGGTGAGAGACGACTCCTGCCGCTTTCCCGATCCCTTTGGGCGGCCCCGTCTGCCTCTCGGAGCGCCGCCACCGAAGAGATCCTCTTCTTCCTCTTCCTCCTCACCATCATCGCTTTCGCTTACGACCGTAGCGTCGGAGTCGACCTCTTCGTCGTCGTCCGCGTCCTCGGCGCTGTCCCACAGACGGTCGCTGTGATCCTCGTTGATCGCCCAGCCACCATCCTCGTCTTCGTCATCGTCGTAGGAACGCTTGCCGCGACTGAAGCCACCCCCGAGATCATCCGGGTCGTCGTCGTCCGCAAAACGCAATGGCTCCACTGATTCACCGCTCGGCATGAGTCCTCCCATAGAATGTTCCGCAACGCGCTAAGTCAGCGCGCAATTTTCTGATTTCGCCCGCTGCACGTCGCGTGCCTCGTAGCTGCTGCCCATCACGTTGCATACACATACGACACCGAATACGACTCTCTTGACGCGACGTCAAGGAGTCCGTGCGGGTAGCTAGCCGGCCCTCGGTGCGCCGGCACCTAGTCGCCTGGTTACGACGCGAAGGAGTGCTTCATAAACACTCGGGTCGAACTGCTTTCCGACATCGACCTTGAGGTGTTCCAGCGCTGCCATGGGAGTCATGGGCTCACGATAGGCGCGCTTCGAGGTGAGGGCGTCAAAAGTGTCTGCAGCGCAGAGAATCCGGGCGCCGAGGGGGATGCTTTCTGCGGAAAGGCCGCGAGGATACCCCGCTCCGTCCCAACGCTCATGGTGGTGCTCGACGTAGGTCAGAGGTGTCTTCAAGTGAAAAAGCGGCGCCAGGATGTCCATCCCAATCTGGACGTGCTGCTTGACGTGCTCGAACTCCTCGGAAGTAAGGCGGTCGGGCTTGTTCAGGATGGCTTCGCGGATACCGATCTTGCCGACATCATGCAGCCGGCCCGCGACCTTCAGATCTTCGCGCACAGTTTCATCGAGATGCATCTCCTCGGCGATCTGTCCGGCCAGCTCCGCTACGCGCTGCGAGTGGCCGCGAAGGTACACGTCCTTCGCCTCCATCGCGTTGATGAGGGTCTCCGCGATGCTCACCGACATCAGCCGTAGTGACTCCTTCTCCTGCTCGAGCTCGGCGGTGCGAAGCGCGACTTCCTCGCGGATCAGCATGTCGAGACGACGCACCTCGATCAGCTCCAGTCGCTTCTGGAGCGCGCGATCAACAGCCTGCTGCAGGTCAGCCAACTCCACCGGCTTCATCAGGTAGTCGGTCGCGCCGGAAGACAGCACCTCGGTCGCGGTCGCCGCATCGTTTACCGCAGTCAGCATGATGATCGCGAGATCCTGGTCTTTTTCTCTCGCGAGTGGGACGACCTGGACGCCCGTCAATCCAGGCATGCGAACGTCACAGAGCATGAGCGCGAATGAGTCGTTGCTGAGCAGCTGGAGAGCCTGGTCTCCCGATCCTGCGATCTCAACCTCGTAGCCACGCGAGCGCAGAAACTTGCGAAGCGCGAGTCGGATGGTCTCCTCGTCGTCGACAATGAGAATGCGCGTCACTAGGCTGTCCCGCCGTCGAGTGGGAGTGAGATCGTGAACGTCGTGCCAACGTCTGGCGTGCTCTCCACAGAGATCGTTCCTCCATGTGCCTGGATGATTCCGTAACTGACGCTGAGTCCCAATCCCGTGCCTTCACCGGGTGGCTTGGTAGTAAAAAAAGGCTCGAATACCCGTTGGCTCACAGAAGACGGCATCCCATGCCCGGTATCGGACACGGTAATGACGACCGTTTTGTTTCTGCGCCGCGTGGTCACCGATAGATGCCGGACTTTTGCATCGCGCAGGGCAGACTCGGCGTTGACGAGCAGATTGAGGATGACCTGCTGCAGCTTTTGCTCGTCGCCGCGCACTTTGGGGTCCGACTGGTCGAGCTGCATGTGCACTTCAATACCGTTCGAGCGGGAAGCAAGCGCGCGAAGTCGCACAGTGTGTTTGACAATCGTATTGATGTCGACGGTCACATCGCGCGCGTCCGTCTTTCGAGCGAAGAGAAGAAGATCGCGGATCACTCCGATAGCCCGATCCGCTTCCCGCTTGATCAGGCTAACCGATTCGAGCTGTTCTCCTTCCAGCTTGTCCTCGAGGAGCAGCTGCGCGAATGTCGAAATTCCCGTGAGCGGATTATTGAGCTCGTGCGCGACGCCGGCGACGAGCTCTCCGATGGCAGCGAGCTTCTCGGTCCGCCCGAGGTGATCCGCAACTTTGCGCTCTTCGGTGAGATTTCGAATGCTGATCACGAGTCCGATGATCTCGTCGCTGTCATTGCGGATATGACTCAGGGTCACAGAGGCGGGGAATTCGGTCCCATCCTTTCTGCGGTGAATGTGCTCACCAGTCCACAGAGTCTGGTCCTGCGGAATAGCCGGGATAGTCGTGGGGACCTGCGCAGAAGCGACCACGAAGTCGTCGACGGACAGTCCGGCAACCTCCGACGGCTCGTATCCGTATTCCTGGATCGCGGCGGTATTCGCGTATTGTACTTTTGCGTCGATGCCGAGGATGAGAACGGGCTGGTCCATCGTCGCGAGTGCAGCAGCAAGGGTTCGCTCCCGCGCATGCATCCGCTGCTCATCTTCGCTGAGGCGGAGGACGTCCATCGCGAGAGCAACGGCGGGAGCAAGACGCAGGAGCGCATCCACATGCGGGCCGGTCTGCAGCTGCGAAGTCTCCGAGGTAACGACGAGGACTCCCATGCGCCGGTCGCTGGCGATGAGGGGTATGGTGAGCGCTGGCTCCTCGGGAACACGATCCGGGTTGTGAGCTTTTTCACGGAGGTTCTCGACGAATGTCGGCTCTTCCTTCGCGAGCGCTACGCGGACCGAGCTGCGCGCGACCGGCGCGACTATTCCTTCCATCGACTCGCACGTGCCGCAGGCCGCAACGCAGACGATGTTCTGACCATCCGGAGACACCAGGCCGATCGCCTTTCCGCTGGAAGGCACGACCTCGTCGAGGATCTTGAGGATGCTCTGACTAGCTTCGGCTACTGAAACCTTGCGCAGCGCCAAACGCGCGATCTCTGCCGCCGCCTCGGTTTGCTTCTGCTCGTAGCGCTGGGCTGCGAACAGCCGGGCGTTCTCGATTGCCACCGCTGCCTGTCGCGCGATGAGCATGATCAAGTCGAGATCATGCGCGTCATAGGCGTTGGTCTTGTACGAGAGAACCTGCATCACGCCGACAGTTCGGGCGTGGTAAGTGAGCGGTGCGGTGATCTCACTCTGCACTTCACGCTTGGCCGCCACCTGGAAGATCGTTCCCTTCCACCATTGCTCCGGCTTCGACGAAATGAGCGGGACCGACGTCTGAAACACCTTGGCGATTGTCTCAGTGCCGTTCGGGAAGTCGAGGACGCTGTCACCCTCGCGCTCCTCGTTGTCGACGACGATACAATGCGCATTGAACTTCTCGCACACAGGATCCGCGATCATCAGCGCAAAGCATGGAGCGTCGACGACTGAAGCAACCGCTTTATAGATCTCGCGATAGGCCTCGTCGAGAGAGATTGTGGCCGAAATGGCTTGCTGCACGGTCGCGACCGCCGCGAAGCGGGCGGCGCGACGCTGGAGCTCGTCAATCAGCTCAGTCGTCAACGAACTCCACCGTCACCGGTCGCGTAATCACTCCCGCTTTGACTCCTTCATCGAGAAAGAGGCGGATGGCGCGGCGACCCCGCTCACCGTAATCGAGCGTCCAGTCATTGACATACATCCCGACGAAAGTATCGGCCTTGCTCCGATCGAGGCCACGCGCAAAACGCATCGCGTGGTCGAGTGCGTTCTTCCGGTGGTCGAGTCCGTACGCAATGCTCTGGCGCAGATGCCGGGACACCTTCTTCTGAACGTCCCGGGGCATGTCCTTGCGAATAACGTTTCCGCCGAGTGGAAGGGGAAGGCCGGTCTTCTCCAGCCACCAGGCACCCATGTCGGCGATAAGGTGCAAGCCGTCGTCCTTGTATGTCAGCTGCCCTTCGTGGATCAGCAAGCCCGCATCGACATCCCCGCGCAGAACCGCCTGCTCGATCTGGTCGAATGGAACGACTACCGGAACGAAATCCGGCTGGAACAGCTTTAGGGCGAGATACGCGCTCGTCATCATGCCCGGGACGGCAATCGGCCTGCCCACAATTTCGGCCTTCGTCATCGGCCGTTTGGAGACGAGCATGGGTCCATAGCCGTCTCCCATCGATGCTCCGTGAGGCAGCAAGGCATAGCGATCCGACAGGTAGGCATAGGCGTGGATCGATACCGCGGTGACGTCCAGCTCTCCGCGCATGGCGCGACCATTGAGCGTCTCGATGTCCTGAAGCTCGTGAACGTAGCTCAGGCCCTGAGTGTCGATCTGGCCGTCGGCAAGCGCGTAAAACATAAACGCGTCATCCGAATCCGGGCTGTGCGCGAGATGAATGGTGCTCGGCGACGTCATGGCTTGCCGGCCAGGCTCTTCTTCGCCTGCTGTAGCGCGTTGCTGATGTCATCCTGGTGTCGCAGATATTCCTCACGTTTTGTTGGTGCTTCGGATTTTGCCGCGGTAATCAGGCGCCGCTCGTATGCGTGAAGCTGAACTGTATCCCCAGCGAGCGTCGCTAGCCGGGCCTCGAGTATAAGGCCGAGCAGGTGGTTCGGGTTGTCGCGGAGGATGCTGTCCGCTTGTGCTTTCGCCAAGGGCAGCGCACCCACGACTTCGCCGATCCGCCCCATGTCGTATCGTTGATCGGCATTGAGCGGCGCGAGCATCTGATAAGCGGTGAGAGCCATCGGGGCGAAGAACTGCACACTGTCGGTCTTTCCCTGAGTAGCAAGCAACATCACTCTGTTGTAGAGACGATCAGCGCGCTCCTGCGGCGATAGGCTGGAGATATCGGGAGCCCGGACTCCGGCTGATTGATCGTCGGAAGAAGCGCCTCGGTCATCGAGTCCCGCCTGCGGGAGCGCGTTCTGCGATCCGTCTATGGTGTTGCTGCGCCGGGCATTGAAGCCGCGCCCGGCTGCCATTGCAAAAAGAGCAAGAAATGCGAGCGCCGCGACGATCCACGGAAGCGAGCTCGTTCTTGATCCGGCAAGTGGGGGAACTGCTCCAACTGGATTCCCGCAACGGTGGCAGAATCTTGCACCGGAACTAAGCTCAGCGGAGCATGAGGCACATGTGGCCCCAGCCAGGGGGGCGCCACAATTGGCGCAGTAACGTCCGTGAGCTGGCCTGCCACAGGATGGACAGATTGCGGCTGATTCAGCAGTCGGAGAAGGCGGCGAGGTCATGCGCTCAACTTACACAGGCCTCGCCTCTTACGCATCGTGGTAGTGTCAAACCCTGACACTACCACGATGGTCGGGGGTCAAACCGGGAAGAGCATCTCCCGATACTTGGGTAGAGGCCAGTAGTCGTCGCCGACCACCAACTCCAGTGCATCGCACACTTTCCGGACTTCGGCCATCGTGTCCGCTCCCTCAGATGTGAGCATGTCGGCCTGGCCCGCGGGATCCTCGTGCTTGGCCTCGGTGCGCGCGATCACGTCGCTCAGGTCTTCGCGGAATTCCTGGAGCTCCTGTACCAGCTCACCAACCTGGTTGGCAGTCGCGACCTGAGGAATTACGGCGATTCCCGCGGCCTTCGACTGCGATGCCGAATTGGACAACACACCGAGATAGGCATAGGCAGCGGGGATCACGATGGTGTCGACCATCTCGCGCATGGTGTGCAGCTCGATCAGCATGTCCTTCACGTAGCGCTCTACGCGAACGTGATATCGGGACTCGAGCTCCTCCTTCGTGAGAACGCCGTGCTTCGTGAGAAGGGCGCGCGATTGCTTCGATACCATCTCCTTCAGCGCCTCGGGCGTGCGGCGAATGTTGGGCAGTCCGCGCTTCTTCGCTTCCTTGACCCATTCCTCCGAATAGTTGTTGCCCTCGAAGCGAACGGGCGTGCTTTCCTTGAAGGCTTCACGGACAACCTTGAGGACCGCGTCGTCGATCGACTTGGTCTTTTTCAGCGTCTCGCGCAGTGAGTCGGTGATCTCGCCGATGGTATCGGCGACGACAGTGTTGAGCAGAGCTACGGGGAACGCGATCGAGGCGGACGACCCGACAGCGCGGAATTCGAACTTCTGCCCAGTGAAGGCGAAGGGCGAAGTGCGATTCCGATCCGTGTTGTCCTTCTCGACCTCGGGGAGTCTCGCGACGCCGAGCTTGATCATTTGCTGCTCGGCTGTGCCGGAGCTTTTTCCGGCGGCGATCTCTTCGATGACCTTGGTGAGCATGTCACCCATGAACACCGAGATGATAGCGGGCGGAGCTTCGTTGGCGCCGAGTCTGTGCTCGTTGCCGGAGGATGCGATGCCGGCGCGAAGGAGACCCGCGTGCTTGTGAACGCCTTTCAGCACGGCAGCCAGAAACAGGAGAAAGCGCAGGTTCTGGTGCGGAGTCTTTCCCGGCTTCAGCAAGTTCAATCCATCGAGATCCGAGGATTCTGCAGTGACGGACATAGACCAGTTGCAGTGCTTGCCGGAGCCGTTGATTCCCGCGAACGGCTTTTCGTGCAACACCGCCTGGAGGTGGTGTCTCAACGCCACTCGGCGCAGCGTTGCCATGACGAGCATGTTGTGATCTACCGCGAGGTCTGTCTCCTCGAAGTAGGGCGCCATCTCGAACTGAGAGGGCGCGACCTCGTTGTGGCGGGTGGTGATCGGAACGCCAAGCTTGTAGAGCTCGAACTCTGCTTCCGCGATACATCCCTGGATCCGCTCGGGAATTCCGCCGAAATAGTGGTCCTCTAGCTGTTGTCCACGCGGTGGGGGAGCGCCGATCAGCGTCCGGCCGCCCATCACGAGGTCAGGGCGCATGGCGAAGTGTGCGCGGTCGATGAGGAAATATTCCTGCTCGGGGCCGAGGGTGGTGTAGACGCGTTGGACCCCCTTGTCGCCGAGGAGCTCGAGCAGCGCGATCGCTTTCTGTGAGAGGACGTCGGAGCTGCGAAGCAGGGGCGTCATCTCATCGAGTGCTTCTCCGTTGTAGCCGATGAAAACGGACGGAATGCACAGAGTGCGCGCGCCGGTGGCTTCGACGATGAATACCGGGCTAGCCGGGTTCCACGCGGTGTAGCCTCGCGCTTCCCATGTTGCGCGGAGCCCACCCGATGGAAAGCTCGATGCATCTGGCTCGCTCTGAATGAGCTGGTCACCAGTGAACGACTCCATCGGTTGGCGGTCGTCGTCGAACGCGAAGAAAGCGTCGTGCTTCTCCGCGGTGAGACCCGTCTGGGGCTGGAACCAGTGAGTGAAGTGGGTGACACCGCGGGAAGTCGCCCATTCCTTGATCACCTGGGCGACGACCGGGGCAATGGCGCGGTCGAGCTTCTTGCCGAGACGGATTGAAGCAGCAAGGCTGGCGAACACCTCTCGCGGCAGTTTATCGCGCAGCTGCCGGACGCCCAGAATATTGACGCCGAAATACTGGGAAGTGGGACCCGGTATCCCGTCATCGTTGAATCCGGGAGCAACGCGTGGAGAGCGGTTGGTGAGCTCCTGAATTGTCGTCTTGCGCTGGCTGGTCGTCGGGGCTGTCATGGAGATCTGCTGAGGTGGTTGTAAAGCGAATTGTGCAGTAAATGCACCATTACCGGCTCAAATTGGCTATCAGCACCACAAAATGCAAGGAATGACTCTCGTTTTCTGCATAAATTGCAAAAATGTTGCTACGGGGCTAGGTTCCGGCCATGCCCCGCCATCGCTCCCAGATTCCCGATACCTCGGGCGCAAGCGCCCAGGATATCCTCGATCTGGCTACCAAGAACAACGTTCGGTTCCTCAGACTGCAATTCACGGACATCCTCGGCATCAACAAGAACGTCGAGGTTCCTGCCTCCCAGTTCGAGAAGGCACTTGCCGGTGACATGATGTTCGATGGTTCCTCGATCGAAGGTTTTGTCAGGATCGAGGAATCCGACATGCTGCTCGCCCCGGACTTCAGCACGTTCCAGATCTTCCCGTGGGGCGATGAGAACAGCCGCGTTGCGAGAGTGATCTGCGACATCAACACTCCGGATGGCAGTCCTTTCGCTGGGGACCCTCGCAGTGTTCTCAAGAAAATGATCGGCCGGGCAGCGAAGCAGGGCTACACGATGAACGCGGGGATGGAAGCCGAGTTCTTCATGTTTAAGCCGGGGCCGGACGACGAGCCATCGACTGTGACGCACGATGTCGGCTCGTATTTCGATCTCGCTCCCGCGGATCTCGGCGAGGATGCGCGTCGCGCGATCGTCGATGTGCTCGAGCGCATGGGTTTCGAGGTCGAAGCCGCTCATCACGAGGTCGCGCACGGGCAGCACGAGATCGACTTCCGGTACGCGGACGCGCTAAAGACGGCCGACAACATCACGACCTTCCGATTCGTCGTCAAATACGTCGCACGGACTTTTGGATTGGTTGCGTCGTTCATGCCGAAGCCGATTTTCGGGCAGAACGGCAGTGGAATGCACACGCATCAGTCTTTGTTTCGCGGGAGGGAGAACGCATTCCTGGACGAAACTTCGGAGTGGCAGTTATCCGATACCGCGCTGCACTACATCGGCGGGCTGCTGCGACACGCGCGCGGTTTTACGGCGATCACGAATCCGCTCGTCAACTCATACAAAAGGCTGGTTCCCGGCTACGAAGCTCCTGTGAACGTCGCGTGGTCGATGCGAAACCGGTCGCCGATGATCCGCATTCCTGATCGCAGAGGGCTGGGAACGAGAATCGAGCTGCGGATTCCGGATCCGTCGGCCAATCCCTACCTCGCCCTCGCGGTACAGCTCGCCGCAGGCCTCGACGGTATCGCCACGAAGGCCGATGCGCGCGAGCCGGTGAACACCAACATCTGGGAGATGTCGCACCGCGAAAAACGCCGACTGAGAATCGACGACCTGCCGCACAATCTCGAAGAAGCCTGCAACGAGCTTGAAAAGGACGATGTGATTACAGACGCCCTCGGCGAGCACGTTACCACCCAGTTCCTGGCGGCAAAGAGACTGGAATGGCAGGAGTACATCAGCCAGGTCTCAACGTGGGAGCTCGACAACTACCTGGCGAAATACTGATCTGATCGCCGCCGGGACGAATGAGCGTGGGAAGGTCTGTAAGTCGTTTCACCTTCCACGCTTGCGGGGGACCTTGGCTCCCTTCTTACGTGCTTCTGACAGGCCGATTGCAATCGCCTGCTTGCGACTCTTTACGGTCTTTCCGCTTCGGCCAGACTTTAGTGTGCCTTTCTTGCGACGCCGCATAGCGCTTTCAACACGCTTGGATGCCGCCTTGCCGTATTTGCGCTTGCCGCCTGATTTCCGCGTAGCCATGCTTGTCCCCTGGTAGAGTGGTATAATCGAGCCGCGTCGGAGTGGCGCATGTTGTGCCGGAGAAAAGGGCGTTCGAACGAACCGCTTTCGTTTTTTTTTCGCGAGTCTCCAATCTCACTGACATGAGCAGTCGGACGGGCCTGGAAGCCGAAGCCATCAGTCGTCTCACCGACGGCGTGCAGCCACCGGTGATGCGGGCAATTCTCGTGCAATGCCTCGCCGGAGACATCGCCCCGTCGACCGCCATTTTACGAATGCTTTCTGAAGGACCGTTATCGACGGTACGTGCGGCAATCGATGATGTCACGGAGCGCGCCGCCAGCATCTCCCGGGCGAGCGACATGCTCGTTCACGACAGGGTCGACGAGCTGACCCAGTTGTTCGTCGAGAAGGTGGCGGCGCTGGCGGACGTGAGCGAGGCTACGAAAATCTCGTCAGCAGCCAAGGCGGCACGGGAAGAGCGCTCCGCCCTGTCCCGCGAATCAGGAAATCGCGGCGAACCACGGGTTTCCTAGCAGGTCGTAGAGGTCAGTTATTCGGGGGACGACTCGTTGCGAGGTGCCTCGCTCTCGTCGCGGCGCTCGGTGCGTCTTCTGTCCATTCCTCTCCGATCTTTCTTCGAGCGAGCACGCAGCCAGCGCCACGTCAGATAAAGAGCGACGGCGAGGATGATCCAGTAGAAGGGCACCACGAGTTCGTGCAGGGCCGGTGCCTGCGTCTCGAGCCACCAGATCAACAGTGCCAGAAGTATCGAGAAACCCCAGACAACGAGCAGTTGTCGGGGCCGCCGGCCGTAGATCACAGGCACTGTCTGCAGTCAATCATGTGCGCTCATAAGGCAAGAAGTTAAGCGGGTGGACGTGCGACTATCGCAATTTCGACTTTTGACCTGCTAACTGCGCCAGGCTGTCACCGCTCAAGCGAAAACTGGTCCAGTCGTCCATCGCCTTCGCGCCGATCTGTTGGTAAAAGTCGATTGCAAGCTGGTTCCAGTTCAGCACCGACCAATCGAGCCGCCCGCAATCCCGATCCACCGCTATTCTCGCGAGCGCGCGAATCAACGCGAACCCGACGCCGTGCTTTCTCGCGGCAGGCCTAACGAAAAGATCCTCCAGATAGATGCCGCGCTTGCCGAGCCAAGTGGAGTAATTGTGGAAGAATAGCGCGAACCCCACTGGCGTGTCGCCAAGCCACGCGATGATAACTTCCGCCGCCGGTCTCTTTCCAAAGAGTGTCTCAGCGAGATCCTTCTCGGTCACCGGCGCTTCGCCGGGGAGGGCGCGCTCGTATTCAGCAAGCTCGAGTATGAGCTCGCGAATGAGCGGGATGTC
>DATARP010000147.1:0-6253 GCA_036264075.1 Gemmatimonadaceae bacterium
TCGGGTTCCTTTGTCGGCGCCCTCGCGCGGCTACCGATTCATTCCGGTTTTCATCGACAAGACGTCGTTCACGCTTTTTGGAGAAACTGGACGCGCCTTCTGCACGGCAAGCGCGTCGGGGTCCGGAACCGGTGTATGCGACGCGTCAGACGCGGCGAATCCCGCGATGACATCGGCGGGCGCCGAGCTCAATGTCGACACCGGCCTTCAGCTGGACGTCGCGGCGAGAATCCGGTTAGGAGTTGCGTTCCCTCTCGCGAATCGCACGTACCTTCGCGCCCCGACGGCGCAGGTGTATGGCACCTTTGGAGCGTCGTTCTGACTCAACGTGTCTCCGGGCAACCCTTCCGTACATTTGCCCCCGATTCGCGGATGGGCTAACGCCACACGCCAGCGGCGGTGGGCAAATTTTTCGAAAAAAAAACTTCGGCTGAGATCTAACTCGGCGCCTCTGGGGTACTTACCTGAAGAGCGTTCACTCGCCGGAATTATCTCAGCCGGCGCGGTCCCATGCGACGAAGAATGGCGGGTCCCGGAACGCACCCAGGTGGAAAATTGAGGACCCGATCTCAATTCGTGATGTGGATTGTGTAAGTCGTTGTCAGAGAACAAGATAACTCAAGACTGGCGCGGAATCACGAATACCGGTAGTATCCGTGCCCGCATCGAAATTATCCGATGCCCAAGCGTGCAGTTCCGAGTTCATCGTCTAGTTCTTGACAAGCCTTTCTACCCGCGGAGAGTTGTATCTAATGCCCATACCAGCCGTGCCCCCACAGGGGGATGCCCAGCTCAATGACAACGCGCGGACCGTGATCGGAAAGCGATACCTGATCAAGGACGCCACGGGTACACCTGTGGAGCAGCCGGAAGACATGTTCTGGCGCGTGGCCGCCACCGTCGCAGAAGCAGATCGTCGGTACGGTTCGAACGACGACGAGGTCACTGTGACCGCCACCGATTTCTATCGGCTGATGGTCGAGCGTCGCTTCGAGCCCAACTCTCCGACGCTGATGAACGCCGGGCGTCCCCTTGGCCAGCTCTCAGCGTGCTTCGTGCTCCCAGTGGAAGATGCGCTTTCGAACGGACACGCCGGTATCTACGACACGCTGCGTTCGATGGCGCTGATCCACCAGTCTGGCGGCGGCACCGGCTTCGGGTTTTCCAAGCTGCGCGGCAAAGGCTCGATGGTCCGCTCGACGACCGGCGTCGCGTCCGGACCGGTGTCGTTCATGAAGCTCTATGATGCATCGACCGACGCGGTAAAACAGGGCGGAACCCGCCGTGGCGCCAACATGGGGATTCTGCGCGTCGATCATCCCGACATCATGGACTTCATTACTTGCAAGGAAGACCTGACGCAGATAACCAACTTCAATATTTCCGTGGCGGTCACCGACAAGTTCATGGATGCGGTGAAGGCCGGCACGAGCTACGACCTCATCGATCCTTCGAGCGGAAAAGTTACAGGCCAGCTCGACGCCCGCAGCGTGTGGGACAAGATGATCGACGGAGCGTGGAGGACGGGCGAGCCGGGTTGCTTCTTCATCGACGAAGCGAACCGATACAATCCGGTGCCACACGTCGGTCAATACGAGGCGACGAACCCTTGCGGAGAGCAGCCGCTGCTTCCGTACGACGTCTGCAACCTCGGCTCGATCAACGTCGGCTACTACGTGGAGGGCGCGGAGATGGATTGGAACGCGCTCAGGCGCGACATCCATCTGTCCGTTCACTTCCTCGACAACATCATCGACGTCAACAAGTATCCGTTGCCGGAGATCGACGCGCTGTCGAAGAGAATCCGCCGCATTGGGTTCGGGATCATGGGCTTCGCCGACGCACTCGTTCGGCTCGGCATCGCCTACAACAGCATCGAAGGCGTCGAATTCGGCCGCCAGCTTCAGAAGTTCGTGGACGTCGAGTCCAAGCGAGAGAGTGAGCGTCTGGCGAACGAGCGCGGACCGTTCCCCGAATGGGCGCGCTCCATCTGGGGACCCGACGAGACAGCCGCGCGCGACGCAAAGGGCAAGCGCATTCGCCCAATGCAGCTGCTGCGCAACTGCAACGTGAACACGATCGCGCCAACCGGTACCATCTCGATCATCGCAGGCTGCTCATCGGGTATCGAGCCGCTCTTCGCTGTTGCCTTCATGCGCAATCAGGCGGGCGTGCTGATGCCGGATGTGAACGAGGACTTCGTCGCCATCGCCCAGAGGGAAGGGTGGTATTCCGAAGAGCTGATGGAGAAGATTGCGAAGGAAGGACACATCCACTTCGACGAAGTGCCCAAACAGTGGCAGCGCGTGTTCGTCACGGCGCACGACATCACGCCCGAGTGGCACGTCCGCATGCAGGCTGCCTTCCAGGAGAATTGCGATTCTGCGATTTCCAAGACGACGAACTTCCCGCACGCGGCGACGCCCGAAGACGTGAGATCGATCTACGAGCTCGCCTTCGCGCTCAAGTGCAAGGGAGTCACGGTCTATCGCGACGGATCCCGCGACAATCAGGTTCTGTCGACTGGCGCCACGGTTCAGGCCGCTGCCGACCGTGACGGCAAAGCGGACGCGCGCGCCGAGAGGGGCGAGCTGCACGGCACGATCGCCGAGCTGGAGGCTGAGAACGCGAGATTGAAGGAAGCGCTGTTCGACGCGGAGGCTGAGAATCTCCAGCGCCGCGCCAAGCGGTCGAGGCCGGACACGCTTCGCGGAATCACCACGCGCATCGAGACTCCGCTCGGGACAATGTTCCTCAACATCACGGAGGACGATCGAGGCCAGCCGTTCGAGGTCTTCATCAACCTCGGCAAGGCCGGCGGTGCCGCAATGGCTGACGCGGAGGCGATGGGGCGTCTCATCTCTCTGGCCTTGAGATCCGGAATCCCGATTCGCGAGGTGCATCGCCAGCTGCGCGGGATCGCGTCGGACAAGGCGATCGGACTTGGGCCCAACAAGGTATTGTCCGTCCCCGATGCAATTGGCATAGCGCTCGAGAAATGGATGCGTGAGAAGCAGGGAGTCCAGCAGGATCTGCTAGGAGCAGGGCCTGCACCAATCTCACCGGTCGAAGCCGCGCAGCTCCGGCCTTCCCCGAGTGTGGAATCGGGCGACGGCGGTCAGGCGCAATTCGGGTTCGAGGCAGTGAACCGCAGCGAGTCTTTCATTGGCACCTGCCCTGATTGCGGATCGTCGCTCGAGTTCGCGGAGGGATGCGCGAAGTGTCACGTGTGCGGTTTTTCCGAGTGCGGGTGAGCTGCGCCTGAGTTGGATACGAGAAACGCCGAGCAAGCCCGCTCGGCGTTTTTTTTTAGGTGCTCGCGGAACCCCGTTTACTTTACTCCCCCGAACCACCGCGCACGCTTGATACCCTGCTGCACGAGATCGGGCGGGCCGTATTCCTTTCCGCGCTTCCACATGAAATCCATTTCCTCGTTTACGGCCGCTAGCGCGAAGCGAGATTCCTTGATCAACAGGAACGCGGCGTATAGCAGCAAGCCAGCGCCGCACAGCCCGAGCACGATTGGAACAAGCGCAAACTCCGGGCTCGTGATCGCCACCAGGCCGATCGCCACGCTGGTGCCAACGAAAAAGCCCAGCGCCGCATAGAGACGCGAAAGCGCGCGCTGCAGCAGGCGAGACCGGGTGGTCACGAAATCAAGCTGCGTAAAAAGCATGCGGCGTTCTTCTTCGCGGGTTTCGTTTCGCTGGTCGTTCGCGCGGGGAATTAGCGCGCCCGAGATCTCACGCGTTCGATTCACCGCTTTGCTCAGGCGGTCCGAGGTGGCCAGGATAAGCGATCCGCAGGCCGAGATGAGCACCGCGGGGGTGATCATCGCTGACAGTACCGAGATTGCGTCGGGGAAGTTGGTCATCGCCAAGTGTTGCAAGCGTACGTTACAAACGCCGGTGCTTCGACTCCTTTCAGAAAAATAGTTGGAGTCGGTCGCGCGCGGCGGCACGACTGGCGAGGGGGCGGGAAGGCCTTCACCGAGCTGTTACTGCCACTCCGCCGGCCATTTCCCCGCTCAACCAATGGTAGAGAACAGACCTAAGTCAGCACGCGAGTGGGTCGGGCACCTTGGAGCCGTTGATAGAGAACGCGCACTTCAGGTTCTCCCTAAGTACAAACCACTACGAAAATCAAATGCGGGACGTCAGCTAAACGATTGCCGCAACGTTACTTCCGAGCGCTGAATGGGTCTTCTTCAAGAGGAATAGATATTCACGAGATCGCGGAGGATGCACGTGCACCGATTACACGGTTGGAGGTCACTCTCGAAAAGGCTTCCTCTGCTTATATGCGGACTTCTGCTTGCCGCACTCGGGGCGTTCGCGTTCGTGGGTTACCATCAGCTTACCAGAGCGCTTACCGCTGCGGCGACGAACCGGGTAGCAAGCGCTTCACGCCTTCTCGCCCAGACTTTCGAAGCTTCAGTGCTTCCGACACGCGCGGAGTTCAATCGAACCATCTCCGACTCCACGGTCCATCGGTTTCTAGTAAAGGACGATATTGCAACTCGCGCGGCAGCCCAGCGTTTCATTGCGAACCGGATCGCAAAAACGGCTCAGATCATTGGCATCGAAGTGCGCGGCAAGGATGGCAGACGCGTGTTGTGGGTCGATGGTCCGGCGGCGGCGAAAGCGGCACCGCTGCGCGACGGGCACGTCGCGTCTGCTCCGCCCAAAGGCCTATCGGTCGGGCCGATAGTCGCCGATCACGGAACTCTCTTCCATGAGTTGGTAATCCCAATTCTCGGCTCGCCTACCGACACGATCGGAACTGCGTCCCAGTTCAGACAGGTCTCCTCAGCGGGGGGAGCGCAGCTTATCAGCGGGCTGATCGGTCCGGACGTTACTCTGCTCTTCGGTAATACAAATGGGTCGTGGAACGACCTTTCAAAGATTTTGCCGGGGCCCCCGGTCACTCTCAAAGGGCCATCGGTCATCTCCTACAAGGCACAGGATGGAAGCGACCGGCTCGGGGCATGGGCTCCGATCAAGGCCACGCCGTGGCTCGTTTGGGTCGACATCCGCAAGAGTGCGATACTCGCACCCGCGCGCCGGTTTCTCAGAACCATGGCGTTGACCGGCGTCCTGATTCTGATAGTGGGTGCATTTGCGGCGTGGCTAATCAGCCGACAGATATCCGTGCCGCTGAAGGAGACTGCTCTCGCCGCCAACGACATATCCGCCGGTGACTACTCTCGCCGTGTGACTATATCAAGACAGGACGAGCTGGGTGTCCTGGCCGACGCGTTCAACGGCATGGCGCATCAGATCGAGGACGCGCACAAGGAGCTGGAAGGCCGCGTCGCGGCTCGCACCGGTGAGCTGGAAACGGCGCTTGGTGAGCTCAGAGATACACAGGCGACGCTCGTCCGCAAGGAAAAGCTGGCGATGCTCGGCCTGCTCGCGGGCGGCGTTGGCCACGAGCTGAGAAACCCGCTCGGCGTGATGACGAACGCCGTCTACTACCTCGGGATGGTGCTCAACGACAGCCCCGCGGAGGTCAAGGATTACCTGGGCATTCTCGACACTCAGATCAAGCTGGCAGAAAAAATAGTCGGGGACCTGCTCGATTTTGCGCGCATCAAGCCGCCGCAGACGGAAACCATACCCGTCAAGCAGCTCGTCGACGAACAGCTGCAACGTGCTGGCACTCTCGACGGTGTCACGGTCAGACATGATTTCCCCCTCGACCTGCCAGCGGTCCGGGTTGATCGAGTTCAGATCGGACAGGTAGTCCTCAACCTCATCACGAATGCCTTGCAGGCAATGAATGGCCACGGCGCGGTTCTCACGTTCCGCGGTCGTCAAGCAGCCGATGGATTCGTCCGGCTCGATGTGATCGACACGGGAGTCGGAATGACGCCAGAACAGATGGAAAAACTCTTCGAGCCGCTTTTCACTACGAAGGCTCGCGGTATCGGCCTCGGACTCGCCGTCTCGCGCGGATTGGTGCAGGCGAATGGCGGAGCCATCTCGGCGGAAAGCAGCCCCGGCGCGGGCACCATGATGTCAGTGTCGCTCCCGACGCCGGCCAGGGGCGCACCATGACGCGGCGCATGCTGATCGTAGACGACGAGAAGCAGATGGTAAAAACTCTCGTTGACGTCGTGCGGCTGCACGGATGGGAGGCAGACGGCGTGTATAGTGGTGAGGCGGCGGTCGACGCGATTCGGGACCGGGACTACGCGGTGGTGCTAATGGATGTCCGCATGACGGGAATCAACGGGCTCGAGGCGTTCAAG
>DATARP010000179.1:0-3019 GCA_036264075.1 Gemmatimonadaceae bacterium
GGTCATTGCCCGCACATGAGCGATCCGGAAGAAACCGTCGGCGCCATAAAGGCGTACCTCGCCGCGGCGAGCGTCGAGGAGTCCCAGCTGGCGCGGCCGTAGCCTTTCGATGGATCGGTTACTGGACCAGGCTCCTTGCGGATTTCTGACATTCGCCGGCGACGGTACAGTCCTGGACGCAAACCGCACTCTGATCGAGATGCTCGGCGCCCAGCGCGAAGAGGTGATCGGTCGTCCCTTCGAATCACTGCTTACCGTTTCCAGTCGCATCTTTTACCAGACGCATCTCTTCCCACTGCTCAAGCTGCAATCGAGAGTCGAGGAATTGTTCCTCACGCTCCGTAACAATGACGGTGGAGATGTGGCCGTGCTCACCAACGTTGCGCGTCGTGAGGAAGCCGGCGCCGTGGTGTACGACGCCGTCCTGATGCGCCTGCTCGAACGGCGGAGGTGGGAAGACGAAGTCGTGCGCGCGCGGCGCTCCGCCGAGGAGGCCAACCGCGCCACTTCGGGACTCCTGTCGATGATGTCACACGATCTGCGAACGCCAATTGGCTCCATCAGCGGCTACTGCGATCTGCTGTTGATGGGAGTGCGTGGCCCGCTCAACGACGCACAGGCCGGCGATGTGCAGCGCATGAAAAAAGTCGCGGAGTATCTGCTTGGCTTGATCGAAGATGTTCTGAATTTCGCGCGGCTGCGATCCGGACAGATCATCGATCTGGACATGAAGACCATCGACACCGAGACGGCGCTGTCGCGAACCGAGGCGCTGATTGGGCCGCGCATGGAGCAGGCGCGCATAGAGTATCACAGGGAAGGCTGCACTCCCGACGTGAAGATGATCGCCGATCCGGACAGGTTGCAGCAGATCCTTCTCAACCTGATCACCAACGCCGTGAAGTTCACCGCCGCCGGGGGGAGAATCACGATTTGGTGCCGGAGAGACGGCGATCAGACGTTGATCAGCGTTGCCGACACCGGTCGCGGCATCGCCGCCGACCAGCTCGAGCGGATCTTCGAGCCGTTCGTGCAGGCGTCGGGCAGCGCCGGTGACCCGGCCGCCAAGAAAGGTTTTGGGTTGGGCCTGGCCATCAGCCGTGGACTTGCCCGACGCATGGGCGGCGACCTGACGGTGACGAGCGAACAGGGGGTCGGCTCGACGTTCACCCTCCGTCTCGCCTCGCCCGCCTGATTCTGGTCAGAGTCACTTCGTTTTCTTCGCCTTCGGCAGCGAGTAATGACCGGTGACATCGGCCCAGCCACTCCCGTCCGTGGCGGCTGCGCCTTTGAACGTGCCGCTGCCGCTGATCCCCTTGAACTTCCCCGTCCCGCGGACGTACCTCCACGTCCCCTTGTCGGTCCCCGAGCCATCCTTCTTCATGGACATCGTTCCTTCGTAGCGAGCGATGGTGGTGTCACCGTTGTCCATGACGTTCGTGCTGTACCCATGGACGTGCGCGGTCGAGCCGCTGAGGTCACCGATGCCGGCATCGACGGTGCGCCTGGGCTTGCTACCGTCGAGTGTGTAGGTGTCCGGCCACCTACAGTTCGCTTTGCTGAACATGACCGTCTCGGCGCCTTCGCCGCCCGTCTCCCTGACGTTAGGCTTCTCGCAGCTCAGCCTGGCTGAGACCTTCGTTTGTGCGCCCGCGATGACGGTGATTCCGCAAAGCAATGCTGGAACCAAAATGACTTTCCGCATACGACCTCCGGCGAGGGGTGGGGACTTCTGACGTCCGGTCGATCTCGTTCAATTCTGCACACCTTGGGGCCGAGCGCAAGAAGGTCAATACTTCCACCACTGCTTCGAGTCCTCGCCGGCGAGAACAACTGTTATGTCACGGATTCCTTCTCCACTCGGGATAAGCTCCGTTCGCGAGATTCACCGTCGCTCCGCTGCTCAGCGTGACCACTGATACGGTGTTGACGCCGGAGCTGGAGGTGCCGTAGTACACCAGACGTGAATCATCCGGCGACCATTTCGCGCCCAGACCGCTCGGCGCGTTCGAGAGCGTGTTCGTTGTCAGGTCGAGGATGGCCGGTTGGGATCCCGATTTGGTCGTAGCACTTGGATAGGCCAAAGCAAGTCTGTCGGGCGGAGTACGCGACCAGCTCAGACCGAACACCCCTCGCTGGAAAGAGCGAAGGAATGTCGCCGTCGGAGCTGGCAACGTCGTGAGATCGAGGATGAACAGTGAATCCACTGACGCGCTGGTCGACCGTTGGAGAAACGCGATCTTTGTCGCCTGCGGATTCCACGCAATCCAGACCATCCTTTGATTCTGCGGAGTGTGATATACATCGGTCTCGACATAAGGCGTCACGGGTCTTGACGGAGCCAGCGTCAACCCTCCGGGATCTCCCGCTACGGGCCCATTCCAGCTATACGCAATCTGATCATTCAAGGGATCAGGCGACCATGCGATGTCCAAGGCATCGTGCGAAATCGGAAGTGTCACCGCCGCACTCGCCTGCGGGTGTCCGTTGACCACCGATACATCGATGCGACTGATGCCGTAGGTGGTCGGGTGATACGCGATACTGCGGCCGTCGGGCGACCAGGCTGGAAGAGGTGCATCGGCACTGGCGACAAGCGACGTCTGGTTCGAGCCGTCGGCGTTCATCACTCCCACGAAGTAGCTGATCTTGAATCCCTTACCGGTTTGCATGCGGAATGCGATCGCCGGATCAGCTGCGGCGGTGATCGCCGCGATAGATCCGTTGATGGCGCGCACGCGCACTGGACCAACGACCTCTTGCGTACAAGCGAGAAACCCGAGACCGAGAACACCGGCAAAACCGAAATACCTGGACGCGCGCAGCATTGTGGCTCCGCTCAAAATGGTGACTGTTTTTTCCTCACCAAGTTCTACGGACCGGTTCAATCGATTTGCGTTTTAATTTCCGGTATTTCCTGTTGGACACTCCAGGTCATCGACGGTGTAGTCCGGTCGAAACAGTATACGCGGCCCATGTGAAAGAACCGCCTCCTTTCAGTGCACGGCGCTGTGCTTTG
>DATARP010000182.1:0-2062 GCA_036264075.1 Gemmatimonadaceae bacterium
ACAGCACCCGCGAGCGCGACGAGCGGCAGCGCGAGAGACGGGTAAGCGTTCGCATAGACGAAGGCGACCGACATTGCCGCGGTGGCGTGCCCCGACGGAAAGGAGAATCGGTCGGGCTCCGCGACAAGGATCGTCGATGCCACGCCGCGCGATGGGCGTGGCCGTCCCACGGTGCGCTTCACGAGCTGAACGATCATATGCGATACCGCGAGCGTGACGAGCGCCCGCTCGGCGACGTCTCCGATCGATCCCCCAATCAGCAATGGAAGGATCACGGCTAGAATCGTACACGTCGCCCCGCCGGCGTAGGTGAGGATCGTCCACACCAGACGCGAGCGGCGTGACGAGTGCGCCAGTGCGCACCGCAGGAACAGCAAACGGTCGCGAGAATCGAGACTCGTGAGAAGCATTGTCGGGTTGATCACGCCGAAAGGTCGCGCCCGCAGATCAAGGAACGACCACGGCCATATGCCGAAACTGTAACGAAAGCCTGAAGGTTGTTCGGGGACAGCCGGAGGCCGAGATCAACACTTGTTTACAAGATCGTGACCGGGACGTGCGTGTCAGGGTGACGATCGACCGACAGCTTGCCTCATCCGGAGGAGGTCTTGTTGCGGGCGTCGAAGACTGATCGACCACCACGCGTCCTTTATTGCACCGACACCTACCCGCCCCAGGTAAATGGGGTGTCGGTCGTGACGGCGCGCAGTGTTGCTGGTCTGCGCGAGCGGGGTTGGACCGTCGGCGTTATTTCGCCGCGCTATCCGACTCGCCCTCCAGTCGGAGTGAAGCAGTTTGTGGACGATTTCGGGAGGGCAGATCTCCACGTCGAGATCCCCAGCGTGTCGTTCCCGCCTTATCCCGACATTCGACTTGCGGCGCCGGCGTATGGTCGCATCGCCCGAACCGTCGACGAGTTCCAGCCGGATCTCGTCCACTGCGCAACCGAGTTCATGATTGGCCGCCTCGGTCAAATGGTCGCGGGCCGGTCTGGAATCGCGCAGGTGTCGTCCTATCACACCGACTTCAGCCGTTATACCGAGGCGTATGGTGCGCCGAGGCTGCGCAGCGTCGTTTCCAATTACATCGGGCGCTTTCACGGACGCGCGCGCCGGACCTACACGCCGTCGGCCATGGCGCGAGCGGATCTTCTTGGATTCGGAGTTCGGGACGTCGAGGTATGGGGACGAACGATCGACACGCGCACATTCAGACCAGATCGGCGCGACCCCTTTTTTCGGCGTCTGAACGCGTGGGACCACAAGACTGTTCTACTACACGTCGGACGCCTTGCGGCCGAGAAGGGAGTACACAAGATCCTGGATGCCTTCCGCATCGCGCGGGCATTGCTGCCTGTCGGAAGTGTGCGGCTGGTGATCGCTGGCGGCGGGCCCGATGAAGCTGCACTTCGACGTGCCGCTCCGCCCGATGTCACGTTTCTCGGCGTGCTGGACCACAAGCGCGCGCTGCCCGAGCTCTACGCCAGCGCGGATGCTTTCGTTTTCGCGTCCCTCACGGAAACTTTGGGATTGGTGGTGCTCGAAGCGATGGCGAGCGGTCTGCCCGTTATCGCGACGTCAGCAGGTGGCGTAGCGGACCACCTTCGCGACGGAGAGAATGGGTTGGCGTTTCCCGCGAACGACGTTGACCGGATGGCGCACGCAATGGTGCGTCTTGCCCTGGACGAGAAGCTGCGTAAGGATCTGTCACGCGGAGCCCGGCGTACCGCTGAAGCACTCGATTGGGAGGGTGAGCTCGATCGCCTTGGCGCCAGCTACCGCGAGGTGTATCTCGCGCACGCGATCAGTTCGAGAAAAATCCCGCGACAGGATTTTGGCGGCCTGAGGACGAGCGTCGGATTGCCGGCCGGTCGCCTGAATCCCTGAGACACTTTCGTTACATAACAAGCGTTTTTGTAACAAGGTTGGTTGCCGCCGTCGGAAGCATTGCGCGCCAATGATGCGTCGCGCCTATTTAGGATCATGGAAGAAGAGATCCGGGAAGCGCAGCTCGACGAAGACCACCACACGCGAGTACGCTATCTGTCCTGGCTGAAAAAAGT
>DATARP010000188.1:0-3334 GCA_036264075.1 Gemmatimonadaceae bacterium
AAACGCGACGCGCGACGCATGCGTCTCCCGACATGATCTTCCGGAATCGCTGTCAGGCTTTGCGCGGGCGGTCCAGGTGGTGTAATCGTAATGGCCGTGTTGACGGAATCATGGACCAACACTTGTTCAACAAGTATCTCCGCACGGAGAAGAAAGCGAAATTATCCAAGCCCGGTTTGCGGATTGAGACGGGTCTCGGGGAGAAACTGACCCCAAACTGACCCCCTCATTTTGGTAAGTTCATGGAGCGTACAGGGATCGAACCTGCGACCTCCTGGTTGCAAACCAGGCGCTCTCCCAGCTGAGCTAACGCCCCCGAACGAGAAATATAGACGGTCCGGGCCTCACGCACACCGCGCTATTCGTGCGCGGGCAGCGGCTCCATCGTGCGCGGGTCGACCGGAACCTGCACTTCATCGCGGTAAGGCGACGTCATGAGAAGAACTCTCATCCGCGGAAATGCATCCATGAAGGAGAGATAGCAGTAACCCCACACGCCGAGCAATCCAGCGGCGACGCCCAGCTCCCAGAGGCCGAGCGGAATGTTGCTGACCACCCCGTAGATCGACGGATAAATCTCGATGTAACGGTGGATCCACAGTCCGATGACGGTGGACATCGCGAACAACACCATCGTCGGAAGAAACACTTTCGCCGCGCGCGACAGCAGTCCGAAGAACGGCAGCACGAACATCAGTGTCACTCCGATCAATGTCGGAATCCGCCAGCCTTCTATCAGCCGTAAGCGCATCCAGTGCGTCTCTTCCCCCATGTTCCCGTACCAGATCACCAGGTATTGCCCGAACGTGAGATAGCCCCAGAACGCGGTGAACGCGAAGCAGAGCTTTCCGAGATCGTGGAAATGCTTGTCCTGGATCAGATCGTATCTATTGAGGTACCTGCGCCACGCCATGACGATGATGGTCCAGCTCGCGAGCGCTGCGACCCACCCGCCCATGAAGAACCACCAGCCGTACATGGTGCTTTGAAAATGCGGATCGATCGACATCGAGAGATCCCACGCCAGCAGGATCCATCCGAACGCGAACGCAAACGCGAGGAAGACCGCGAGTCTTCCCTGCAGTGAATGCGTGGAGTGAAGCTCGCGGCGCTCGTCGCCGAATCCTCTGCGCATCCGATCCCTCAGGCCGCGCGCCCATTTCGAGCCGCCCTCCGGCAGGATTCCAACGTCGAGACGGACCGACGTGTAGATGTACCAGACGCTCAGCGAAGTGATTATAAGGTAGACGAGCACCACGCGAGTTAAGAAGAAAGGCGGATTGAGCCACACCGCTTTCTCATGGATGGTCGGAACGGCATTGCTCCACCAGAAAATGTGGTGGCGGCCGACGAACAGAATCAGCAGGAGCAGAACGAACGCGACGGGCAGAAACGCGACATACCCTTCGAGAAAGCGAATGATCGGCCGCGACCATCTCGCCGTGGTTATCCGCTGCACGGCCACGAACATCACGCCCGCTGACGAGATCGATGTGAAGTAGAGCCAGTTGACGAGCAGCGACTGCCAGGCGCGATCGGGCTGAACGAACAAGCCGATGATGAAGACCACCAGGCCGAACACCGCCAGCGCGATGGAGATGGTCTTGAGACCGGCCGGCGTCGGCCGGTCGAGTCCGGCTACGACCTCTTCTCTCGTCGGAACGTGTCCTTCGTGCCCCGTCATCGGATGATAATTCCTTGTGCACTGTCCGCCTTCGCCTTGGCCTGCGCCGAGTCAAGTCGCGACTTCGCTTCCCGAAGCAGCGCGGTGTCAGGCACCTTTGCCGCGGCGCGCGCGGCACTGTCAGATAGAATGTCGCGCGGCTTGAAGAAGGGTGCCGGAACATTCGGGCCCATGCGCGTCGCGCCCGGCACCTTGTCGCCGGTCACTCCCGGCGGTGCGAGTGCGCCAACCTCGACCTGATGACCATTCACTCCCTGCAATGCGCGGAGGTAGTTAACGACGTCCCACCGATCCGGCTCCTCGATGCGATTGTAGGGCGGCATGAGTCCACGACCGTTCCGGATCATCCCGAAGATGTATCCGTCCGTGCGGCCCTTGGTGACGTCACTGGTGAGATTAATTCCAGGCATTCCGAATTTCGTGGCCGTGCCATCACCCATCGCCCGTTCTCCGTGACACACGGCACAGTTGATCTGAAAATATTTCCTGCCGTTCGCGAGCGAGGAATCGCTCACCGGCGTCGGGTTGTGAATGGCGGACATCGAATCGATCGTCGCCGGGAATGCCCCATAGGACACCTGAAATCCCGCGACGGCCGTACCGTTTGTCGGCACCGACAGCTGCGGATTCCCACGCGAAGCTGTGAGCGTGTCCTTGAGGGGCTCCCACGTCCATATCGATGGCTGGCGCTTGAAGTCCGTGAACCACTCGCACCCGCTGAGCATCAGCGGAAACACGACGAGGAGCGCGCGTGTCCTAGCGTTCAAGCCGCACCTCCGTCGCACCGTGCTCGCGCAGAAGGTCTTCGGCGCTGCGAGCCTTGTCGGGCGGGCACTCGACCCAGATTCCGTAATCGCCGTGACTGAAACGAGGGTCGTAGCCGACCATCATCGTCAACCGCGGAATGCGCGCGTTTATGAAAAGGCCTGCGACGGTCGAGAGACCGCCGATCAACACCATGACTTCGAACCCGAAGATCGTGTAAGGCACCCACGACGCGATCGGCTTGCCGCCGACTACAAGCGGCCAATAATCCGATACCCAGATCGCGATCCAGTACCCGAACGTCACGCCGAGCAATCCGCCGATGAGCGTGAACTTGCGAACCGGGCTCGGCCCGCGCTCCAGAGCGTGCTCGAGCTCGTGCCGCGGCGTCGGCGTGAAGACCTGCACTGCGCCGAGCTTGGCCTCCTTGAGCGCTTCTATGGCGCTGACGGCAGCGTCAAGTTCGCGAAAGGCTGCAAGTACTCCTCGCATCAGTCGTGCTCTCCAGGTGTATCAGCTTCGAAGTCAAAATGCTCCCCCGACGAAGTGATCCCGTGCGTATGCGCCATTCGCAGCTTGGGCGGAACTATTTCCTTTACTTCCGCGATCGCAATCACGGGCAGCTGTTTGATGAACAGCAGAAACCACATCGAGAACCAGCCGAAGCTTCCGCAGAGAATGGCGTAATCGACCCACGTAGGGCGATAGCTCGTCCACTGCCAGGGCTCGAACTCGTGCGACAGTGACGGCACCACGATCACGAACCGCTCGAACCACATCCCGATGTTCACGGTGAACGAGATGATGAACAGCCACGCCGGGTTTCGCCTGAGCTTTTGCGAGAACAGGGTAAGCGGCAGCACCATGTTGCATGTGTAAAGAATT
>DATARP010000033.1:0-4859 GCA_036264075.1 Gemmatimonadaceae bacterium
AGGAGATTCCCGACGAGGGAGCGAATCGCGCGGAATCTGGCTGTGCCTATGGCTGCTTCGCGCTCCGCGTCGTACAGCTTCCGCAAGTCGGCGTCAGAGACCGTGTCCGCCCTGGGCTTTCCCGGCGTGGACAAGACGGGTGTCGGGCCGTTCTGATCTCTTACGGGAGCCGCATTCCGATTCGCGTTCTTGTAAAGCTCGAAGCTCGTTATCGGACGTCCATTGGCTTCCGCCCGAAGTGGATCGCTCAAGTCGAAAGCGGCATCCACCACACTCTTTATCGAGAAGAGCATGACGATCACCGTGATGAAGCAGACTGCGAATCCGTAGGCCTGTGGGACGCGCGAATTTACACCATCCATCTTCTCTTCTCCTTAAACGCCGGCTGCGGCGGGTGGAATGATGTTCGCTGCGTTCTCCAACTGACCGTAAAGCTCTTGCGGCTCCGTCACCGGTTTGGCGCACGTGTAGGCGCGACATACGTACGCCGTAGGTTGTGCGTCGATGAGGGGCCGACCATCGAGCAGCTTGACCGATCCGCTCGCACCCGGCGCTCCTCCGGCCAGAACGAGCGCTGGAACGTACTGCTCCGCCACCACTCTCTCCAGTGCTTTGAACGGAGCGCTTCTGATATCTCCGACCAGCGCAACCTCGATCGCACCATTCAGCTCCATGTCGGCGCAGCCCAGCAGATGGCCGAACGCGGTGGGGTATCGCGTCATCGTATCGGCGAGCGATTCGAGGATGAAAGCGGCGCGGCGGCGCAGTTCGGTGTTCTGCTGGAGCTCTGACAAGTGGAGCAGAAGCTCGATCGCGAGCGAAGTGCCAGACGGCGTTGCGTTGTCGGTGACGTCGCGCGGGCGGGCGATGAGCTGCTCGGCATCCTTCGCGGTGTCGAAGAAAGCGCCGACAGTGTCGTCCCAGAACCATTCGATCATCGCGCGCGCGATCTCCTCCGCGCGCACGACCCATCGCTGATCGAACGTAAGCTCGTAAACGGCGAGAAACCCGAGAGCCACAGCGGCGTGATCCTCGAGAAATCCACTTATTCGACTGACGCCTTCTTTGTGGGACCGCACCACCCGACCCTTTTTCACCATCGTGGCATGCAGGAAGTCTGCATTTCTGATCGCGAGGTCCCGGAAATCCTTGCGGTCGAATACGCGGGCCGCTGTCGCGATTCCGCGGAGCATCAGACCGTTCCAGGAGGCCAGGATCTTCTCATCGCGCCCGGGCCAGACTCTCCGGGCGCGTGCGTCGTAGAGGATACGTCTGGCGCGCGCGAGAACTGCGGCGAGCATCTCGTCGTCCACGCCGGCGCGCTTGGCGGCGAAGCCCGGATCCGTCCGGACGAACAGAATGTTCTTGCCCTCGAAATTCCCGTCGCGGGCGACGCCGTAGTAAACCTTGAACACACGCGAATCGACGCCGAGGAGTGAATCGAGCTCCTCTTCGCTCCAGACGTAGAACTTTCCCTCGTGTCCTTCGCTGTCTGCATCGAGCGAGGAATAAAAGCCGCCCTCGGGCGAAGTCATTTCGGCCGCTACCCATTCCCCCGTCTCGATTGTTACGCGTTTTGCTTCTTCGTTCTTCGTCGCCTGCCAGAGGTTGGCGCCGAGTCGGATGAGGAGAGCGTTGTCGTAGAGCATCTTCTCAAAGTGCGGAACGAGCCAGGACGCGTCGACCGAGTAGCGGGCGAATCCACCGCCGACCTGATCGTAGATTCCGCCGCGCGCCATCTTCTCGAAGGAATTCGCGACAATGTCCAGAGCGTGCGCAGTTCCGGTGCGCTTCCAGTATCTGAGAAGAAAATCGAGAGCCATCGTCGACGGGAACTTTGGAGCGGTGCCAAAGCCGCCGTTTCGCTCATCGTACTTCTGGAGCAGCGAGCGATACGCGGTCTCGAGGAGTTTCGGCGAGAGTGCGCCCTCACTTTGTGCTCTGACCTTGTTGGTCTCGTAGATCTCCTTCAGCTGTCCAGCCGTCTGGGCGACTTGCGGGCGACGCTTGGCGTAGGCGTCGCTCACCGACTCGAGAACCCGGCGGAAAGATGGAAGCCCCTGACGGTCGTCCGGCGGGTAGTACGTGCCGCCAAAAAAAGGACTTCCGTCGGGGAGCAGAAACATCGTCATCGGCCAGCCTCCGTGCCCTGTCATGGCCTGCACTGCCTGCATGTAGATGCCGTCGATGTCGGGACGCTCTTCGCGGTCGACTTTGATGTTGACGAACTTCTCGTTCATCAGGCGCGCGGTGTCTTCATCCTCGAACGATTCGTGCGCCATCACGTGGCACCAATGGCACGCGGCGTAGCCGATGCTGAGGAGGATCGGCTTGTCTTCGCTCTTTGACCTCTCGAGCGCCTCGGATCCCCACGGATACCAGTCCACCGGATTGTCGGCGTGCTGTAGGAGGTACGGGCTGGTTTCTCGTGCGAGGCGGTTGGGCATGAAGGCTGGCGGGGTATTGACCTTGGGCTTCACTACGTCGGGACGTCACCGGTGCGAGCGGGCCTCGTGGCGTCTATGGACCAATCGTCGGGCTTTTCCTCTTCGCTCGCGTGCGGGCGGTACATGATCACCCTCACACGCTCGAGTGTTATCAGGCCTCCCCCGACCATTCCGTCCAGCTCCGGAAGGATTTCCTGTATCTTTTCTTCCGTGTCGACGCACTCAACGACGATCGGAAGATCCATTGACAGCTCCAGAAATCGCGACGTGTGGATGCGGCTGCTGGCGCCGAAGCTCATGATGCCGCGAGTGACGGTGGCTCCCGCGTAGTGACGCTTTCGAAGGAGCTGGACGATCGCCCAGTACAGGGGCTCCCCTTCGTACTTGTCCCGTTCGCCGATGTGTATTCTCATCAGCACTCGCTCGCCCTTGAACCCGTGCATCTTTCCTCCCGCAGCGGCCACTGTCTCAAATTAGCGGGGGATGCGAGTGAGTAGTCAACAGGCGCCCGGAGTCGGTCGATGATTGTCTTTCTGATTGCGCTCGGCGGGGCAGCGGGCTCGCTACTCAGGTACCTCGTCGGCGGGGCCATCCAGCGCTCGAGCGCGAGCGGTTTCCCTGTGGGAACCTTTGCAGTGAACGTCGTCGGTTGCTTTCTAATCGGCGTGTTCGTGCGCTTCTTGCTAAACATGCAAACCTCGGCCGAGCTTCGGGCGCTTCTCGTCGTCGGATTCTGTGGTGGCTTTACGACGTTTTCCACCTTCAGCTTCGAGACGGTCGGCCTGATCGAGGGCGGTGAGTATGCCCGGGCAGCGTCGTACATCACGGGCAGTGTCGTGCTGTGCATCGTGGCAACTTTTGCGGGGATGGCGGCAGCAGGCGCGATCGCTCGCAATGGGTGATCCTGCGTGCTGGTCGCATCTATTTTATGAAGACGAAAACGACAACGAATCTCCAAGCATGACAACTTCAAGTAAAAAGAAGAATGCGACCGGTGCGGTCGCGCCGGACCTGGAGGATTTCTTTCGGCAGAACGATCCGCGGATCCACGCCGAGCTCTTCGAGTTCCTGCGCATCCCGAGTGTCAGCGCCAAGTCTGAGCACAACGGCGACACCCGGAGAGCGGCCGAGTGGGTGAAGAACGCGCTCGACAAGATCGGAGTGCCGGCGAAGATCTATCCCACGGCCGGACATCCCGTCGTGGTCGGTGAATGGAGGAATGCACCGGGAGCGCCGACGGTTCTCATCTACGGGCACTACGATGTCCAGCCAGCCGAGCCACTGGAGCTGTGGACTTCGCCCGCTTTCGAGCCGACCGTGCGAAACGGAAAGATCTTTGCCCGCGGATCGGTCGACGACAAAGGGCAGGTCTTCCTGCACATCAAGGCGCTTGAGGCGCACCTCGCCACGCGGAACACGCTTCCCGTAAACGTCATCGTAATCGTCGAGGGAGAGGAAGAGATCGGCAGCGAAAACCTCGCCTCGTTCGTGAAGGAGCAGAAGAAGCTGCTCGAGGCCGACGCGGTCGTGATCTCCGACTCGGCGATGTTCGCGCCCGGCCTGCCATCGATTCTCTCGTCATTGCGCGGTCTTGCGTACTTCGAGATCAAGGTGCAGGGACCAAAGGGGGATCTGCACTCGGGCAGCTACGGCGGGGCGGTCGTGAATCCGGCGATGGCGCTCGCGCGCATCCTCGCGACGCTGCACGACAAGGACGGCCACATTGCGATTCCCGGATTCTACAAGAAAGTGCGGGACTGGAATCCGAAGATCCGGAAGCAGATGCGATCGCTGCCGTTCGGCGACAAGACTCTCATGAAGGAGACTGGCGTCAATGCGCTCGGCGGCGAGAAGGGATACACGACACTCGAGAAGCTCTGGATCCGCCCCACCTGCGAAGTGAATGGTCTGCTCAGCGGCTACACCGGCGAGGGCGCGAAGACCGTCCTGCCCGCGAAAGCGATGGCGAAGGTGAGCTGCCGCCTCGTTCCCGATCAGGATCCCGCCGAGATCGAGAAGCTGATGAAGGCGCACGTCCTGAAGGTCGCGCCGAAAGGCGTAAAGGTAGACGTTAAGCATCTGCACGGCGGACGGCCGTGGCGGGCCGAGCTAAGTGGACCGATCTACGACGCTGCGAGGCGGGCGCTGCGCGCGGCGTACGGAAAAGAGCCGGTGATCACCGGTGAAGGTGGCTCGATCCCCGTCGTCGGCGACTTCCAGGACATACTCGGTGCGCCGGTGCTATGAGTCGGATTCGGCCTGCCGGGCGAGAACGCTCACGCGCCCGACGAGTGGCTGAGCGACGAGAACTTCAAGGTCGGGATGCGGGCGATGGCCACGCTGTGGGACGAGTACGCCAAACAATCCTGAGTGATGCCTGACGAGTGATAACTGCAACTGAACGGACTGATA
>DATARP010000040.1:0-4713 GCA_036264075.1 Gemmatimonadaceae bacterium
AGCCAGTGGACCACCACTCCCGCGGACGGTGTGGAGATATCGGTTCACCCAGATTCGAACGGCGTGCACGGACGAGCGATGCGGGTGGATTTCGATTTCCACGGGCACGGCGGGTACGCGGTGATCCATCGTCCGCTCAGCCTCACGCTCCCGCCGAATTACGAGTTCTCGTTCGCCATCAAGGGCGATGCGCCGACCAACACGCTCGAGTTCAAGATGATCGACTCGACCGGCGAGAACGTCTGGTGGTCGAACACTCCGAACTTCCAGTTTCCGAAAGACTGGCAGACTTTCACGCGCAAGAAGCGGCAAATCTCCTTTGCATGGGGTCCCACCAACGACAAGGAGCTGAAGCGCTTCTCGGCCATCGAGATTGCAATCACCGCAGGCTCGGGCGGGAAGGGCAGCATCTGGCTCGACGATCTCGCTGTTACGCCGCTCGACCCCGACACCCGGTTTTATCCAGCACCGACGATCACCGCTTCATCCCAGGCGCAGGGTTACGACGTCTCGCGGGCAATTGACGCAGACGCAACGAGTGGGTGGCGCAGCGCGCCGCTGAGAACGCTCCCGCCAGGGGCTGCGGTTACGTCAGCCCCGGCCGGACAAGTCCCACCCGGCTCCGAGGCGATCGATATCGATTTCACCAGGCGGCGGGAATTCGGCGGCCTCGTGATCAACTGGGAGCCGGGGCGACGCGCGAATTCCTACGAAGTACAGGGCTCGCAGGACAAGCAGACCTGGCGTACGCTGTACACGGTCAAGCGCAACTCCATCCCTCCACTCCCTCAGCTCGGGTCGTCGAGCAAGACTGCGACTGCGCTTTCCCCAGTCTTTCGCGACTATCTGTACATGCCGGAGAGCGATGCGCGCTACCTGCGTATCGTGCTGCTCTCGCCGGAGAACAAAAGCGGCTTCGGTATCCGCGACATCGCAATCAAGCCGCTCGAGTGGGCAGCGAGCGAGAACGACTTCTTCATGACCATCGCCAGGGAGGCGCCGCGGGGAAGCTATCCGAAGCCGTTCCTGAGTGAGCAATCGTACTGGACGGTGGTCGGCGTCGATCGCGACAGCGCCGAGGCGCTGATCAATGAAGAGGGAATGATAGAGATAGGGCGCGGCCAATTCTCGATCGAGCCGTTTCTCTTTGCGGACGGCAAGCTCGTTACCTGGAACGATGCAAAGACTTCCGTGACCCCGAACAGGGAAGCACTGCCGCTGCCGGAGGTGAGCTGGAGCACGAAGGATCTGGATCTTACCGTAAACACGTTCGCCGGCGGTCCATCCGACTCCTCAGTTCTCTACGCGCGGTACCGAGTCACCAACAACTCGAAGAGGTCCAAACGGCTCACGCTTTATCTCGCGATCAGGCCGTTCCAGGTCAATCCGCCCTGGCAGTTTCTGAATCTGCCTGGCGGTGTCGCTCGCATAGATACAATCGCGTTGCAAGGATCCTCGGCGCATGTCACCGGCAACAAGTTCGTGCGGTCGCTCAGTTCGCCGAGTGGGTTTGGAGCGGTGACGTTCAGCGAGGGGAGCATCGTCGACTGGCTCCGCGCCGGCAAACTTCCCCAGCCCGTCTCCGTGATCGACCCAGAGGGACACGCGTCGGCAGCGTTCGGGTACGAGATGGAGGTCGGGCCGCGCGCGACATCCAGTCCGATCGACATCGCAGTTCCGCTCCACGGCGGGGATCTGCAACCAGCGAGCACGCTGCTTCCTGGACAAGGTGAGCGCCTCGTGTCGGCGCAGCTCGAGAAGACACAGTCGGACTGGCGCGAAAAACTCGGACGAATCTCGATCACGCTGCCTCCGGCTGCGTCGCGCTACACGGAGACGATGCGCACGCAGCTCGCCGACATCCTGATCAATCGGGATGGCCCAGCGATTCAGCCTGGTTCGCGCTCGTATTCAAGATCGTGGATCCGCGACGGCTCGCTCACCTCTACCGCCCTGTTGCGACTCGGACACGCCGCCGACGTGAAGGAATTCATGGAGTGGTACGCGCAGTATCAGTACGACAACGGCAAGATTCCGTGCTGCGTCGACGAGCACGGCGCGACGCCGGTGCCGGAGAACGACAGCCACGGCGAATTCATCTATCTGGTGGCAGAGTACTACCGTCACACGGGCGACAAGGCGGAGCTGGAAAAGATGTGGCCGCACGTCGCGAAGGCGGTGGCGTACATGGATTCCCTGCGCCACGAAAGGATGACGGAGCAGTACACGATAGGTGCTAACAAGCCGTTCTACGGATTGTTGCCGCAATCCATTTCGCACGAAGGCTACAGCGCGAAACCAATGCATTCCTACTGGGATGATTTCTTCGCGCTGCGCGGATTCAAGGACGCTGCCTTCATCGCCAGCGAGCTCGGCAAGCCAGAGGCGGCGGCCTTCGCGCAGATGCGGAACAGCTTCCGGTCGAATCTGTTCGAGTCGATCAGGCAGGTCGTGATCACGCGCAAGATCGACTACATCCCGGGCTCGGTGGAGCTGGCCGATTTCGATCCGACATCGACTACGATCGCGGTGACGCCGGTCGGCGAAGCGGGGCGGCTACCGGGTCCGCTGCTGATGCGCACGTTCGAGAGGTATTTCCAGGACGCGCGCCTGAGGGCAAACGGTGTCAAGCCATGGGACGCCTACACGCCGTATGAGCTGCGCACCGTTGGCACGATGGTGCAGCTGGGTCAGCGCGACAAGGCGCACGAGCTGCTGGATTTCTTTTTCACGGGGCAGCGCCCGGTTGAATGGCGCCAGTGGGCGGAAGTCGTCTATCACGATCCGAAGACGCCAAAATTCATCGGTGACATGCCGCACACGTGGGTGGGCAGCGACTACATCCGCAGCTTCCTCGACATGCTCGCGTTCGAGCGGGAGAGCGACAGCTCGCTGGTGATCGGCGCGGGTGTGAGGGACGATTGGGTGAAGCAGGACCCGGGCGTACGCGTGACAAATCTCAACACGGCGTACGGGCCGCTCAATTACGACATGCGAGCGACGGGCAACACGGTCATCGTGAACCTGCGCGCGGGAATCAAGCTGCCACCAGGCGGGATTGTGGTGTGGTCGCCTTTGTCGCAGCCGATTCTGTCGGCGGCGGTTGATGGCGTGCCTGCGGGGGTGAAAGGAGCGGAGATCAGAGTGCGGAAGTTGCCGGCGGTGGTGACTATCCGGTATCCGAGATGAACGTGAGCCCGAGCGGTCTCACCTTATTTCGAGAGAATCCTGCCTTTCGACGAGATCACCGAAGCGTAGTATTGGCCGCTCGACTTGATCGTGCGCTTCTGCGTCGAGTAATCGACGTGCACCAGGCCGAAGCGCTTCGAGTATCCGTGCGACCACTCGTAGTTGTCGAGCAGCGACCACGCGTAGTATCCACGCAGATCGACGCCCTTCGACATTGCATCGTGCGCGGCGCGGAGGTGTTGCCGGTAGTACTCGACGCGAAGCGGATCCTCGATTCGTCCGTCGATCGGGTGCGGCGGGTCGTAGAATGCGGCACCGTTCTCCGTGATGTACAGCGGCATCTTTCCGTACCGTTCCTTCACCCAGAGCAGAATCTTCGTCAGAGCCTCGGGATAGACCTCCCAATGCGTCTCCGTCGTGATGCTATCGGGTTGCGGTACCGGCTTCACTCTGAAAGGAAGCCGCTCCGCGTCGTGACGCTCGACTTTGCGCGTGTAGTAGTTGATTCCCAGAAAGTCGATCGGCTGCTTGATGAGGCGCATGTCTTCGTCCGGCCACTCCGGCCACGCCTCACCAAAAATCTCCGGCAGCTCGGCAGGATACTTTCCCATAAAGACCGGATCGAGGTACTGCCGATTCATGTACGCGTCGGTGCGCCGTACCGCCGCCAGATCCTCCGGAGATTGAGACGCCGGATACTTGGGCTCGAGGTTGACCACGATGCCGATCTTTCCCTTCTTCGCGGCGCTGCTGGCGCGGAATCGCTCGACGGCCGTCCCGTGCGCGCGAAGAACGTTGTGCGTCGCGATCGGCGCCTCGAAAAGATTGGAATGACCCGGCGCGAGAACGCCAGCGAGATATCCGCCGTCTGTAACGACCCACGGCTCGTTGATCGTCGCCCACATGTCGACGCGGTCGCCGAGTGCGTCGAACATCGTCGCGGCGTAATCGCAAAACCAGTCGGCGATGTCGCGATTGAGCCACCCGCCGCGGTCGTCGAGCGCCTCTGGCAGATCCCAGTGATAGAGCGTCGCGTTGGGCTTGATTCCCTTCTTCAGCAGCTCGTCGACGAGCCTCGAGTAGAAATCGACACCCTTCTTGTTGACCTGCCCGGTTCCTTCGGGATAGATGCGACCCCACGCGATGCTGAAGCGATAAGAGCTGAGGCCGAGCTCGGACATGATCGCGACATCGTCCTTGTAGCGCCGGTAGTGGTCGCAGGCCACGTCGCCCGTCTCGTTGAGCCAGGTGTTGTGGGGCGTGTGCGAGAAGCGGTGCCAGATGCTGCGTCCGGCGCCGTCGGCGGTGGGGGATCCTTCGATTTGGTAGGCGGAGGTTGCGGCGCCCCACAGAAAGCCATCGGGGAACCCATAGTCGTTGGTCATCGCGGCCGGGATATCGAGACCCGATCGGGTATCCACAAAACTGAAACCGGGAGCCGCGGGCTGACTAATGCTGAGAGCTTTTCAGCTTTCATACAGAACGAGTGCGATTCATGTGAAGAGGCAATATGGCGCGAGTGAG
>DATARP010000051.1:0-2454 GCA_036264075.1 Gemmatimonadaceae bacterium
CCCGCATCCGGAGCTGTCCAAGCGGGATTTCTGGCTCGCCGAGCTGGCGAGCCTGCGGAGTGTGCGCGTTGACTAATCCGCCGAGTGAGCATCGAGCCGTAACTGTTCGCGATTTCGCCGAGCGTAAGCGGAAAGGCGAAAAGATCGTCGTCATGACCGCGTACGATGCGCTCTTCGGGCGGCTGGTTGATGAGTCCGGCGTCGATGCGATACTCGTGGGCGATTCCGTAGGAACCGCCGTTATGGGGTATAGCTCGACGCTCCCGGTGACTCTCGATCACATGATCTACCACGCCGCTGCTGTGCGCCGCGGCGTGAAGCGCGCGCTCATCATAATCGACATGCCTTTTCTATCCTACCAGGCTAGCATCGAGAGCGCGGTACTCAATTGCGGACGGGCGATTCAGGAGACGGGCGTGACAGCGGTAAAGGTGGAGGGCGGCAGTCCGGAAATGCTCGATACAGTTCACGCGCTCGTCCGCACGGGGATTCCCGTAATGGCCCATATCGGGTTCACTCCGCAGTCGGTGAACACGATCGGCGGTGCGCGTGTGCAGGGTCGCGAGGAAGAGGGTGCGGAGAGACTGATCGGCGAGGCGAAAGGACTGGAGGAGGCCGGTGCGTTCGCGATCGTCCTCGAGCTCGTTCCTGCGCCGGTTTCCGCGCGCGTTACCGCGGCGGTTGGAATTCCCACCATTGGCATTGGCGCCGGAGTGCAGTGCGACGGTCAGGTACTTGTTCTTCCCGACGTGCTTGGGCTGAATGACACGTTCCAACCGAAGTTTCTCAAGCGCTACGCCGAGATGGCGGGTGAAGTGCGCGCGGCGATTGGGAGCTGGGCGGGAGACGTTCGCAGCGGCGCCTATCCGGATGCAGAGCACAGCTTCTAGGCATGAAGTCGGTCGGAACGATCTCTGAGATGCGCCACGTGATGGCCGGAGCGCGCGCAAAGGGAAGGAGCGTCGCGTTCGTGCCGACGATGGGCGCGCTTCATGAGGGACATCTGACGCTGGTCGATGAAGCGAAAGCTGTGGCCGACCTGGTGGTCATGAGCATCTTCGTCAATCCTATTCAGTTCGGGCCGAGCGAGGATTTTGCGCGGTACCCTCGCACGCTCGAGGAGGATTCAGAGCTGGCCAGGCAGAGAGGAGTGGATTTCCTGTTCACGCCGACCAAGGAAGAGATTTACCCGGAGAACGTGCCGGTGGTCATCGTGCATCCGGGAAGCGTCGGAAAGGAATGGGAAGGCGCCGTTCGTCCGCATCACTTCGAGGGAGTTCTCACGGTTGTCGCCAAGCTATTCAACATCGTGATGCCCGACGTCGCGGTTTTCGGCCAGAAGGATCTTCAACAGGCCGCTGCCATCAAGGCGATGGTTCGAGACCTGAATTTTCCTGTCGGGATTCTTGTCGCGCCGACGGTGAGAGAGCCCGATGGGCTCGCGATGTCCAGCCGGAACCGCTACCTCTCTCCCAGGGACCGGGAGCTCGGTCTCATTCTGTCGAGGGCCCTGTTCGCGATGCGCGACGCATTCGGCAGGGGAGAACGGAGAGCGAGCGCTCTCGAGGCAATCGGTTGGCGCATGCTCGAGCGCGTGGTCGGGCTGACGCCACGCTATCTCGCGGCAGTGAATGCCGACACATTCCAGCGCGTCAACAACGTGCGCCACGGCGACGCGGCTGTGGGCGCGGTTCGCGTTGGCGAAACAAGACTGATCGACAACATCATCTTCTGACATGGTCCAGCTTCAGACTTCCGGATTGCCGACCTGGGCGCAGGTCAGCGAGCGCAGGTTCGCGCACATACAGCGCGTGACATCATTGCTGCGGGCCTGGGGCGCAGCGATGCGCCTCCCTCCTGAGGAAGCGAATGCGTGGATTGACGCCGGAACGTGGCACGATGCGTTGCGTGATGCGCCTATCTCTGAGCTCCGGGACATCACTGGAGACCGCAAATCGCCCGATGGCTTGCTCCACGGTCCCGCGGTCGCGATCAGGCTCGAGCAGGAGGGAGAGCGCAGAAAGAATCTCCTCGACGCGATCCGGTATCACACGGTGGGATCGGCGAAGTGGGATTCGACGGGGCGCGCGCTCTACATGGCCGACTACCTCGAGCCTGGTCGAAAATTCCTCGCCGAGGACAGAGGTTTTCTCGCGAGCCAGGTTCCGCACAACTTCGACGGCGTGTTCCGACAGGTCGTGCGCTTCAGGCTGGAGTGGTCGGTGCGCGAAGGCAACCACATCTTTCCCGAAACCGTCGAGCTCTGGAACAGCCTCCGGTAACGCGCCCCCGGCGTCACTACGGACGATACCTCGTCGCGCTGCTCGTGCTCGCGGCGGTCGCCTGGTTCGGTATCAGATCGCTCAACAACCGAAACGCGGCAGCGCCCTACATTCCCGACGACGCGAAAGCGCCGGAAGGAGTGCGGATCAAGGTCGAAGTTTTCAACGGGAC
>DATARP010000280.1:0-3185 GCA_036264075.1 Gemmatimonadaceae bacterium
TATAAAGGCTGGAGTCGCTGTCCGACGCCGGATCGAGTGTGAACGGTGAGCCATCTACCAGCGACGCGAACTGATTTACGACCAGCAGACCCTGGTCCATCCGAAAAGAGCCGGTGCCAGCGCGACGAAACAGCTCGATCATCACTGGCACCTTCATGGTGCTGGCGGCGTGAAAACTCGAGTCAGCGTTGAGGAAAAGCGTATCCGACGAACCGAGGTCTACATAGGCTACGCCCACATAGGCCCCGGAATCAGCTGCAATCCGCCTTTCGATTTGTTGCATCAATGAATCATTGCTCTGCGCGACCACGAGCAATGCTGCCATCAAGCCCGTCATCGACGCAGGTTCGGGCTTATGACGGAATGGTCACCGGCGCTGCGCCCGGCGCGACCTCGGCCCAAATGCTCTCGTTGTGCCGGTCATCCAGTACCAGCGAGCCGACGATGAACGTGATGACTGCGACGACGATTGGGAACGCGAGACCTGCGTAAATGTTGCCCGTGCGCGCGACGAGGGCCGTTGCAATGATCGGAAGGAATCCGCCGAACCAGCCGTTACCGAAATGATAAGGAAGCGATAGCGACGTGTATCGGATCTTGGCGGGGAACGCCTCGACGAGGAACGCCGCGATTGGCCCGTACACCATCGTCACGAACACAACCTGCACGAAGACGAGTAGCGTGAGCATCACGGCATTCACCGGGCTCGAATACGCTTTCATCGCGTGATAGATCGGCAGATAGAGAATTGCGGCAATGATGTTCCCCGCCATCATTATCTTCTTGCGCCCGATGCGGTCGGACAGGCTACCAAAGAACACGAATAGCGGCGCTCCCAGCGCCAGCGCGATTGCGACGCAAACATAGGAAGTGACGAGTGGGACCTTCAAAACCGTTTGCAGGAAGAGGAGCGCGTAGAACTGGCCGGTATACCACACTACCGCCTGCCCCGCTGTAGCTCCGAAGAGAACCGCGAAGAAGATCTTCCATCGCGACCATGTTCCGAAGCTTTCCTGGATTGGCGCGCGCGACGTCCGCCCCGATTCCTTGAGCGCCGCGAACAACGGCGACTCCCGCAACCGAACGCGGATGTAGTACGAGATCGCAAGCAGTAGCAGCGAGAGGATAAAAGGCACTCGCCACCCCCACGCCTTGAACGCCTCCTCACCAACGATCGCGCGCACGATCAGGATCACCGCCAGCGACACGAAAAGCCCCAGCGTAGCAGTTGTCTGGATGTAACTCGTGTAATAGCCGCGCTTCCCATCCGGCGCGTGCTCGGCGACGTACACAGCAGCGCCGCCGTACTCACCACCAAGCGCAAGACCCTGCAGCAAGCGGAGCAGAACGAGTATGATTGGAGCCGCAATGCCAATGGTGGCATAACCGGGCAAGAATCCGATTGCGGCAGTTGATCCGCCCATGATCAGCAAGGTGGCGAGAAACGCGAACTTCCGCCCGATCAAATCGCCAATTCTGCCGAACACCAGTGCGCCGAAGGGGCGCACCGCGAAGCCAACGGCAAATGTCGCCAGCGTTTTCAGAAACGCCGCGGTCGGATTGCTCCCGGGAAAGAACTCCGTCGAGATGATCGCCGCCAGACTGCCGAAGATGTAGAAGTCATACCACTCGATCATCGTGCCGAGACTGGAGGCGAAGATGATGCGTTTGATCGGGTAATCCGCTCGGGCAGTTGTGGGCAAACTTCCTGCGGTCATGTCGGTCATAAACCCTCTCTCCTTCTAGCGCTTCTCTAGAATTTGTAGATGACGCTCGCCGCGAGCTGATCACCTTTCGTCTTCGTCTCAGCACCCGTTACGGCAACGGTTGTCAGTTGGGAGTGCAGCCACTCCACGTTGAAGCCATAGGGACCTGTGGTGTACATGAGCGACGGAACGACGATCTGATCCTTGGTACGGGGCTGCTTCGCGGCGATGACGTCGGCCTTGTTGGCCTTCTCGGAACCGACGAAGAGATAGGCGGCCCACGTCTTGGTGACGTTGAAGCCGCCCTGGACCCACGCGCCCCAGCTCTTGATGTCGCCGAACTGCGCGATCTGGCCGAACTCCTGGCCGATCGCCTTCCCGGTGTAGAAGTTGCCCTGGAGCATGGCCTTGCCGGCGGTGATCTTGCCGCCGACCTCGCCGGCCCAGCCGGTGAGCGAGTCGTTGGGCGACTTCACGCCGGCGCCCGAGAGGTCTTTCTTGTCGAGGTGGCCGACGACGTAGGTGTTCCACGCGCCGGAGGCGGTCTTGCCGCCGAAGTCGAAGCGGGCCTCGACCTGCGGGAGCGCCGAGGCCTGGCCGGCGCTGCCGGAGTCGATCAGGTTGCCCGGGGTGCTCCAGGTGTTGCGGAAGACACCGAGGGTGAACTTCGTCGTCTTCGAGAGGTCGTGGTAGAGGAAGACGCCGGGGAAGCGCCAGCCGACGTCGCCGGTCGCGCCGTAGCCGATCGGGAAGGCGAGATGGGAGTACGAAGCCGCCACGGTGCCGAATAGCGGCGCCCATCCCTGGCCAATCCGGAGCGTCGTCGAGCCGTGAACGAGGTCGACGTACGCGAGGCGGAGACGCGGCGTTTCCTGCGCGTTGCTGAAACCGCCCGTCCCATTGAAGCCGCCGAAGAAGTCGCCTTCGACCGTCGCGTTCACTTTCGTGTCGTCGTTGATCTTTGGTCCGCCCCAGTTGAACGTCAGGCGGGTATTGCGGACGTCGCCGTCGAGGAACCAGCGATCGGTGGTCGTCTGCGGAGCGTTCGGAAACTCGGCGTTCTGGCCGTTGCCGAAGGTGAAGTTCTGATTCTGCAGGAAGGCGGTGGCGTCGACCCACCCGTGAATCGATAGTCCTTCGCCGTTGGTTGAGACGTTTTGCGCCGCTGCGAATGAAGCCCAGAGAAGAATGCCCGCGAACAAGACAGTGTGAATGGCTCTACGTGCCATGTGAGTGACTCCTTTCCCTGTTGGTCGAAGGTGGTGGCAGAAGCTGCGAAAAAGCCGAGGACAGAAGTTGACTAATCGCGCGGCGTTGCACCAGCGCACTTGGGCTCGGTCCAACCACTCGGACGTGAGATAGGTGCATCTCTTTCCCGATTGCGGACGTTGGGGGTGCGGGACTCTGGAAAGAGAGTAGACGACGGAATTGAGGCTGTCTACAACGAACTGATCAATACACGAGTTTTGGAAGGCAGGG
>DATARP010000047.1:0-5598 GCA_036264075.1 Gemmatimonadaceae bacterium
TGTCGGCGGCATACTGCTCTTCATACGTCGCGAGGTTACGAAGGTCAGACTTCATCGCGGCGACATACGCCTTGTCCTTCGTGTTCGCAAACTTCGGAATCGCAATCGCGGCAAGAATGCCGATGATGACGACCACGATCAGAAGCTCAATAAGTGTAAAACCCTTTTTGTTGCTCATTTTCAATCTCCTGAAGCGTTAGAATTCGACGGGCTGCTATCGCGGCCTCATGTCATAGACTGGGCGCTACTCGCCGATGCAACCGCTTGTAGAGGCAATGGCCGCTCCAGGCCGGCACCGGCACCTAACTCGTTGTCGCACATTAGGTTACGGTGTACGCCTCCAGGCCCGTCCCTCGCCAAATCGCCGCATTTTGCGAGTTGGTGTCGCAATCTGCAATACGTCGGCACCGACGCTTTATCCGTCGGGGCCGACGGATTGTCGAGCAGTCGTCCGTTTTGCCCCTCGGACGCTCAGGAGGCGGGTACTTTCAGCCGGGTCCACAGCACGACGATGGTGCAGCCCCCAAAGCGCATGTACCTCGCCGGCGTGCTAAGGTTCTCGTAAATCTCCGCGGCAACTATCTCGCTGCCCGACACATAAAAGTTGATGTCCCCCGGATCCAGCTCCTGGTACAGAGTGTCGTCCACCCAGTACTGGACGCACTTGTCGCGCACCACCGGCACGTGTAGCAAAATGTCGGTGACTCGCTGAAGATGGATGTTCTGGAACCGGTCAGGGCCGAGGAAATGGCCGAATCCGGCTTTCTGCCTCTGCACGAAGCCGACTCTCTCGAGCGCCGACATCCGTCGCGCCGTGACGAGGACCGGATCCATCATGGCCACGAATTTGGGCAGCTTGATGGTCACCCGTTTCGGCTGCCGCGACGAGAGGTCGACCGGAACGATCTCCGCGCCAAAGCCGACGTGACGGGCCAACAGCGTGTGACTGCCCGACGGGAGATTCCGCATCGTGAACTCTCCGTCGTCGTTCGTTCTGACGACGATGTCCGTTCCGACCAGCTCGACTCTGCTGCCCGCATTCGTGGCGCTTCCTTCGAGGACGACCACGCCCGAGACGGTGGCGTTTCCGTTTTCCCGCCACGAGTCCCGGGGAGAAAGGAGGAGTGTGCGCCCGACCAGCTCCGCAGGCTTGCTGCTCAGCGCGATTGGAATTTCGGCGGTCACGGCGAGACCGAGCCGCGCCTGCAGCGTCGCCCGCAGCGAGCTGGGAAGTCCGCAGAGCACGTACGCTCCCGATTTGTTGGTAACAGCGCGCGCCGATCGCGGAGTCCGGCGAAAGTCGGATTTCCCGGAGACTTCGATCTCGTCCCAGACGGCGGTTACCTCCGCGCCCACGACAGGTTGCAGCGTTTCCGGGTCGTTGACGTGTCCGATGATCGCAGAGCTGGCTTTCCCGCCGGATTGTGCGGGGCACGTTGCGCGAATGATTGATTCCGCCGCGGGGACCGCCAGCACAATCGTGCTCGAGCTGTCGGGACCGACACGAAAGGGCTGCGTCGCCAGCATGAGCCCGAGAGTATCGAGCCGAGGGTGGTATACGCCGATCTGGTACATCCCGGGAGTGAGGCTGTCGATTCTGAATCTGCCGAGGGAATCGGTCTGCGTGAGTGCTGGGCTGCCCTGTACCATGACGTCGGCGCCTGACAGGTATCCGCCGTTCAGGCTGTCTATCACTACGCCCACGATGTGAGCCTGGCCGGTCGTCGCGGAGTTATTCTGAGCGACGACGGGCGGCGCGAGAGGGAGCGCCGCCAGCACGATGAAGAGCTTCAGCTTTCCCGCGATTGTTCACCTTCCCTGGCGATAACTCTTCCGACTGTGATGGTGATGTTGTCGGTGCCGCCTCCATCGAGCGCGTCCTGAAGCAAATCCTCGCAGACCTGCCGGGCCGATTCCATCTCACGCAGTCGCTCGGCGATGCGCGCGTCGGGAACGTGCCTGGTCAACCCGTCGCTGCACAGCAGGTGGGTCGTCGACCAGGAGTTGGGCAGCCGCTTGACGACGGGCGCGGTCTGGTGCCCGCCAATGGAGCTCGACAGCATGTTCGACAGTGGAGAATTTCCCGCGGCGATCGACCTGGCGAAGACCCCGCTGTCGAGGAGTTCCTGCGCCATCGTCTGGTCCCGGGAGATCTGAACCAGCTTGCCGTCGCGGTACTGGTAGTAGCGGGAGTCGCCGACCTGCAGCAGATAACACCACGGCCACACACCGATCCAGAGAGTGAGCGTCGTTGCCATGCCGCGCGAATCGGGATCCGACGTGCCGCGCTCGATCACAGCGTGGTGACTCTTTATCGCGCCAGCTTCGAGCGCGCGGGTGAAATCGGAGTCACCCGAGTCGGCGCTGTAGTAGCAGCGCACGCTTTCGGTGATGTACTGCGTCAGCTCCTCGAGAGCGAGGCGGCTGGCCATTTCTCCTTTCTGCCCACCGCCGACGCCGTCCGCGACCATCATCAGCGACGCGATCCTTTCCTCGGCCACCGGAAGCTCGGCGAAGTCGGGCAAGCTCGACTGCTTCACGTGAAATCGCTGGCGCAGCTGACCGATGAGAAAGTGGTCCTGGTTGGATGGGCGGACCAGGCCGGGGTGGGTCAGACCGTACGAATCGATCTCATCGTCGCGGGGCTTCCGGAACATTCCTCAGAGCTAGCACTCACCTGGTCGATCGGCAAGAATGAGAATCCAGCTGCAACTGAGCCCGACCGGCCGGGAGCCGTCGGGCCGGTCCCGGCAGGGGGCTTTCCGGGACTGAGTCGTCTAGATCGGTTGGCAGACGTCCGATACCTGCCTCGAGCTGAGTAGCTGGCGGGAAGTGGTGGTCTGTGAGTCGTAGACGTGATCGGATTTGCCCCGACGGTAGGTCGTGGTGGTTACGGTAACCAGGTACACGTCGGAAAAGGTTCTGACGCGGCTTCCGGGCACGCCGTTCGGACCGTAAAGGCAGCCGCTGTACTCCGAGTGGCTCGACGTTTCCTGGTATTGCACGGCCGAGGTACACGTCGTCGTGCCGCGTGAGAACGTGCAGCTCTGCTGGTCAGTCCTGGCGCTCGCGGCAAGTGATCGGGTCGGTGCTGCGACAGCCTCTGCCGTTGTGGGGGCGGTCGGGGACTCACAGGCGCCGAGCAGGATCGAGGCGATGGCGATCGCGGTGATGCGAGGAATCATGGGAGCTTCTCTACGGTGGAATTTGGGTTGTATTGTTGGGGGGCAAAGGGTGTGCCTTCACCTTCCTATCCCCACCGCGTCGAGCATGAAGGCGTAACGGAACGCCCTTTCTCGCAGGACGTCGTATCGTCCCGATGACCCACCATGTCCGCCAGCCATGTTGACCTTGAGCAGCAACGGATTGTTATCCGTCTTCAGCGCTCTCAGCTTCGCCACCCACTTCGCGGGCTCCCAGTACCCGACTTGTGAGTCGTTCAGTGACGTCGTAACCAGTAGCCAGGGATACGCTTTTCGCTCTACGTTGTCGTACGGGGAGTAGGAGCGCATGTACGCGTACTGATCGGCGATGTGGGGATCGCCCCACTGCTGCCACTCCTGCGCTGTGAGCGGGATCGACGCATCCATCATCGTGTTGATCACGTCGACGAACGGCACGTCGGCAACGACCGCGTGGAATAAATCGGGGCGCATGTTGGTGATCGCGCCCATGAGCAGACCGCCGGCGCTGCCGCCGTTGGCGATGAGCTTGTCCTTGTTGGTGTATTTGTTGTCGACCAGGTACTGTGCGACGTCGATGAAGTCGAAGAACGTATTCTTTTTCTTCATCATCTTCCCCTCGTCGTACCACGCCCGGCCCATCTCCTGCCCGCCACGGATGTGGGCGATGGCGTAGGCAAAGCCGCGGTCGACAAGGCTCAGCACCGCGGAGTTGAAGCCGGCTTCTGTGGTGGCGCCGTACGAGCCATAAGCGTAGAGGAGGAGCGGTCGAGTTCCGTCCTGCTTCCATCCTTTGCGCACGATCATCGACACGGGCACGTGCGCTCCGTCGCGCGCTGTCACCATGAACCGCTTGACCTCGTAACGCGACGCGTCGTACCCCGGAACGTCCAGTCGCTTTTTCAGGTCGCGCTGCCGGGTCGCCATGTTGTAGTCGTAGGTCGACGGCGGCGTGACCAGCGAGTTGTATGAGAATCGCAGGAGTGGTGTGTCGAACTCGACGTTCTGCGTGGGGCTCACCGCGTACGCTGACTCGGGGAACGTGATGTAGTGGACCGCGTTGTTCCGGAGATCGACGACGCGCAGCCGCCGCAATCCTCCCGATCGCTCGATGACGACAAGATTGTTCCTGAACGTGCTCACGTACTCGATGAAGACTGAATCCGTGGCGGGGATCATGTCGAGCCAGTTGCCGCCGGCGACCTGATCGATGGGAACTCGCTGGACCTTGAAGTTGCGCGCGTTGTAGTTGGTGACCATGACGAACGCCCCGTCGATGTCGTCGATCTGGTACTCGACGTTCGGGCTCCGCTTGACGATCACCTGCGGCATTGCGGTTGGGTTCGCCGTCGAAATCATTCGCCACTCGGACGACGTGAACCCGTCGTCCTGGATGTAGACGAACTTTCCGCTCTTCGAGCGAACGATGCCGACGTTGTCGAGGACGTCGTCTTCCTGAAAGACTTTCACATCGTTCGCGACTGGAGTGCCGATCACGTGGCGCCAGACAGCGTTGGCGCGGCGGGCTGAGTCAGCCTTCTGGTAAAAGAGAATGGAGTCGTTGGCCCACGCTACCGACGGGACGACGGCCGGGATCGAGTCGCCGAGTAGCCGACCCGTGCTCAGGTCCTTGACGTAGAGAGTGTAAACGCGGAGCGCGGTCGTGTCGTGCAGGTAGGCGAAGCGCGATCCGCCGGGACTCACCGCCCAATCGCCGAGGCTCGAGAACTTCTTGCCGGCCGCGAGCGCGTTCTCATCGATGACGACTTCCTCTGGCGCGTCGAGCGATCCCTTCCTCCGCAGCCGGATCGGGTAGCTCTTTCCCTTCTCGGTACGGTTGTAGTACCAGTACCCGTGGTCGAGATAGGGGACGGAGAGGTCCGTCTCCTTGATGCGGCCGAGCATCTCGTCGTAGAGTTTTCTCTGGAGGGCTTCGGTGTGCCTCATCCGCGCCGCGGTGTACGCATTCTCCGCTTCGAGATACGAGATCACCTGTGGGTCTGATTTGTTGCGGATCCAGAAATAGTTGTCGGTGCGTATTTCGCCGTGGAGGGTGTCGATTTTCGGGATGATTCGCGCCGTTGGCGGGTTGACGGCCTGGGCGCCGAGGAACGAGACAGATGTGCCTACTATAGGTAGGGCGGCGAGGGAGATGAGGACGTGGAGACGGCGCATGGGGGCTCAGTCGGGGGGCTATGGGGAGATTGACTCTGTTCTATTGGGCGGCGGCTGGGCTGTCAATAAGGGAGGTGCCAACGGAACTGAACGGGGTGTGAGGTGCCAACTGAACTGAACGGGGTGTGAGGTGCCAACTGAACTGAACGGGGTGTGAGGTGCCAACTGAACTGAACGGGGTGTGAGGTGCCAGAGAGTGCGTAGATGCCAGGCACCGGGTTACCACGACCAGACTTTACTA
>DATARP010000049.1:0-4014 GCA_036264075.1 Gemmatimonadaceae bacterium
CGCGGACTCCACTGCGACTGAGTGCCGGCGAAGGGCGCATTGTGGGCGTCGTACCTGATCCCAGTGCGAATCTCGAATTCCTCAACCGGTGAATACGCGGTTTCTGCGTAGCCTCCGGCGTCATAACCCTTCAACGCCGAGTTCGACGCCGGTCCCGTTTGTCCGGCAGTGTTCGACGTGACGAAATCCTCGCGCCCGCGCGTAAACTGGGTAAGGGTTCCCAGCTTGAACTGGAGCTCGTGGCCCGGCGTGAAAGTGTAATCCGCCTTGACGCCGGCGGTGTTGAAATTCCTGTTTTCCTGGATGTTGTAGTGGGTCGTATCCGGGAAGAAAACGAACTGCGGGGAATCCTGCGTTCCTGGAGTGTAGCGCAGACTCCCGGAGCGGTAGAAAAATCCGAGGAACAGCTCAGGTACTACCGCCTCACTGGCGTTCGCGCCCCCGGCAGCATACGCTGGACCGGAAAATTGGTGGCGCCACCCGAGATTCACAAAGCTGTTGAAGTCGCGCTGCCGGTCGTCCTGGACATTGTTGCCCGCAGTGTCGTAGGGGACCTGGAATCTGGTGCGAGACAGATTTCCTTCGAGATTGACGACGTCGTTGAGGCTGGGACTGTATTCGATCTTCCCAAAGCCGAAGATATCGTCACCATGGTTGTGAAAATTGTCGACCTGGTTTGTGCTGGGATCGAGGATCACCGGCTCTCGGCGCATGTCGGTACTCTGGTGAGCCCCCGAGAAAAAGTATCCAAACTTGCCCGCATTGGTGCTCGCGCTGAGTGCTTCACCGCTGGTATTGAACGAACCGGCGTACCCTGATGCGTCGTAGTGAAAGCCGCCGGCCGGGATCCGCGTCGTGATGTCAACCACCGCTGCGTTCTTGTTCCCGTATTCCGCGTCCCATCCGCCAGTCTTGAAGTTGATCTCGTTCACGACCGAGGGATCGAACAGTTCGTTCAGGCTTCCTGAAATTCCCGCAGGAACAGGCACGCCATCCACGTAATAGGTGTATTCGGCGTGCTGGCCACGGATGTGGACCTCGCCCGTCGGAGCGCGCGCGGCACCAGCGATGGACTGCTGTAGAATCTGCGACGTGGTGTTCGTCGGCGCTCCGTGATATTGCTCCTGCTTGAATCTCTGGTCGCCAGTTCGCGTGTCGACCGCAAGCGGTGCGGACGCGGTGACTGTGACCTCGGACAGATTTATCGCTACCGGTGTCATCGCGAAGTCGAGGCGGATGTCCCCTGTCGCTTCGCCGACAACGACCGTCTTCGATTCGGGGCGGAAACCCAGAAAGCGTGCGGCGACGGTGTAGGTGCCCGGAGAGATGTTGTGGGCAGTGTATCTGCCGAACGCATCGGTCGACGCGTTGAACACGATCTCGATGCCGCGCATCACGCTCACTTCGGCGCTCGGTAGCGGTTGGCCGCTCGCGCTGTCGGTGACGGTACCTGTGATGTCCGAATTTATTGTCGTCCGCGATGGGGCTGGACGCGCTCCCGCTGTGACAAACGGGATCGCCAGGGCGATTGCGGCCGCTACTCCCCAGAGAGCTAGACGCTCGTTCTTGAGCTGCATTTAGTAGCCTCGATTGATGGATGCTGTTATGCGCCAACGGCCTGCCGTTGGCGGGCGTTTTCCAGTGATGAAACTCGGCGCGAAGAAGCTCGAGCTTCTTCGGCTATGGATTACGCTTGCGCTGGCGGGGCGCGGGGGAGGCTGGGGGATCCGTCGGTCAGGCACTCTGAAGAGAGCGCACGACTGCGGACGACTTCGTGTGAGGCCGACCGACCGCCTGGAAGTGGCGTTGGGGCTGCGGCCGGCGCGACCGCTCCGCTGACGAACTGGCACAGGGCGCAGTTGTCTTCCTGGTGCACGCGCGGACACTTCGGGGTGCCATGGGATTCGGCGTGTGGCTGAACAGCCGCCGACGCAACGCTTCCCGCCGCTGACGCATCAACAACGCCGACGACGCCCGGCAAAAATGCCTGGGCGAGGGCGCCGATGAAGATCCAACCTCGAACAGCTCGCGTGAAGCGACTAGCTGGCGTCATATCCCCTTGGTTGCCAACACCGACCGCGTTCAATGTAACCGTGCACTGTGATCAGACCAACCCGCGCAACTTCCGGAGCACAGCTTCGTCTACGCAAGGAGTGGTGTGAACGCTGGAACAAACATTCGTCTCGGAATCAAAGCTGCTCCAAATATGATCGAGATTTCTCCAGAAACAGTCGCGCAGCTTCTCTACCTTGTACATGACGATCCAGAGGAGCTCCAGGAAGCACTCGGGGAGCTGCGCCCGCCGGATATAGCCGAAGCGTTGCGGGAGCTGCCCCCTGAGGCGGCTGCGAAGGTGATGGCCTCTCTTCCATTCGACATGGCGGTGCAGGTGTTCGACGAGCCCGAGCTCACCCGACACCGCTGTGCGATCATCCAGCACATCGATCATTCCCGGGTCGGGAAGCTGATCGAGGCGATGTCCGCCGACCAGCAGGCGGACCTGTTCCGCGAAGTCCCGCCCGAGGATCGGCCGCGGCTGCTGGCGACGGTGAGCGATTCGACGCGTGCGGCGCTCCAGAGACTTCTCGAGTATCCGGCGAACACCGCCGGCGGAATCATGACGACGGAGTTCGTCAGCATCCCGTCCGACTGGACGGTGGACCAGGCTCTGCGCCTGATCAGCGAGGTTGGCGGGCGGAAGGAGACCGTCTACGCGATCTATGTGGTCGATCCGGAAACCCAGACGCTCGTACACGTCGTGTCGTTGCGCGAGCTTCTCACCGTACCGCGCGACGAGAACGTGCTGGAAGTCGGCAGTCGTCGCGCGCCGCTGACGGTTGCCGCTGACACCGACCGTGAAGAAGCCGCGCGACTGATCTCGAAATACAACTTGCTGGCCGTGCCGGTCATCGACGATCTGCGCCGCATACTCGGCATTGTCACGGTCGACGACGTCATCGACACACTCGTAGAGGAGCAGACGGAGGACGTCCAGCGTTTCGGTGGTATGGAAGCTCTCGACGCGCCGTACATGGAGATCAGCTTCCTCGACATGATCCGCAAGCGCGCTGGATGGCTGTGCGCACTCTTCCTGAGCGAGATGCTTACCGCGACAGCAATGCAGCGCTTTCAGGGCGAGATCGAGAGGGCCGCGGTGCTGGCGATGTTCATCCCGCTAGTAATGAGCTCTGGCGGTAACTCCGGATCCCAGGCGACATCTCTGGTGATACGCGCGCTCGCACTTCAGGAGCTGAAGCTTCGGGACTGGTGGCGCATCGCGGTGCGGGAGCTCCCGACGGGACTCGTGCTCGGTGTGATTCTGGGCATCATCGGCTTCAGCCGAATCGTGGTCTGGCAGGACCTGCACATCTTCAACTACGGCCCGCACTTCATGCTGCTGGCGATCGCGGTGGGATTCTCGCTCGTCGGAATCGTTGCGTTCGGATCGCTGGCGGGATCGATGCTGCCGTTCCTATTGAAACGCATTGGCTTCGACCCCGCGAGCGCGTCGGCTCCCTTCGTGGCGACGCTGGTGGACGTCACGGGCTTGGTGATCTATTTCTCGGTGGCGTTCCTGGTTTTGCACGGGACGCTACTCTAAGAGTTAGCTGCCCACTCGGACACTTTCATTCCCCATGCGTGGTCCCGGTAGCCAGTTCTCTTCCAGTGGCCTACCTGGCTGCCCGCAACCACTCCGCGGGGTCCACCGCTGGGCCGCCGCGCCTGATCTCGAAGTGAAGGTGTGAGCCGAGGGCGGGATCGCTTACGCCGACTGTGCCGATGGCCTGGCCTTTGATCACTCGCGTCCCCTTCTTCACATCGATCCGGTCGAGCGAGCCGTACACTGAATAGTCTCCGCCGCCGTGCTCCAGGATGACGGTGTTTCCGTAGGTCCCCATAGGGCCCGCGTACGCGACAGTTCCAGCCGAGACGGATTTTACGGCCGTGCCCACGGGTGCGCCGATTCCGATTCCGTTCCAGCGCGTCGTCGTGTTATTCGGATTCACGAATCTT
>DATARP010000090.1:0-5619 GCA_036264075.1 Gemmatimonadaceae bacterium
CCCTCCACCCGATTGAACCGAATCATGTCGGACACATGCCGCGCGGAGAGGGCAAGGTTGCGGCTGCGGGCAAGCGCCTGGCCTCGAACCAGGGCGCGAGCTTCTTCCTGCACTTTCTTGACGTCCTCGTCGGTGACGGCCCGCACATCAGGAGGCAGTGAGTCGAGCACGCCACCGGTAAACGGGAACGGCCTGAGCGCTCGATCCGCGGGCGGGGCCATCACGATCTCTGGTCCCGCGAAGAAGCTCGTTGGAATCCCCGTGTTTACCTGATAGCAGCAGATCTCCCAGCGCCCGCGAATGATTCCGCGCGCTGGGTAGTCGAGCCAGGAGCCCGTTCGCCGGATCTCGATCTCCTGTCGACGCGGAAGCCAGAACCGGCCCTCTATCAAAGCATTCTCGAGAACGACCGAGACATCCTCGAGATCCTTATCCATCAAAGCCGCGCGGGTGAAGCTGAACGCCATGCGGACGACTTCCCCACTCTCGCGATCAATGAAAACAGCGCCGACAGCCCGGGGCTTGCGATCGTCTTTCGGGCGGACTCTCACCTCATAAACATCCAGCACCCTGTCGCCCAGCCGAATCTGGAGTGAATCGTGAATGGCGTAGTCGTATTCCTGGAGTCCCACTGGAGACAGCGGATGAGGAACGTCCTGGACTTCGTCTCCCTCGCCGATTCGGATGATGTTTCTGAAGTTGTTCTGAACGATTCCCAGGTGGTCGCGGTGGTAGTTGATGTCGGTTGGAAGCAACAGCGTGTCGCGGCGTCCCATGATCCGCTGCTTGCTCAGATCGGGAGCACGCCAATAGACTTCCAACCCCAGCTCGTCCGCTTTCACGATCTTTGGCGGCTCGGGAAATCCTTCTCCAAATTGTGCGAGGAAGGTTACGTAGCCGTGCGCAGTCGCCTTGTAGTCGACGAGAGCGGTATCCGCGAGCTGATTCGCTCTGCGTTCGGTAGCGCGCTCGACCAGCGCGCGAGTGCGTGCATCGTTCCACGTCTGCGCAGCGCCGAGCCTGCCCGCGGTGACGATCATCGCGAGGACCCGGATAGTCGTGCGAAGCTTCATGGAGGAAAGTTACTTGCGGGCTGAGCCGGAGCAATTGCGGGCATACTTGCGGCGCGCGCACCAATGAGCCTCGAAGAATTCAAGCAGCGCGCTGCAAATGCGACGCTCGTCCCGATCTGGAAGGATTGTCTGCTCGACACGGACACTCCAGTCTCGGCATTCGCGAAGATTCGGCGCGGGCCGTTCGCGTTCCTGCTGGAGTCTGCCCCCGCCGGCGGCGAAACGTGGTCGCGATACACTTATCTTGGCTCCGAACCGCGCAGCGCGTGGCGCCTTCTGAACGGCGTCGTTGAAGACTGGACTGACGACCGTGGCTGGCACAACGCCCGCACGCCGGATGATCCGCTCGCGGACCTTGCTGCCATGATCGACGGCGTGAAGGCCGCAAAGGTGCCGGAGCTCGGAGAATTCTGGGGCGGTGTCGTTGGATATTTCAGCTACGACGTGGTCCGGCTCATCGAGAAGCTGCCGAATCGCCCGCCGGGCGGCCTCGGTGCGCCCGACGCGTTGTTCGTCTTCACGCGCTCGCTGGTGATCCTCGACAATCTTCACGGGCGCGCGCGCATAGTCATCTCGGTGCCAGTGCCTGGCGGGTCGAGCGATGCGGAGCTGACAGAGCTTTACGAGAGCTCGAGCCGAGAGCTTCAGGACATTCGCGCCAGACTGAGGGCGCCGGGACGCCTCAAGTCTATGTCGCAGGATGTCGTTGCCCCGGCGGTCGAAGGGCGGTCGAGCTACGCGCGAGCTGACTTCATGGCACACGTCGACCGCATCAAGGAATACATCCGCGCGGGCGATTGCTTCCAGGCCCTGCTATCCAGACGCATAGATGTCCCGCTCGACTTCGAACCCTCTGACCTCTACCGCGCGCTGCGAGCGATCAATCCGTCGCCCTACATGTACCATCTCGTGCTCGACGGCGTGGAGATCGTCGGAAGCTCGCCGGAGCTGCTCGTGCGCGTGTCGGACTCTCACATTACACTTCGCCCCATCGCCGGCACTCGGCGACGCGGCACGACGCCGGCGCAGGATGACGAACTCTCCGCCGAGCTTCTCACCGACGAGAAAGAGCGCGCCGAACACGTCATGCTTGTCGACCTGGGGCGGAACGACGTCGGCCGCGTGGCGAAGTACGGAACCGTCAAAGTCACGGAGCTCATGAAGGTCGAGAAGTATTCACACGTGCTCCACATCGTCAGCCAGGTCGAGGGGGATCTCAACGACGGACTGTCCGCGCTCGACGTGTTCCGCGCGACGTTCCCGGCCGGGACGATGACCGGCGCGCCGAAGATTCGCGCGATGGAGATCATTGACGAGCTGGAGCCTGTGTCGCGCGGTCCGTACGCCGGAGCGATCGGATACATCGCTGCTGGCGGGAACCGAATGGATCTGGCGATCACGATTCGGACCTGTATCATCGCCGATGGGGTTGCGTCGGTGCAGGCGGGCGCCGGGATCGTTGCCGATTCGGTCCCCGAGCGCGAGTGGGAAGAAACAACGAACAAGGCCCAGGCACTCCTCAACGCGATTGCATCGGTGCGTCAAGACGGGAAGCCTCAGTAAATGGTCGGCGTCACGATTCCGTCCTATGAGCGGTTCGCCGTCGGCGGCGCCCGAGTGGTCGCAACCATGAGCTGCGCTGCCAGTATCCGCGGCGTGCTCGAACAGGAAGGGCTTTACGAGTACGCCGCGCGTCAGCCGGACGCGGTTCCCCTCGTGGGGCGGGCGCCGGTATTTGCCGTGAACCTGCCCGGCACGTGCGGGCGCGTGGTGGTCCGCCACAATATGCGCGGCGGTTGGATGGCAAAGTTGAGCAAAGATCTCTTCGTCCTGCCGACACGTGGATTTCGCGAGCTGATCGCCTCGCTGCGGCTGCGCGCGAGCGGAGTGAGCACCCCGGAGGTGGTCGCCTATGTTTCGTATCCGAAGAACTGGGTGCTCAGGCGGTCAGACATTGCAACCAGAGAAATCGAGAATGGCCATGACCTCTCCGTCGCACTCGCCAAAGTCACGGACCACGACCACCGGGTGATGGTGTTGGACGCGATAGTAAAACTCCTGCGCGCGCTCACGCATGCGGGCGCTCATCATCCGGATCTGAATCTCAAGAACGTGCTTCTCACGGCGGGCGACGGCGAAGGACTCGACGCGCACGTGCTCGATGTGGATCGCGTTCGTTTCAGCGCGCCGGGTTCCCCTCTCGTCGCGAAGGCTAACCTGGACCGGCTCATTCGCTCGCTGCGCAAATGGCGGGACAATTTCGAGCTTCCCTACTCCGCCGAAGATGAGGAGTACCTGCGTCTCCGGAGCAGCGAGTGAGCGCTGCCGGGACCGCGAACGTTCCCGACAAAATTTGCATTGTGATGATGAGCGCCGTTGGAGACGCCGTGCACGTGCTGCCGGTCATCAACGCTCTCAAGCGCGTGAATCCGAAGACCAGAATAACCTGGGTGCTGCAACCAGGTCCGGCGGCGCTGGTGCGGGGCCATCGTTCCGTGGACGAAATAATCATCTTCGATCGAGCGAAAGGCTGGCGCGCATTCGCCGACGTGCGGGCCGAGCTGGCGAAGCGGAGCTTCGACCTCGTGATCAACCTCCAGGTCTACTTCAAGGCAGGCATCGTCACCGCCTTCACGCACGCTCCTGTAAAACTCGGCTTCGACCGCTCTCGCGCGAGGGACTTCAACTGGCTGTTCACGAACAGGAAGATTCCCAAACAGCCCGTTCAGCACGTCCAGGATCAGTATTTCGAATTCCTCTACGCGCTCGGCGTTTCGCCTGAGCCAGTCGAGTGGGATTTCGGGCCGAATGCGGCGGAGCGCGTGTGGCAACGCGAATTCAGCGCATCGACCGAGAGGCCGATCGCGTCCATCGTCGTCGCGACCAGTAAGCCGGAGAAGGACTGGATTCCTGAGCGCTGGGCAGAGGTGGCCGATGCACTGTACGAACAATTCGGAATGCAGCCGGTGCTGGTCGGCGGCAGATCGGACCGCGAGTTGAACGCCGAGCGGATCGTAATGGAGAGAGCGCGGCACAACCCCCGCTCGGAGCTGGGGAGCGGACTGCGCAAGCTGGTGTCGATCCTCGATGCGTCCTCGCTGGTGCTCTCACCTGATACCGGTCCGCTCCACATGAGCGTCGCCCTCGATCGGCCGGTCATCAGTCTCATGGGCTACACAAATCCAAAGCGCACAGGGCCGTACCGCAAATTCAAGGATTTGATCATCGACGCTTACGGCGACCCCGGAGAGGATTACCCGATCTCGATGGAGAATCGCCCGGGGCGAATGTCGCGGATCGAAACGCAGGACGTGCTGGACAAAATCGCGCTGTGGCAGCGCAGGTACGCGGGCGTGGCGAAGTGAAGCTGCCGGTGCGGGAGCAGATATCCGCTGGTGGCGTCGTCTTCCGAGCCGAGGGCGATCGCATCGACGTCGTGATCGTTGCTGTCGGGGGCAACAACAGGTGGCAGCTGCCGAAGGGGCTTGTCGAGAAGGACGAGGATCCGAAAATCGCCGCCGTGCGCGAAGCGCGCGAAGAGGGCGGCACCGAGAGCGAAGTGGTCGAGCACATCGAGACGGTCGAGTACTGGTTCGCGGGTCTCGACAAAGGTGAAAGGGTTCGATTTCACAAGCGCGTTCACTTCTACCTGCTGCGCTATTTATCGGGCGACACCGCCAACCACGATTGGGAGGTCAACGAGGCGCGGTGGGTGCCCATCGACGAAGCAGTGAGCCAGCTCGCGTTTGATAATGAGAGGCGAGTCGTCGAGCAGGCAAAGCAGTTGATTACAGATCGCGACGCTCGTAAGCATCTACAAACTGAAGCGGGGAGCTCTGAGCCAACTTCGCTTTAGCTGGGAGCCATTCCGTCGGCGGCCGGATCTGGTGGCAGGCCACGTCAACGCTTGGTAGGCCACCTCGGGTAGAAAAGCCCTAAGCTTTGGCCGCAAAGCCCAGAGCTCCCTGCTTCAGTTTGTAGATGCCCCAGAACACCCCTACCTCTCAGTCGTCGCAATACTCCCGAACCGGTACTGCACCCCGACATCCCGAAGCAGCCCTATGAGCCTCACAATAGGCAGTCCCATTACGGCGAAATAATCACCCTCGATCCGCTCGACAATCGTCGCGCCGAAGCCCTGAATGCCGTACGCTCCGGCCTTGTCCATCGGTTCTCCGGTCGCGATGTACGCATCGATCTCGTCATCGCGCAGGCGTCGAAACTTCACGCGCACTTCCTCCACCGCCGAGCGAAGCTTCCTGCCCCGGGAAACGGCTACCGCCGTCGTGACTACGTGCTCCCGCCCGCTGAGCAGCGCAAGCATCCGCGCCGCGTCTGCGGCGTCTTTGGGCTTGCCGAGCACTTTTCGGTTTACCACGACGATCGTATCCGCGGCGATCGTTATCAGGTCGGGATCGCGCTTCGCAATTGCGGTCGCCTTCTCTCGAGCCAGCCTCTCCGCGTGCCGGCGCGGATTCTCCCGTGGACGCATCGACTCGTCGATGTTGGCGGGACGCACTTCATGCTCGATGCCGATCAGGTCGAG
>DATARP010000132.1:0-28275 GCA_036264075.1 Gemmatimonadaceae bacterium
CGCGGGAAGGGTGACCCATGCAGAGGGGATTTTTCCATTCATCCGGATTCTGAGCAACGTGGTCGTCCGCGAGCTTCAGACGATGGCCATACTGCTCGATGTCTACCTCGGGGTTCCGATCATCTACAGCACGTTCATGCAATACGACGAGCTTGCGCACCATTTCGGGCCGTCGAGCAAACAGGCCCTGGTGGACCTGCGGCGCACCGACGCACGGATCACCGAGATCTGGCGGATGGCGCAGCTCGCGGGCGGGCGGGGCTACGATCTGGTGATTCTTTCGGACCACGGAATGACGCCAGCGCTCAGCTATCGCGTACAGTACGGCGAATCGCTCGGCGCGACCGTTCAGCACATTCTGGACGAGACACCCCGCTCCGGAAAGCCGACGCCGCGCTCGATCGCCAGCTACGCGGAGGACACCGAGTACGCGGACATCGGGCCCGAGGTCGTGGAAGCGGTTGCGCAGCTCACGCCGGCGTCATTCGGCGCCCGCAGGGGAATCCGGAGATTCCGGGACTGGCTGAGAAGCCGATACGGACTGCGCGAGATCATTTTCCCCGAGAAGTATCGGGTGGACAAAATCAACGACGTCGTCGTGACCTATAGCTCGTGCCTTGCGCTTGTCTATTTCACCGAAACGGAGCAGCGCCTCACCCACGAAGAGATTCTATCCGACAACCGCTGGTCGAGGCTCTACGAGCGGCTGATCGCTCACCCCGGCATCGGACTCGTCGCGACGGTCTCGGCTCACGGAGTAGCGCTGGCGAGCAGGAAAGGGCGCGCAGTCCTGCGCGATGGTCAGATCGAGAGTATCTCGGGCGAAAATCCGCTGGAGGTGTTCGGCACCGATCCGTACGTGCTTCGCGCTGTCGAGTCGCTGGTGGGCCAGTCCAACGCGGGAGATTGCGTCCTCTTCGGCTCGTACGACGGCTACGACATTATCTCGTTCGACGATCAGGTCGGCGCACACGGATCTGCCGGAGGAGACCAGGTCTATCCGTTCATCATCTCGCCGGAGAAACTCGGACTGGCATCGGAAATCCTGGAGAATGCTCGCGACATCCATCGCACGGTTCTCGCACGGTACGCCGCCGCAAATGCTGAGAACGCCCCAGCCTCTGCAGCCAGATTGACGCCCGTCGCCCCGGGCGCAGCGGTCTAAAGGGGCGGCGTTCCTTCGACTATGGTCCGAAACGCCGTCGCGGAGATCTTCTCAGGCTCGAATGGTTCCCCGGCGCGCTTCATCACGCCTTTCACCACCTGATCCAACGTCACCAGCGGGGCGTCGGCCTCTGCCTGAACCTCGACTTCCCACCTTCCGCGATCCGGACCCTTGAGGGTGTGGCGATATCGCGCTGTGAAGACGGTGTGCCGATGCACGATGATCGCACGATCCTCCTCCTCGATGGGGAGGAATTCGTCGCCGGCGCTTTCAGTCAGGGCTTCGGGCGGCTCGTCAGCTGTATGAGTGTGTTCCGCTTCTGGCGGCAGCGGCAGCGCTGCCACCACGGCGACGCCCGTCTCCACCCCCGACTGTCGCAGGGGCGGAAAAAGTCTCACCTCGTCGACCGCATCCAATCCGATCCGGTCGGCAATGTCTCGCAGAAATCTCTCCGTGGTCTCGATCACGCCCGTGCTTTCGAAGTCTGGGTGTCGGCTTTCACTGCCTGTCTCTCGCTGAGCTCACGCTCTGCGTAGAGACGGAGAATGTGCATGAAATCCTGTGCGTTCGTCACCACACCGAAAGCCTGGTGCGTGCCGCGGTCCTTCAGCTTACTCACCACGAATTCCGACGAGTCGACGCAGATCGTGGGAAGCTCCCGCATCGATCCGTCGGGCTCGGTGACGAACGCGGGCAGCATGTTGCCGGTCGCGATGGCGTGCAGCGCGGTCGCGATCAGCACCGCCATGGTGGCGCGGGTCGTGTGGCGCTTCATCGCGTCCTGAGCGGCGAGTGTGTCGGTGATCACCTCGGGCAATGGCCCGTCGTCGCGGATGGAGCCGGTGAGCACAAAAGGAATTCCGCGGGACACGCAGGCGTGCATGATGCCGTCCTTGACGATTCCCTGCTCCACCGCGCGCGCAATGGATCCCGCCGCGCGCACCTTGTTGATCGCGCGCATGTGGAGACCGTGCCCGCCGATTGTGGCTTCGCCGGTTCGCGTCATTCCAAGCGTCGTCCCGAAGATTGAAGCTTCGATGTCGTGCACCGCCACGGCGTTCCCAGCCAGAAGCGCGGAGACGAAGCCGTTCTCGATGAACCAGACCATGTCAGCGCGAGCGCGCGAGTGCACCAGAGCGGGCCCGGTCACCCAGATCGGATACCCGCCGCGATCCCGCTCCTCGATGAGGATGTGCGCCATCAGCGCGTAGTCGATAGGCTTCTCGCGCGACACCTCGCTCGTCATGAACTTGAACTCTCCCTCCTCGTCGGCGAGGAAGGAGCCAGTGTGCACATAGATGCCCTCACTGCCATCTTCGGCGCTGCCGACAGCGACCATGTCGCCCTTCCTGAGCTTCCGACCTTCTTTGATCCAGAGCCCATCGGCATCGAGCACGAGCGCGGAATCCATGCGCGGCTCGCGGGGCATCCGCCAAGTCCCCTTCACGCGGACGTACGTCGGGAGGTTGGTGGTTGAAAAGAAGTTTTCGGGCAGCACACCATCAGCCGGCGCGGGAACGAACGTCGCGTCGGGAGCGTTTACCAGATCGGGAGAGTTGAAGTCAGGATGCCGTAAAGACGTCATTCTCTAAATCTACAACGCCTCGTAACTGCGGACTGAACCTCGGACCGCAGTTGGGAGTTTACAGGAGAGCAACCGGGTCACGATCGAGTGTCACGCGCAGTTGCGCCGTATTGGGAATCTCGAACCGCTCCATGAAGTAGCGGCTTACCCGGGTGAGCTCCGCGGGATGTTCGGATTTCAACAGTACGTGCCAGCGCCAGCGGCTCTTGATCCGCTCGATTGGACAGGGTGCAGGACCGACCACGACCACTTCATCGCCGGCGCGAGTCGTGATCAGCTCGCGCAGCCATTCGCCGGCGTGGATCGCGAGCTTCGCGACCGAATCCTCGATCGTGCCACTGAAGACGATGTTTGCGAGGCGCACATTGGGCGGATACGGAGGATCCACGCGTCCTTCCATTTCGTCGCGAACGAACGACTCGTAGTCGTGCGACACTGCGTAGCGAACGGCGTGATGCGCCGGGATTCGCGTCTGGATCAATACCCGTCCCCCCTTCTCTCCCCGACCCGCGCGACCCGAGACCTGACTCAGAAGCTGGAAGCACCGCTCTGACGCGCGGAAATCCGGCAGATTGATTCCCACGTCGGCGTCGACGACGCCGACGAGAGTGACATTCGGGAAATCCAGCCCCTTCGCGATCATCTGCGTACCGAGCAGGATGTCGATCTCTCCGGACGCCACGCGGTCGAGAATGCGAGTATGCGCCCATTTTCCGCTCGTGGTGTCCACATCCATCCTGGCAATCCGAGCTGCCGGAAACCTCTCGCACAGAAGCCGCTCCACCTGCTGCGTGCCGAGCCCTCGCTGTTTGAGATTCCTCCCGCCGCAGCGGGCGCAATCGGGCCGCGGATCTTCCTTGTGCAGGCAGTAATGGCAAATCAGACGCTCCGGATTGCGATGGTGTGTGAGCGTGATGCTGCAGTGCGGGCAGGTGGCAACTGCTCCGCAGTCGATGCACTGGATGAACGACGAGTAGCCGCGGCGATTCAGCAGGAGAATGCTCTGCTCACCGCGCTGCATGCATTCGACCAATGCGTCGTGGAGCGGCTCCCGTATGACTGCCCCGTAGTCGATGCCGCCCTGCGCCATTCCCGAATAGTCGGTGGCGACGTGCCTGAGATCGATCACGTCCACCTTCGGTAGCCGCCCGCCGCCCACGCGATCTGGCAAAGTCAGAAGCTTGTATTTTCCGGAAGCAGCGTTCGCCCAGCTCTCCAGCGACGGTGTCGCGCTGCCCAGCACCGTGATGGCGCCTTCGTTCTTCGCTCTCACTATTGCCACTTCTCGAGCGTGGTAGCGTGGCGTCTCCCCCTGCTTGTAGCTGGACTCGTGCTCTTCGTCGACGATTATCGCGCCGAGGTTGTCGAGTGGGGCAAAGACCGCCGAACGGGCCCCGACGACGATCTTCTTCTCCCCCCGCTTCAGCGCGAGCCACGCATCGTACCGCTCGCCTTCGCTGAGGGCCGAATGAAGGACGGCAATCCGGTCGCCGAACGCCGCTCGAAAACGGTCCACCGTCTGCGGCGTCAGAGCGATCTCGGGGACGAGCACGATCGCCGTCTGTCCGCGCTCGTCCACGATTCGACGGAGCAGCTCGATGTAGACTAGCGTCTTCCCACTGCCCGTGATCCCGTGAAGCAGGAATACGTCGCCTTTCTCGGCCACTGCCATCGTGTCGATGGCAACCTGCTGCGCGGGCGTGGGCTGGAGTCGGGTCGCGGAGATTCCACCGCGACTGGAGAATGGATCGCGCTCGACTTCTTCGTCCTCGATGATGATCAGGCCGCGCTTTTCGAGAGACTTGAGCACGGAAGGTGAGAACTCAAGCTGTGAGCTCAGTTGCTCCGCCGTAATCCTGTTTCCGAGGGATTCAATCAACTCGAAAACCGCGCGTTGCTGCGGCGATCTGGCGAAGACCTTGTCACGCTGAAGGAGCGAAGGAATCTCAACCCCAATCCGTACGACGCGCTGCGTCTTGCGCGTGGGATGTGGGTCGTCAGCGCCCGTGAGCGCGGCCGGCAGCGCTGTCCGGAGAGCGACGCCCAGAGGGACGACGTAGTAGTCGGATATCCACTTGCACAGCTCCAGCAGAGATCGGCTTACCGCGGGCTCGGCGTCCGGCGACTCGAGAACTGCCTTGGGTTTTCGCTTGAGCGGACTGATGTCGCTCACTCCCACGCAGACACCGATCTCCTTGCCGTTGCGCAGCGGAACGACGACCCTCGATCCGACTTCAACCGGATTCGCGAGCCCTTCTTCTACTGTGTATGTGAAATTCTGGAACAGCGGGAGGGGCAACGCGACTTCGACGAACCTGGAACGCTTTTCACGCACCTTGGAACGCCGTGGTCAGATCCACACTTGGGGCAGGCGAGGCTCCCAGGCCCGGTGTGGCCGACAGTTTGATGCTGCCTCCCGCGATGGAGACGCCGCGAAATGGATCGGTCGCAAGCAGCGCGGCCCCATCGAAATCAGCGGCGTCCAGAAGCGGCGCGATCTGCGCAATCGCAGAAATCCCGAGCGAGCTCTCGATCATGCAGCCTGCCATCACCTGCAGATCGAGCGCGCGAGCCGTGTGCACCATGCGCATTGCCTCTCTTAGACTGCCGCACTTGGCGAGCTTGATGTTGATCCCATCTACGGCCCCGGCGAGCTTGGGAATATCGGTCGCGACGAGGCACGACTCGTCAGCGAAAACCGGCAGCTTGGCGCGTTTGCGGACAAAACGCAGCCCCTCGATGTCGTTTCCGGCCACCGGCTGCTCCAGCATCTCCACTCCCTGCTCCGCCAGGAACTCACCCATGCGCACCGCATGCTTCGCCGTCCACGCCGCGTTCGCATCGACGCGCAGTCGCTTTCCCGGAGCAGCGTCCCGAACGATGCGGACAATCTCCATATCGCGATCGGTTCCCAGCTTGATCTTGAGAATCGGATACGCATCCGCTTCGCGAACTCGCTGCTCCAGCTCGTGGTTTTCCGCGATCGCGATGGTGAAGCTCGACTGCGGGGCCGTCGCCGGATCGAGACCCCATATCCGGTACACAGGAAGTCCGAGACGCTTTCCAAGCAAGTCGTGCAACGCCGAGCTTACGGCGCTCTTCGCGGATGCGTTGCCCCGAAGCGCGCGGTTCAACTGGCCTTCGATCGACTCGAGCGCCATCGGATCGGCGCGCTCCAGAAGTGGCTTGAATTGTCCGAGTGCGGCGAGGACTGTGGCGACCGATTCGCCGTAATACCGGTTAGGCGCGGCCTCCCCGAAGCCTTCCAGTCCGTCCTCGTCGGTGATTCGCACTATCACGTTTCGATGGTGCGCGTACCCTCCCCGCGCGATGACGAACGGGTGGATTGGGTTGAGCTCGATTGTCTGGTGCGAGAGCTTCATCGTTTTTGCAATCCGGCTCGAGCTCGACGACCGTCCGCAGCTTTATCCGGCAGCTACGGTGGCCGTGGCGCGTGCTGTTCGGGCCATGCGGAACTCGTGGTGGGCTGACGCGCCCGACAGAAAGTTAATCAGCGCGTCGGCCAGATCGTTGCCGCGCTCGAAGCGGTGGGCCGGATTTTTCTCAAGACACCGCATGACGATCGCCGCGAGCTGTGGCGGAATTTTCGACTCGACTACGTCGGGCGAGACCGCGGTCTCCGTCACGTGCTTGTAGCTGATGGAATAGCTGTCCGCGCCGTCGAACGGCGGGAAGCCAAGAAGGGTCTCGTACATTACAACGCCCAGCCCGTAGATGTCGCTGCGCCCGTCCAGCAGCTTTCCCCTCGCCTGCTCGGGGGACATGTAGTGGGGTGTGCCCATGACATTTCCGCTGCCTGTCATCCGGCTTCGGAAATGACCCGTCGCGATTCCAAAGTCGGTGACCAGCGCGTTCTCGTCTTCATCGAACAGAATGTTGTCCGGCTTGATGTCGCGGTGAACGAGTCCGCGCCGGTGCGCGTAATCGAGGCCAGTTGCGACCTGCGCGGCAACTGCCGCTGTCGTCTCCGGAGCGAGCGAGCGGTGTCCGCCAATCCGATCACTCAACGTTCCACGGGCGAGGTACGGCATCACGCAATAGACGTGATCCGCGACCATTCCGAAATCGATGATCTTGCAGATGTGCGGGTGCATCAGCTGCGCGGCCGACTCGGCCTCGCGGCGGAATCGCTCGCGCATCTCGTGCTCGCGGGCGAGATGGGGGTGCAGCACCTTGATCACCACTGGCGAGTCGAGGGAGACCTGGAGCGCGTAGTAGACGCTCGCCATTCCGCCCTCGCCAACACGGTGCATGATCGTGTAGCGTCCGCCGGTGACCTGGCGGAGAGCCGTGACCGAGGGATCCGGCGGCGCCTGACGCTTGTCGGTGCTCTCGGGCATGCGGATGCCGCAGCGCACGCAGCGCGCTGCCTCGGACCGGTTCCAGCTCCCGCAGTCGCAACAGAACATGCCCTATCCCCCGAACTGCATCCGCACGAAATCGTACGGCGGCCACGGGCCGGTGACCTTGAAGTCGAGAGCGGCCTGGCGCCGAGCCTCTTTTGACACGATGTCCTGGAACGCCTGCCACCGCTGGGTGTCGACGAGGAAAGACGCTTTCGCCACTACGCCCTCCTCTTCGTCGCCGTCGGCGCGCGGGAGGGTGACGGTTGCCGCTGCCTGACTCCGAAGCAGCCGAAGGCTTTCCGCGGCCAGGGCGGCGAAGCTCTTCTGTGCGTCCCCGTCTTCTTTGTTGCCCTGGGTCGTGATGCTGACACGCGCCGCGGCGTGCCCCTCGATCACGGACAGCGCTTCGGTGAGGGTGAAGTAATGGAGCTCAAGCCACCGGGTCAGCGTGTTCATGGATTGGAAGACGGTCCCCGGCGGGGCCGGAAGCACGGCACCGTGGGCGTGGGCTTCTTCAAGCACCCGCAGGTATTTCGTCATCTCGCCGTCGTCGATGTTGACCGCCGAATAGTTGGACGGCTCGACGATCGCGGCCAGCGCCCTGTAGTGCGTGAGGGTCGTTCCCTCCGCGAGGCTGGACGTGTGGCCAGATTCCACGGCCGCGACGCCGTACAACCTGAGCGCGTTCAGAGAAGCTTGCGCCATTTGAGACCACCGAGGATTAGCAACGCGAGAGCGAGTTGGGCTGCAAGCAGGATCCAGAAGCCGTTTGGATTACTGTGAAGCGGAATATGCTCAAAGTTCATTCCCCAGATTCCGCTGATCACTACGAACGGAAGGGTGAAGGTAGCTACCACGCCCAAGGCCTTGGTGGCCATACCTAGACGATTGGAGACCTGTGTTAGATAGCTGTCCAGGGTGCTGCTCAGCAGGTCCCGGAAGTTCTCGAGGGAGTCGTAGATCCGGAGGACGTGGTCGTAGATGTCCCGGAAGTACACCTGGGTGTCGGGGGTGAGAAGGCTGCTCGGCCGGTTGGTGAGGACGCTGAGAGCGTCACGCTCCGGAGCCAGGTGGCGGCGAAGGGTCAGCACGAGCCGCTTCACCGCGAACACCTCGCGGAGGGCGTTCTGGTCGAACGCGCCGTAGATCTTCTCCTCGAGTGTATCCATGAACTCATCCAGCTTGTCGATGATCGGAAAGTAGGCATCCACAGCCTGATCGACGATTGCGTGCATCAGACGCGCCGGGCCATGCGCGGCAAGCTCCGGCTTCCGCTTCAGGAGCTCGGCGGTGGCCTCGACGGGATTCGTGTTCGCGCCGTGGACCGTCACCAGGTAGTTCTTGCCGAGGAAGAAGCTGATGTTCACCGTGTCGAGGTCGTACGGATCTTCGGTCGTCTCGCAGAAGGCAACCGTGCGGACGATCAAGAGAACGTATTGATCGAACTCCTCCAGCTTTACCCGCGATTCGGGGTTGACTGCTTCCTCGATCGCCAACGGGTGGAAGTGGAAGAGGTCCTTGAGCAGAGCAGCCTGCGTGCTCGATCGGGTATCGATGTCCACCCAGAGCGTTCCCTCGCCAGAGGCGAGAGCGGCGCCCAGCTCAGCGATGGAAAGTCCCTGCCTGATGGCCCCGCCAGCATCCGTATAGCAGCTCCACAACTGCGGCTCGGCTGTCGGACGCACGTTCTGGAGCGGTCTCAGAGCGGCTGTCATTTAGCTCGTCTCTGTATCGAAGAGGTGCGACGAATGGTGGGCTGGGGCTGGGGGGAGGTGGAAGCGCCGCGACGTCGCGAGGGACATCGTTCAAGATAGTCGCTATGCGGCAAGAGCGGCCAGGTGACGGATGCTCGCCTGAGCCAGCCTGTCGGGCGCATAGCCGCCTTCGAGCGCGCTAACGACGCGTCCATGACACCATGAGTCCGCGCGCTCCACGACCGAGGTGGTGAGAGACTCGAAGTCATCGACCTCCAGGGTGAAGCCGCCGAGCGGGTCGCCGGCGAGCGAATCGAAACCCGCAGAAATGAGAATGAGATCGGGGACGAATCCCCGGGTGGCGGCGTCGATGGCACTCTCGAATGCCGTCACGTACTCGGCCCGCGGCAATCCGGGGCGCTTGGGGACGTTCCACACCGTCCCGTGCGGGCCGCGATCCTCGGCGGCGCCAGTCCCGGGATACCACGGCCACTGGTGCATCGAGACGAAGTGGATGTCTGGCTCCTTCTGCACGAGGGCCTGCGTACCGTTTCCATGGTGCACATCCCAATCGAGAATCAGGATTCTCTGGAGCCCGTGTTTTTTCCGCGCGTAGTGCGCGGCGAGCGCCACGTTACCAAAGAGGCAGAATCCCATGGACCGGTTGTGAACCGCGTGGTGCCCCGGCGGGCGTACCGCGCAGAAACTCCGCGGATGAACGCCGGCCACCGAAAGATCGACCGCTGACAAAATGCAACCGGCCCCTGCCGTGGCGGCTTCCCACGACCCGCTGCTAGTCACGGTGTCGGCATCGAGCCGGCCGCCGCCGCTCTGGGCGAGTTGTTTGACGCCGCGGATGTAGCCGGTGTCGTGCACCAGCTCGAGCTCATCGATGGTTGCGTGCCGTCCCTCGAGGTGCTCGACGCCATGAAAGAACTCCGGATCTTCGCGAAGCGCGCGCGTAATTGCGCGCAGCCGGCCGACGTGTTCCGGATGTCCCCACCCGGTGTCGTGCCGTCCACAGTCGCTGTTGGAAATGAACGCGGCCCGCATTGGACCGTGGGTCGCTATTCTACCGGTCGCCGGCGGCGGTCGGTGATGAGAAACGTGGATCCGTTGCGCGCGGCGGTAGACGAGATCGGAGCATCTTCATCCAGAATCTCGAAGCCATTGAGCTTGACGACATACTCGTCGTCGGGCTGAACATCCGGATAAAGCTCGCGCAGCGCGAGCTCCTTTAGACTTCGCACCGGCGCGGACGGGTTCGCCTCGATCAGAATCGCATCCCACGCTTCGAGAACCTGGGCTCTCAGGCGAAGCGGCTTATCGGTCGGAGCGCCGAGCTTGAATGGCTGGCCGCGAGTGCGAAGGCTGTTGACGAACGTCGTCGGCGCTGTCATGCGTCACCCGCATCGAGGACTTCCATCGGCAGCGGGGCAAGCGTTGCCAGGAATCGGGCGACCTGCTGGTCGAACAGGTACGATGATCCTGTCACCTTCGTTCCACCCGGGTCTGCGAAGGCTGCGATCACGATCTCTTCCCCGCCCTGTCCGCGCAGAGTGATGTGCCGTGCACTCTCCTGTTCGGGGAACGCCGCATAGACACCACTCTGCCGAGAGAAGAAAGACTTCGCCGCGGCCAATGCCTCGGCTGGGGAGAGTGCGGTGGTCGTCTCCTGGAGCGTGCGGTCGCGCTGTGGCATCGATGACGGGTGAAGGGTTTTGAGCAGGTCCGTGCAATCTAGATCGGCTTCGACGGAGCAACAAGGCAAGACGATGTCGCGGTCGATATCTTGCAAGGCGCGTTGTTCAAGACCTTCACAAAAAAAGGAAGACGACACATGCTAACGAGTAGATCACTTCTTCGCGCGTTGGCTCTCGCCTCCGCGCTGGTCGTGTCCGCCCAAGCCTCCGGACAGAGCACTGCGACGCGGTCGGCCGCGGCCACGCAGCTACCACCGGCGACTTACAGACCGGAATTCGGCACGATGTGGACCTTCGACGCGCCGCCGCTCGACTACTGGCGCCGGACCTACAACTTCGCGCCAGATCAGAAGTGGCTCGACCACGTCAGGCTTGCCTCCGTGCGGCTGCCAAACTGCTCCGCGTCATTCGTGTCGGCTCGCGGACTGGTGATGACAAACCATCACTGTGGCCGCGATTGCACCGCGAGCTCTTCGCCGCCGGACTCCAACTACATCCAGACAGGCTTTGCGGCAGGCACTCTCGCCGACGAAAAAAAATGCGCCGGTCTGTACGTCGACCAGCTGCAGTCAATCCAGGACGTGACGAGCAGGGTGCGGTCCGCCATCACCGGAAGCACGCCCGCGGATCAGGCCGCGCAGCGAACCGCGGTGATCAACCAGATACAGACGGAGTGCAACCAGCAGACTCAGCTCACCTGCCAGGTCGTGACGCTGTACCAGGGTGGCATGTACTCGCTGTATCGGTACCGTCGGTTCAACGACATCCGGCTGGTAATGGCGCCGGAGGGAGATATCGCGTTTTTCGGTGGTGATCCCGACAACTTTACCTACCCACGGTACGACCTCGACCTCACGCTCCTTCGCGTTTACGAAAACAATCAACCCTATGCGCCGACAGACTATCTGAAGTGGAGCGCCGCCGGCGCGGTCGAGAACGAGCTCGTCTTCGTGGTGGGCAACCCGGGATCGACCGGACGGCTGAACACGATCTCCCAGATGGAATTCCTTCGCGACGTGACCTATCCGGCACAGCTCGCCGCATACAAGCGGCAGCTCGCGATATATGACGAGCTCGAGCGAACTGATACATCGGCGGCGCGACGATATCAGAACGACGTCTTCGGCTACGCGAATTCGCAGAAGGCGGTAACCGGATATCGGGCCGGGTTGCTCGATACCCTCAGCATGGCGAAGAAGCGCGCATTCGAGGCCGAGCTTCGCGCGCGCATCGCCGCGGATCCAAAGCTTCAGGCCCAGTATGGCGGAACTTTCGATGCCATCACAGCGGCTCAACGCGAGCTTGCGACTTTCAACCCGCAGCTTCGCGACCAGAGTTTCGGAAGCTCGACGCTCTTGAACATGGCGGGCCAGATCGTTCGTATCGCGAGCGAGTCCGGAAAGCCCGACGCCGATCGTCTCGCAGCGTATCGTGGACCGGCGCTCGGTAACATGACTACGCGCCTCTCTCAGAACATCCCGATCGACACCGCGTACGAAAGGCTCGTACTAGCCGCCCAGCTGCGCAACGCGCAGAGCGAGCTTGGACCGAGTGACCCGTTTGTCCGCCTGGCTCTGGCGGGACGCACCCCGGAAGCCGCAGCAGCGGCGCTCGTGCGTGGGACGCGCATCGGAGACGTGGCATTTCGGACATCGCTCTTGCAAGGAGGCGCAGCGGCCGTTGCCGCGTCGACTGACCCCATGATCGCGCTCGCGCGGGGCATTGATCCCTTGAACCGTGCGGTTGCAGCGAGAGCCATGGCGCTCAACGCGATAATCGCAAGCAACAGCGAGAAGATCGGGCAGGCTCTCTTTGCCGCGTATGGAACAGCACTGCCCCCAGACGCGACCTTCACGCTCCGCATCAGCGATGGCGTGGTAAAGTCATTCCCGTCGAACGGAACGATCGCGCCGTACAAGACGACATTCTATGGGCTGTACGAGCGCTCGGCAGCTTTTGACAACAAGGACCCCTTCAAGCTTCCCACGCGGTGGGTGCAAAGGAAGGGAAATCTCGACCTGTCCACGCCCTACGATTTCGTTTCGACCAACGACATCATCGGCGGCAACTCGGGCAGTCCGGTGATCAACCGAAATGGCGAAGTGGTGGGCCTCGTATTCGACTCGAACATCGAAGGCATCTCGAACCGCTTCATTTTTTCGGCGGACGTGGGGCGCACGGTAAGCGTGCACTCGCGCGGGATTACGGAGGCGTTGCGCAAAATGTACGACGGCTCGCGCATCGCTGACGAGTTGCAGGGACGATAGGCCTTCGGCTGAGATTGTAGCGCCGGTCGGTCGGGAGGACTCCTCGACGCGATCCAAGCAAAGATGCTTGGAAAGCGCGCGCGCGGCTGAGAGCTCCTAACGCGCGATTTTTTCTATGGCGCCATATATGAGCCGCGTGCCGAAGTGCAGCGATTCCAACGGTACGCGCTCATCGTGCCCGTGCATGCGCTCTTCATCGGACTGCAGCATCGGAAAAGGAAGCACGCCGTAGGCCTTGACGCCGAGGGTGCGCAACCGGGCACTGTCGGTCACGCCGGTGCTCAGGTACGGGACTACGGTCATGGCTGGATCGAGCTCGTGCGCCGCTTCCGCCAGGGCCGCGAACATCTCCGAGTCGGGATCCGACGCCGGCGCCTCTTCGCCGCGAACGGTGATCTCGATCGATACTCCCGGCTCCGACGCAATCGCGCGCAGCCGGTTTACGACTTTGTCGATCGAATGGCCCGGCAGCGTGCGGACGTTCAGCACGGCCTCCGCGAAAGCGGGAATGACGTTGAACTGCCTTCCCGCTTCCACGACGGACGGAGAAATCCCATTGCGCAGCACCGCGTTGAACACGGGAATCGCCGACAGCAGCTTCGCGCCGGCCTCGGTGCGTTTTGGATCCGACGAGACGAGATCCAGCATCGCGTTCTTCTCGAGTTCGCGCGGCCAGATTGCGGCAAGCTGCCCGAAGAACCTCCTTGTGATCTCGGTCAGCATCACCGGCTCGGCGTATCGCGACAGTGTCTCGAGTGCGCGGGAGAGACGAAAGATCGCATTGTCGGGCAGCGGCACCGCGGCGTGGCCTGCCGACCCGCGCGCGGTGACAGTCACGACATGCGACACTTTCTCCGCGCTTTGGACGGCGAGATACCTCTGTCCGCCTTCGATTATCCGTGTGCGCCCTCCTTCGTTGAGCGCGAACTCGGCGTCGAGTACCTCGGGGTGGTTCTTGACGAGCCAGCCCATTCCCCACTCTCCGCCAGCTTCTTCATCCGCGGTGGCGAGGAAGATCACATCGCGCGACAGACTTGCCTGCCCCGCAATGAGCGCCCGCTTCAACAGCAGCATCGTCATCAGATTGGCAGCGAGCATCCCCTTGTCGTCGATCGCTCCGCGCCCGTAGAGGTAGCCATCGCGAATTTCGCCCGCGAAGGGATCCACCGACCAGCGCTCTCTCTCGGTGCTGACGACATCCATGTGCGAGAGGAGAATCACCGGGCGCTTCGCTCCCGTCCCGCGAATACGGCCGACCAGCACCGCACGGTTGGTCTGGGGCTCGAACCGTGTGGTTTCGATGCTTTCTCCCTGAAGCGCACCTTCCAGATAGAGCGCGAGGGGCAGCTCATTCCCCGGTGGATTCGTCGTGTCGAAGCGTATTATCGCCTGGAGCCGAGAGACCAACTCGGTCTCGGCGCTCCGCCAATCAGGCTTCAAGCAGCGCCTCGATCTTTCGAGCGAGTGGCTGGAACGAGAGCGCACCACCTCCCACGCGCGCCGAGATTTCTTCCGCCGTCTCGCGCTGACCGTGAGAGAAAAGCTCGCTCACCATCCACGGCCCCGCGCTCGGGTTCCTGAACCAATCCACGTCGAACCGCGATGTCAGCTTCTCGTTGAGAACCGACTGGAGCTGCCACGCCCGGAGATAACGCGCGGAATAGAACCTCGGGTCGACATCCACGAAAGCATCGGCTGGATTGTACTCGAAGCCGGTGGCGTTGCTGAGCAGCGAGACGTACAGGTCCGGCAGCTGCTCCCACGGCACTTCACCGGAGTAGAGCGCGCGTTCGTACAGGAACTTCGCGGCGTAACGCCGAAGGTAGTGTAGCTCCTCGAAGCCAGCCGTGCGCAGAAATTCCGCCACTCGGTTCTCGCCGAGCAGCGTGTATCGCACCAGCCATCCCCTCTCCTGCATGCGATGATCTAAGAGCATCGCATAAGACTCCGTCACCGAGTTGTCTCCCAGCCACCGGAACTCGAACGGATAGTCGGCGCTCGCGTAAGCGAAGTGCAGCGCGTGCCCAAGCTCGTGGAGGAAAGTGTTGTAGTCGCTCTGCCCGCCGTGCGGCCGCAGCACCAGATACACTTCCTGAGGAACGCGGACAGGTGAGCAGAACGCGCGGGATCGCTTCCCTTCCCGGTAGCCGACGTCGAAAATGATCCTGCCATTGGCCACCGGATCGATTCCCATCTCTCCGACGTTCCGGCGAATCACCGACTCCATGTGATTGCCGGGAAATGCGTCGTCGAACTCGGAAGCTCTGAACAGCGCCAGCGCATCCGATCTCTGGGCTTGTGACGGCTTGATGCCAAGTTTTTTCTTCAGCACTCGCGGCAGCGTGTCGTCCCACATCGATTGGGTATCGCGCAGAAACGCTTCGCAGCTTGCAGCGAGCGCGGAGAGCGAAATCCCGGTGACCGCCTCGAAGGAGCTATTGTAGTCGCCCGCTACTCCGAGGGACTCGATGTACTCCTTCTCCCGCTCGAGCCGCTCGCGGCGGAGCGGTGCGTGTTCCTTTCCGACCAGATTTGCCCTTGCCGCGTCGAGTGCCAGCCGCAGCTTGCGATCCTGGGTGTTCGCGATCTCGATTGGAGCCGCCTGGTACTGAATTACGCGTCCATCGGGCGAGCGAATGACGGCGGCATTTTCCCACTCGATTTCGCGCTCGTCGAGCGCTGCCAGCGGCTTCGACGCCTGGGACTCGATCTCCCACTCCAGAAGCCACCGCGCGGACCGCTTGTCGTCGCTGCCCTCGGGAGCGGACCGGAACATGTCCAGCGTGAGCTCGAGCGCGTCGGCGCAGAGGATACCGTCGTATTGCTGGTAGATCGGCTGGAATTCGGCCGTTTTCTTGTGTCCCGCGAGCGCGAGATATCCCTCGCGCGAGATCGCTTCCATGAACGCCTGGCCTTCAGCTCTCAGGCGCTGAAGGGACAGTGCGCTCACGACGTGAGCTTCGCGCTCAGATATTCTTTCAGCTGGGTCGCGTCGACCCGCTCCTGCTGGAGCGTGTCGCGATCCCGCACTGTGACGGTGCCATTCGCGATGGATTCACCGTCAATGGTGATGCCGAACGGCGTGCCAACTTCGTCCTGTCGCCGATATCGGCGCCCGATTGCGCCGCTGTCGTCGTAGAAGACGGTGAACGAGGCTCTCAGCTCGTCGGCAATCCGGTGCGCCATCTCCGGCATTCCATCTTTCTTGACCAGCGGAAAGACTCCGGCTTTGATGGGCGCGATCGACGGATCCAGTCCGAGAACGGTCCTTCCCTCTGATTCGCCCTCGACGGATTCCTCTCGATATCCGTTTACCAAGACCGCCAGCGCCGTCCTGTCGGCCCCCACCGATGTCTCGATCACGTAAGGCAGGAATCTCTTGTTGTTGGGCTGGTCGAAGTACTCGAGCTTCTTGCCGGAGAACTGCTGGTGCTGCGAGAGATCGAAGTCCCCGCGATTGTGCACACCCTCGATCTCCTGAAAGCCGAGCGTACCGCCGAAGTCGAACTGGACGTCGAAAGCCGCGCGTGCGTAGTGCGCCAGCTCCTCCTTGGCGTGCTGATGGAACTGGAGCCTGTTGTCGGCCAGCCCAAGAGCCCGGTGCCAGTCCATGCGCTGCTGCTTCCAGTACTCGAACCACTTCATGTCGGTGCCCGGCTCGACGAAGAACTGCATCTCCATCTGCTCGAACTCGCGCGTCCGGAAAATGAAGTTGCCGGGAGTGATCTCGTTGCGAAACGCCTTTCCGATCTGCGCAATTCCGAAGGGGACTTTCTGCCGCGTCGACTGCTGCACGTTCAGGAAGTTCACGTAGATGCCCTGCGCTGTCTCCGGCCGCAGATATACGACGGACGCCGAGTCCTCGACGGGACCCATGAACGTCTTGAACATCAGGTTGAACTGGCGCGCCTCGCTCAGGGTTCCCTTCATCCCGCACGCCGGGCACTGCGCGTCGGGCTTGCCGGGCGTGCCCTTGATGCGCGGATCATCGGCTCGAAACCGCTTCTTGCAGTTGCGGCAGTCCACCAGCGGATCCACGAACCCGCTGACGTGCCCGCTCGCCTCCCACACGCGTGGATGCATCAGGATCGCGGCGTCGAGCCCCTCGATGTCGTTGCGCGCGCGCACCATCGCGTGCCACCACCGATCCTTGAGATTCTTTTTCAGCTCGACGCCGAGCGGACCGTAGTCCCAAACGGAGCCGGTGCCGCCGTAAATCTCTGAGGATTGGAAGATGAAGCCGCGGCGCTTGGCGAGCGACACGAGCTTCTCCATCACATCTGGGTGGTTTGGCATAGGGGAAAGCTAGGCGCGAGAGGCCGTGCGCGGGAGCTACGTATCCAGCTCCGCGCTCAGTTTCGGCTCTGATGGCGCGCGTTTGCCGAGCAGGTGCGCGACGATGCGATCTCCATGGTAACGGCCGTTCTCGATGAAGACCTTGTTCGCGTCGTAGCCAGCGACGACGACGCCTGCGATGTACAAGCCGGGAACGGAAGTCTCGAGCGTTTCCGGATTGTGCTCGGGGATGCCAGTCTCCCGATCGATCGGCACACCCGTATTGCGCAACAGATCGAGGCTCGGCGCAAATCCGGTCATGATGTACACTCTGTCCGCCTTGAGCCGGTCGTCCCCCTGTGGGGTGCGGATGACAACGTGGTCTGGCTCGATGGCCGCGACGCGCGCATTCCAGCGAGCGGCGATGAGTCCCTCTTTGACGCGATTGCTGAAGTCAGGCAGCACCCACGGCTTGATCTTCTTGTCGAAGGTCGGGCCGAAATGAACAAGCGTCACCCGCGCTCCCGAGCGCCACAGATCGAGCGCTGCCTCCGCGGCGGAGTTTCCGCCGCCAACGACAACGGCGTCCTGCAGGAAAGCTTCGTGGCCCTCGTGATACGTGTGCGACACGTGGGGGAGATCCTCACCGGGCACGCCGATCCGGTTGGGCGACCCGAAGTAGCCTGTGGCGACGACGACCGCGCGAGCCGTGGTCCGGCGCTCTTCGCCCGCCTGCGTGACAGAGTGCACGACAAAACCGTCGCCGCCGGATTTTTGTATTGCGGTCACCCGTTCGCGCTGCCGCAGTGGAACGCGGAAATGCAGCACCACGGCGCGGTAGTAGGCGAGCGCATCACGGCGGCTTGGCTTTTCCGTCGCGATCACGAAAGGCAAGTCGCCGATGGTCAGCTTCTCCGCGGTGGAAAAGAATCGGACGTAGGCCGGATAGGCTGCGATTGTGCTCACCGCGACCTGTGACTCGATCACCAGCGGCTTGAGTCCCGCTTTCTGCGCGGAGATGGCGGCGGCGAGTCCGCACGGCCCCGCTCCGACTATGACGATGTCCGCGTCGTCCGACATCGCGGTCAATCGTTAACCGACGACGGCCGAAGGCGCGGGTAGGGCGCCTTCCACTCCGATGATCTGGTCCCGGCGCGTTCCGACGCTCACGTAGGTGATTTGAGTCTCGACGAGCGACTCGATGCGGTCCAGATACCGGCGAGCTTCGGTTGGCAGGTCCAGCAGACTGCGCGCGTCGGCCGTCGAGCTCCTCCACCCGTCGAACCACTCGTACCTCGGCACGGCGCGATCGAGCACGCTCAGGTCGCCGGGGAATTCCTCGTAGACCTCCCCGTCCACTTTGTAGCCGGTGCAGAGTCCGATGCGGTCGAGAGTGTCCAGCACGTCGAGCTTTGTCACGGCGAGGTCGGTCAGTCCATTCACCCGCGCGGCGTAGCGCACGACGACGCCGTCGAACCATCCGCACCTGCGCGGACGTCCCGTCGTGGCGCCAAACTCGTTGCCGAGCTTTCGGACTTCCGACGCTAGCGGCTCCTCGAGCTCCGTAGGGAGCGGGCCATTTCCGACGCGAGTTGTGTACGCCTTCACGACGCCGATGACTGAGTCAAGCTCCTTCGGTGCGATTCCAACACCCGTCGCCGCCCCTCCCGACGTCGTACTGCTCGAGGTCACGTACGGATAGGTGCCGTGATCGATGTCCAACAGCGATCCCTGCGCGCCCTCAAGGAGCACGGCCGAGCCGCCTGCGATCGCGCGATGGATCCTGAGACCGACGTCCTCGGCGAGGGGCAGAAGTCGTTTCGCAAACCGGGAGAGCAGCTCCAGCGTGTAGTCTGCGTCGGCGCGCTTCGATCCCGATGTCGCGAGCTCGATGTTGGCGTGCGCCACGCCCCGCTCAATCAGCTGTCTCAGGCGCTCCGGGTTTCTGAGATCCAGGACTCTGATGCCGCGCCGTCCGTACTTGTCCTCGTACGCCGGCCCGATTCCACGACCGGTCGTCCCGATCTCCTTGCTGGCCGAGCTCTGCGCGTCGATCAGCTTGTGGTAGGGCATTACCAGGTGCGCGCGGTCGCTCACGTACAGCCGTCCCTCGACGTCGATGCCATCGGAAACGAGCTCGTCGATTTCTGCGAACAGCGTCTCCACGTCGAGCACCACACCGTTTCCGATCGCGCAGCGCACGCCAGGGTGCAGAATGCCGCTCGGGATCTGATGAAGCACGAACGACTTCTCGCCGATCTGCACGGTGTGCCCGGCGTTCGCGCCGCCCTGGTAGCGGACGACCCAGTCTGCGCGCTCGGACAGAACGTCGACGAGCTTGCCTTTACCCTCGTCGCCCCACTGCGCGCCGACGACGACAATCGTGCGTGTTTTCGAATCGAACATCTCTGAGTTCGGTAGGTTCGGGCGGAGGGAAAAGCAAACGCCCCGAGAGCTTCGGGGCGTTGGTTCAATCTACCTTTTCGGGGTTCCGTGTCAACGCCGGACCGGAGATGGCGCAGGAACCACGTCCACGACTCGTGGTGGATCATCCGGACGCGCAATGGTCTTGATCGGCAGCACGACGGTGAACGTCGAGCCCTTCCCGAATACGCTCTCCGCGAACACGTGTCCACCCAACGCGTCGACGAGCTTGCGGGTAATGCTCAAGCCGAGTCCGGTGCCGCCGAATTCGCGTGTTCTCGACTGGTCGACCTGCCTGAAGTCCTCCCAGATCGATTCCAGATCCGACTCTCGAATCCCGATGCCGGTGTCCCGGACGTCGAACCGCAGGTCTTCCTCGTCCTTGGAGATCGTGATCCAGATCCCGCCGTGGTGCGTGAACTTCACGGCGTTGGATAGGAGGTTGAAAAGGATCTGCTTCACCTTGGTCCGATCGGTGTGAAGCATGATGTCCTTCGCTGGCATCTCGACATTGAACGTAAGGGCGCGCTTCTTCACCAGCGGCTCCATCTGCTGGGAAATCTCCCTGACTATGTCACCGAGTGTGACGTCGTCGAGGTGCAGCGGCATGCGTCCAGCTTCGATCTTGGCGAGGTCGAGGATGTCGTTGATGAGCGCGAGCAGGTGCTGCGCGGCTCCCTGGATGCGATTCAGGCCTTCTTCCTGGCGCGGCGTGAGATCGCCGTAGATCCGGTCGAGCATCAAGGAGGCGTAGCCGATGAGTGCGTTGATCGGCGTGCGCAACTCGTGTGACATGCTCGCCAGGAATTCCGACTTCAGGCGATTGGCCTTCTCCAGCTCGCGCGACTGCCACTGCAGCCTCGTGTTCTGCTCGGCGAGGTCGGCCGTGGCAGCCTGGATGCGGTCTTCGAGCTGGCTCGAGAACGTCTTGAGCTCATTGTACAGCCTCTCGTTTTCGACCTGCTCGGTCAGGTCGTGCAGCACCGAGACGATGGCGAGCGGCTCCCCGCGCCTGTTCAGAATCTTTCCCGAGACGACTTCCACGGGCAGCTCCACGCCGGTGCCTGGTATGTGGAGCGTCATCTCCTCGCGGCGGGCGACCGACGGACTGATGGTGAAGTCAGAGATGAAAGTCGTGAACTTGGTGTCGTTCGCCTGAACGGTCGCCGCCCTCTCCCAGGCCTGGCTGTCGTCGGACTCGAAGAGCTGCTCCGCCTCCTTGTTCATGAGGATGATGTTGGAGCGGTCGTCGGTGACGAGAATCGGATCCGCGACGTTCTCCAGAATCAGGTTCAGCCGGTCGCGCTCGCGCTTCGCCTCGATCTCGGCGAGTCTCACTCTCTGCACCTGGCGCTCGAGCTCGTTCGCGGCCCGACGCAAGTCGGTAACGTCGCGCAGAACGGAAACTGTCGAGCCAGCGCGGGCGCCTTCGAGGCCGCCCAGCTCGTGGGTGAGAACCTCGAACAGAAGGTCGGTGCCCTCGTCGGGGTCGACCAGATTCAGCTCGCGGGATCCGGCGCTCTCATTGGAGCCCATCGCCGTCTTCGACAGGTGCGATGTGAACAGCAGATTGTTGATCTCGACGGCGCGACGACGACCTTCCGAATCCTTGTCGGTGGTCGAAAGGAGATGTTCGGCACGCTCGTTCTGAACGACGATGTCGTGCTCAGCGTTGATGATTACGATCGGATCGGGAAGCGAGTTCACGATCGCGGTGAGCATTTCCCGCTGCTGATCCAGACGACTGCTGGAGAGGCGGAACTCCTCGACCGCGGACATGCGTGACAACACCGGGCCCGCCAAGGAGGCAGCGTACATCACTTCGCCAAGCATACCCTCGTCGATGGACGCCTCAATGAGAGCGACGCCCGCGGGAGCGTGCCCGATCCTCCGTCTTCGGTCCATTGCACTCCGGCGCTTCACCTGGCAGCCAGTCACCGGTATCTGATCCAGATCAGCGTCGGTCAGGACCGCGGGTGCGCCGCGGTACTGCGGTTGTGGGAACGGAATTGCCACCCATTCGCCGAATGGAAGCCCTGACGACGGAGCAGTGCCGTCGCAAGTCACGGCATGGAGCGAAAGCGCGGAGAGAACGATTGGGTTCGAGAAGTCGTCCACTGGAATCGAGATGGACGGTGTGGCCTCCCGCTCGAAACCAATGCTGGCGGTGCTCACGAAGCGCGTGGGCGGGCTGTCGAGCGTAATGGCAATGCCACGCCTTGCTCCGAGGATGTCGGCGAGCTGGGCGAGCATGTATGTCGCCGCAGTGACAAAATCGGGTGCCTCGGAGATTGCGGAGAGAAGCTCTGCGAGCCTCTCCCCGCTCAGCTGCGGACTGGCAGTTACCGCTGCACTCTCACGCTTCGAGTCGCTCAAGCCGCCGCTTCAGGTCAGCATTTTCCGTCCGCATCCGGTCGAGCTCGTCTGCCCCTCCAGGGGTGAGCTCACGGAACGGGCGGGATCCCGGCACAGCGAGCCCCACTGCCTCCGAGTACTTGAGGTAGGTCTCGATCGATGCCACCACAATGCGAGCTTCGACCGTCACGAGGTCGATGCCAACCAGGGAGACACGCACCCATGCGTCGATGACGATACCCTTGTCGAGGACGCGATCGAGAACATCGATAAGCGAGCTACCGCTCGGAGAACGCTCAACTGCCATGTCGTGACTCCTCTTTTTGTGTTGCCGAGGCGGCGTGTGTGGATTGTGCGAGGGCTGCGGAAGCAGCGTAGGTACTGAGGCGCGGATCTGTCTTCCACCAGTTCAATCCGATCTGCTCGGCCTTGTCGATCGAGCAGATGAGAAGACGTATCTGGATGGTCAGGAGCTCAACGTTGGCGAGGTTGATCTTGATGTCGCCGACGACGACCAGGCCCTTGTCGAGCACCCGATCCAGAATGTCGACCAGACCATAAGTGCGCGACGGGGATACTAAGTCTGCCAAGCAGTTGTCTCCGTTTAGGCTCGTCGCCGTGTTAGCGTAGCTTTCCCAAGGGGCCCAGGTCTATCTGGAGATCTTCGTCAGTCAGCCCGAACGTCCCCTTCATGTCCTGCATCCGATCGTTGAGGCGGAGTAACGCGACGCCGAGACGCTCGACCTCCTCGTCGCTCAGATGCCCTCCCTCCATTCGCCGGACTGCCTGGTGCTCTAGGACCTTACGCAATACCTCAATCAACGTCAAGACGAGCCTGGCGAGCCCGTTCTCGACTTTATCCGGGTCTGTATTAAGACGCGGAGGCAGTCCCTCTGCAACCGCTTCCAGGGGCGCAGTCGTGGCGCCCTTCGGGGCGTCCAGAATCTCGACAACCTGGCTCTCCATCGTCGATCCCGAGGAGCGAACCGGCGCCGGGCGCGATGTTCGAGGAGTCGCAGCTAGGCTCAGGTCGCTCAGTCCTGCGACTCCACCGCGCCGTACGACTGATTCGACAGCGGTCAGCAGGAGCCCGAGGTCCAGTTTGATGAGATCGATTTCGGCAACCGCAAGCATGACCTCCCCGCGCAAAACGACACCCTTGTCGAGGACATGGCTGAGAACCTCCGCAAGCTCGAGCCGCTGCTCGCCGAATACATCGTCGAGACTCACTCTGTCCTCTCGCCAACGAAATGATACGGCGGCCAGGGACCCGTGAAGTCGAACTTGAATCCGGACGGCTCGTACTTGTTGACCATCGCAGTCAGCTGGCGCTGGAGCTCCACGACCCGAGCCGGCGCGACGAGAAATGACGCGTTGAGGATTGCTCTGCCTTGTTCCCGCGGCGCTCCGGAGTTCACCGGCTGCTCTCGCACCGTTTCCATAGCGGCGCCCTTGAGCGCATCGTGGATCTCATTCGCCACTTTCACCGCCAGGTCGCGGCCAGCATCGCGACGGAGGTTCTCGATCTTGCGCTCAAGCAGATATTTCTGGCCCGGCGTCGCCTTGGCCGCCTGCGACTCCAGCGACGTCAGCTCGTCACTGTGTTCGGCAAGGTGTCCCTTGAGCACAGCCGACTGCACGTAGACGCGCACGATGAATTCCCTGCCATCGCGAATGCGGTCGAAAGTCCGACGGAGTTCGTTCATCCTCTTCGACAACATCGAGCCGACGCCCTTTATATCGCTGAAGAGCGTCCACATCGGAAACGGAATCACCGCGCCGGCATCGGAGGCCCAGGTGAGGACGCGGTCGTGAGCCGTCGCGCGATCGCTCACCCAACCAACGTCAGCGGTGAGAGCTTCGACTTTTTCCGGTGCGTAATCCGCGGCGCTGACGGACGTGACCAGGGCAGCGACATCGCCATTTGGAATAAGGCTGACCTCTCCGCCATCGATGCCCTTGGGCGCTGTCGCCGTCTCCAGTGACGAGCCGACGACCCCGTACACATAGCACAGGCGCTCGCTCATCAGATCAGGACTCTGATCTGGCTACTCTGTGTCGTCGCCTTCAGCGACGCGCACGGGACCGCCGCTGGTCGGCATGCCGAGCTTCTCTCGCCACTCGCGCACCTCGCGAAAGCGCTGCATCAGTTCCGCCTCGCGCCGAACGTACTCTGCGTCGTCGATCTCACCCATCTCGAGCTGCATCTGCAGCGCCATCAGATCCTCTTTTATCGGCGTGTCGTCCGTGAGCTCCTCGCGGACCACTCGATCGACTTTGTCGAGCGTCCATTTCGTCCCATAGATGGGAGCGAGGAACGGAGAGAGGAGAATGTTGGTGAGGAGTCCCATGTATCAGAGTTGTGTCAGGTCGCCTTTTCGAGCTTGAGCTTGATGTTGACGAAGTTGTACGGTGGCCAGGGCCCCGTGTACTTGAAGGTAAGCAGATCCTCGTACTGGCGGCTGATCGCCTTCACTTTGTCGTCGAACCCCTTCTCGGCTTTTCTGTCCACGAGAAATGCCGCGTTGAGGATCATGCGGTCGCCGATGACCTTGTTGCTGCGGCTGGCGACGGAAACGTCCTTGAGCTGTTCGTGCACGTCTGCGACGTACCTGTTACTCGCTTCTTCCATGGCCGCCTCGACGAGGCGACCGAGTTGCATGCGCGCGAAGTAAGTCGACGACGCCGCGTTGCGAGTGATCTCGTCCTTCAGTCTGCGAATCTCGTCGTTGTCGCGCTCGATCGCGGCGACAACCTTGTCGCGGTCCCACAGGATCTTGAGGCCGAACTCGATCTTGTCCTGCATCTTCTCGAGCACGTCCGTAAATGCCTGGTACGTCGACTTGAGAAGGGCGAGGACGTCTTTTTCCGACCGGAACACCGTGCCGAATGACATCGGGATCAGGGTAAACTCGCGCATCACCGTCTCATTCACGAACTCGTGGGCGAGGACGTTTTCTCGCGTCGGATCGTAGATCACGATCGGCGTATCGCTGACAACCGCCGCCAGGTCGTTGTGGGTGACCGTGTAGACCCGGGCGCCGCCTCCAATCCCGATCTCGCCGAACTCGCGCGAGCGGTCAATACGAATGATGCAGTAGACGTACTTGCCCTCGCCCTCGGCTTCCGCCGGAACGGGATCCAACCTTTCAGCCGCTTCGCCTGAAGTCATGTGATTAGAGGATCAATGGGTTATTTCATTGCCGCAATGAAAATCCAAATGCCGATTGTAAAGCCGATACCGATCTTCAGCATGGTAGAGACGACCCGGCCGATCAAAGCTCCCTGAGCGACGCGCGTAGCCTCGCCCGCAGACGCGCCACCGGTAAGCTCCGCGATCAGTGCTCCCAAGAATGAGCCGACAAAAGCGCCGATGACCGGACCCACAATTGGAACGGGAACTCCGACAAATGCGCCGATCATTCCTCCGATGATTGCCCCCCAACCGGCCCGTCTGGAGCCGCCGTACTTTCGAGCATACCGTCCAGTCATGGTGAACTCGAGCAGCTCCGCAACGAGAGCCAGGACGGCGACGGCGATCAAAGAAACCCACCCGATCGGGTCGCCGGGCACAATCATATTATAGACGACAGCTGTCGCCACCATTATCCAGAGTCCCGGCAGACCCAGGACGATCAGGATAAGGGACAGGACTATTACAGCTGCCAGAATTAGTAGCGGCATCAGGCCAGTTCCCTGGTTAAGGCCTCGAGGAGCGCGCTTGCCTCAGCCACGCCAGTCGCCGTAAAGGCAATGGAATTATCGCGCCGTGTATGGATGCGCGCGAGTGTGGATAGGGTCCCCCGGCTCACCGTGACGGATTCAATACCTCTGTCGGCGAACGCCATGCTGTCGGCTAGGATGCCGGGAATCATCCGGCCCAGCCGAGCCTTGGGTACGGTTGGTGACGAAATCGCTTCGGCAGCAGCGTTGATACGCGCGGGGACGCGCCCCGTGTGCATTATTCGCCAACCCCCTGCGTCGTCGATCGTATCGCAGTTGATTGTGATGATTCCCGGGCGCGCCTCCGAGGCCCACGCCCGCGCACCGGCGAGCCCAAGCTCCTCTCCGCTCGTGATGAGCACCCCCACGTCGCGTACGGATGACAGGGACTGGGCCGCAAGAAGGACCGTCGCGACTCCGCTCGCATTGTCCACTGCGCCCCGAGAATCGTTCCGTACCCAGCACAGGATCGACGGCAACGCCACGACCAGAGCCGAGATCTCGATTACGCGCCACAGTGCGCCAGCGTCACGGTCCAGGGCGAGCGAAGCGAGAAGGACGGCGGTCACGAGGAGAGTCACTATCGCCATCCCAACCTAGCTGGCAATTCGTACGAGCATCGGCACCGTCTGGGATTTCGAATCGAGGTGAGCGACGAGCCACACTGAGGGACTTCCGCGCCGCGCTTCGAGATTTACAGAGGTGGCGCGTTGAAATGGCATGGCGGTGATCCACCGCCGCTTCGCGTCAGCCGATGCGAAAATAAGCAGGACGTAAAGCGCAGCCCCTACGATGAGGGCGACGAGCGGACCCTGATGGACCGCCGTGCGCGCCACGATGAAGATTGTCGCGACCTGGGCCGCAGCCGCGACAGAAATGCCCCATTTGCCTGGCCACTGTGAATACCGGAAAGGTCGCTCGACGCATTCGAAGCCCGAGCGCTCCAGCTCTTCTTTGCACAGCGCGCGGGCCGCTGCTTCCTCCTGACTTCCTGCGAACCTCGGCGTCTGTGAGAGTCGTTCCACCAGGCTCCTGGCGCGCTGAACGAGCTCCTGATCGGCCACGGATCGAGGACTAAAGAAGACCCATTTTCTTTTTCACTTCGCCCATGGTCTCGCGCGCAACCACCCGGGCGCGCTCGGCTCCCTCCGCAAGTGTGCTGGTGATTTTCCTGGGGTTGCCCGCCAGCTCCTTGGCCTTGGAACGGATGGGCGCCAGCTCCTTTTCCATCGATTCGTGCAACACCTTCTTGCAGTCCAGACAGCCCCAGCCCGCGCTGCGGCACTGCACCGCCACATGCTCCACGGTCGCCGGTGGGCTGAACGCCTTGTGCAGGTGGTAGATATTGCAGACTTCGGGCGTCCCCGGATCGGAGCGTCGCACCCGCGCCGGATCGGTGACGGCGGGGCGAAGCTTCTCCCACACGGCCTCCGGCGACTCGAGCAGGTCGATCGTGTTGCCGAGCGACTTGGACATTTTCGCCTGGCCATCGAGGCCCATGATGCGCTTTGCCGGCGTCAGCAGTGCCTTGGGCTCAGGGAAGAATCCAGGCGGCTCGAGCTCCCCCGTACGCAACATATTTCTGGCGGGCTGGGGTCCGTCGAATCTCGCGTTCCACTTGCGCGCGATCTCGCGCGACAGCTCCAGGTGCTGAACCTGGTCCTCGCCGACTGGAACCAGCTCCGCGCGATACAATAGAATGTCGGCGGCCTGAAGCACAGGATAGTTCAACAATCCGGCGGGAACGCTCTCTTCGCGACTCGCTTTGTCCTTGAACTGCGTCTGGCGCTCCAGCTCACCGAGCGGCGTCAGAGTGTTGAATATCCAGGCCAGCTCGGTATGTTCCGGGACCATCGATTGCACGAAGAGCGTGCACTTCGCCGGATCCAATCCCGCGGCAAGCAGCGACAGCGCCATGTCGGCCGTCCGGGCGCGGAGATCTGCCGGCTCGTAGGGCTGCGTGATGGCATGGTAGTCGACGACGCAAAAAAACGACTCGTATTTGTGCTGCAGATCAGCCCAGTTCTTTACTGCTCCGAGGTAATTTCCGATGTGCAGTGAGCCCGAAGGCTGAATGCCGCTGAAGATGCGGGACATTGCGCGAAATTAAAGAGCGCGAGAGAGGAGTTGCAAGCAATTTCCGGAACTGATCGAGACAACCTGGAGCTTCTGGACGTCGCGCTCGAGGCGGCCCGCGCTGGAGCGGTAGTGATCCGCGACGCCACGGCCAAGCGAGAGAAGCTCGTATGGGAGACGAAAAGCAAGTCCGATTTCGTCAGCGAGGTCGACAAGGCATCCGAGCAGCGAATCGGCGAGGTTGTCAAGCGCCGCTGCCCTGAGGCGATCGTTCTCGGCGAGGAGCTTTCTCCCGGCGCCGTATCGTCCCGAGGACTCGTCGTCATTGCTGACCCGCTCGACGGCACGACCAACTTTCTGCACGGTTATCCCGAGTACTCGGTGTCGATCGCAATTGCCCGCGATGCCGTTCTATGCGCCGGGGTCGTTCTGAACGTCGCGCGCGGTGACGAGTTCACCGCTGTGAATGGCGGCGGAGCGTTCCTGAACGGGCAGCGCACACGCGTGTCGAGTCTCCGGGATCCGGGCCGCGCTCTCATCGGGACGGGCTTTCCGTTCAAGACACTCAACATGTTGCCAGGGTACGTGTCGCAGTTCAGTTTGGTGATGCGGGGAACCGCCGGAATTCGTCGCGCGGGTTC
>DATARP010000218.1:0-10630 GCA_036264075.1 Gemmatimonadaceae bacterium
CGACTCGACGCGCGTGTAGGAATCAATGCTCGTACTGCGAGGGACTATTTCGCGGGAGTTGGCGTCTCTCGACGCTGGTAATTCACTCCGTCACGGCGACGCCGGAGCGGGCGGCACTCCACCAAAAGCGTTGACGATCGCCAGGCCCATTCTTGCGAGCGTGAGCTGCGGCTCGTTGTCGAGGATCCACCGCTGATCCGTGTTCTCCTTCGTCATCACGCAGGCAACGACACGGTTCTTCAGGTACCACAAAGTGCACTCGGTTCGCACGGCGTCGGTCTCCCCATCCTTGTGAGCCGCGCGTGCACCCACCAGGTAACGCTGAAGCATGAAGTCCGTCGTGTTGTGCTCGAGGATGTCGAGCATTGCCGAATCTGCCGCTGGATTCACAGCCTTCCCCTGGGCCATCAGCTCGAAGAGATGCGCCATCTCGTTCGGAGTGGTGACGCCGAGCCCGTATTTGACCGAGCTGTCCATCGCCACGCTCGAATTGCGAAGAAAACTCTTCGAGTGAACCCGGGTGTGCTGCAAGCCGAGCGAATCCATCTTGGCCCAGACGCGCCGGATGATGATCCGATCGAGCAGGAGATTGGTCGCCGTGTTGTCGCTGATGGTCGACATGAGCCACGCGGCGTCGTGGACGGTAAGGATGGTACCGTTGTGCAGAAACTGTATGATCCCGGAGCCCGGCACCTGATCGATCTTGAGAACCGTGAGTGGATCGTCGAGCGACAGTTGTCCTTTGGCGACCAGATCGTAGACTGTCACCAGAATCGCGACCTTGATAAGGCTCGCCGTGGGGAAAGTCTCATCCCCGCGCCTGTTGATGCGCGCGCCTGTCTCGAGATCGATAACGCTGTAGCCGACTACGCCATGATGAGCGTCGGCGATTGAGTCGAGAGTCCGGCGCAGCCGCGCGGTGTCCGCATGCACGGCCGCCACGCGGCCGAGATCCGATCGGCTTGCTCTCGACGCCGCGCAGGCGACGACGCCGGCGAGAAGGATCGCGGCGTAGCTCGCGGCAGAGCTTAGTGCGCGGGAATTCTTGTACGCTGTCATACGCTGGTTAAGGGGGCACGATACTGGCGAATAGTGCTTCAGCGGGAAATATAGGAGTTGAATCAGGATCACACATGAGCCGGCCTAGGCAAGTCCGGCTTGGAGCCTCATGCCCTACGATCTGTCCAAGTTCAGTCTCGGCGACATGCTGAAGATCAGTCCGCGTCTGCGTGAAGCGGCGACTGGCGCCCCCACGTTTGAGTTGGCGGCGCAGCGTGTCTGCCGGTTTATCTACGATGAGCTACAGGACGCCGATGGGAAGCGGCAGTGCGCGCTCGTCCGATGCTACAAGACCAACTCCTTCGGGTCGCTCGATTCGGATCTCCAGAGTTTTGCTCGCACGCTCATGGGCTTCCGACAGCCGTGGCCGGAGATGAAATGCCTGACTCTCATGGCAACCGTGGGCCAGACTGCCATCTGGAATTCCCGCCATAGCTCCCGCGGCCACCGCGCGATCCCGCTTCCGAGTCCGGAGATAGTGGAGAAGGCGCCAATGATTTCTCAGTTGATAAAGGAGTTTGGCCTCGAGATCAGCAACGTGATTCAACCGTCCGCCGAGGTTGTGCGCGAGCTCGCCGGCAAGCGGCATGGAGTTTTTCACGTCGAGAATGCGCTTGGCAGTCCGTACATCCCGGCGCAGGAAGACTTCGTCGTGCGCTTTGGGATCCAGTCGGTGGTGGGATTCGGCGGCTTGCTGATCACCGGTGATCTGTTTGCCGTGGTCCTGTTCACGAACGTTCAGGTATCTCAGCCGACGGCTGACCGATTTAGAACTCTGGCGCTGGACGTAAAAAGTGGACTCTCGCGCTACAACGAGGCGACCACCTTCAATCAAACGCGACCGTCGCCTCTCGCCGCCGTTCGAACGCCATAGCGAACCGGCGCGGGTGTGTACGGTTTTTGCCTTGATCTCACGAGCAAAGTTTGGCACCGCTAGATGAACGAAGCGGTTTTCTTGATCTTCGGGAGGGGACGGACAATGGTGGTAGCAAGATTCAGAGTGGCAGCTCTGACGGCCATGGCACTGACTATGGGGGCATGCGCCAAGAAGGACACCGGGGCTACAGATACGACCGCCGCATCGAGCACCATGACCTCTGACACATCGACGATGACTGCGAGCTCGACCAACGCCGGCGGCAGCTGGAGCGACGCCAACATCTTCGCAATCCTGGATGAAGCGAACGCGGCCGACAGCTCCGCTGGGTCAATTGCCACGACCAAGGGCACGAACTCCGCGGTGCGAAATTTCGGGCGCCGCATGATGCGCGATCATCACCAGCTGCGCAGCCAGGGTGCGGCCCTCGCCAAGAAGCTGAACATCACTCCGGCGGCGCCGGCGGATGATCCACTCGCCTCTGACGTACAGAAGTACACCGAAACGCTCAACACCACCGCGAAGGGCAAAGACTTCGACAAGGCTTACATCGACGGCGAGGTCGACGTTCACAAGAAAGTGCTCGACATAGCGACGAAAGCCGCCGGGCAGACGCAGAATACCGAGCTGAAAAACCTCATTCAGAAGGCGGCGCCGTTGATTCAGGCCCACCTGGACAATGCGGAGTCGATCCAGAAAACCTTGAAATAGGTTGTCGCTCAAAGGCGTAATCTTCGACATCGACGGCACTCTCGTAGACAGCAACGACGCGCACGCTCAGTCCTGGGTGGACACGTTCGCGAAGGCTGGCTACGAGGTGCCGTTCGAAGTTGTAAGACCGCTGATCGGGATGGGCGCCGACAAGCTGCTGCCAAAGACAATCGGGATACGCCACGACAGCGACGAGGGCAAGAAACTGCTCAAGCGCCGCTCGGAGATTTTTCGCAAGCAATATCTTCCGAACCTTCGGCCGCTCCCGGGCGCGAGAGCCCTCGTGATCCGTGTTCGCGACGATGGCCTTAAGGCGATCGTCGCGACTTCGGCGAAGGACGAGGAGTTGAATGGCTTGCTGAAGGCGGCTGAAGTCGATGATCTGATGGAGGAAAGGGCGACGTCCAGCGACGCGAAGAGATCGAAACCCGACCCCGACATCGTGGAGGCCGCAATCGAAGAGAGTGGGATTCCTTCCAGCAAAGCCGTCATGATCGGCGATACGCCGTACGACGTGGAAGCAGCGACACGCGCAGGAGTGCGAATCATCGCGTTCCGTTCCGGCGGATGGGATGATGCGAGTCTCAAGGGGGCAGCGCAGATTTACGACGGGCCGGCCGACCTGCTGGCCCACTACGATGCATCACTGCTTGGGAGAAAGGATCGATGACAAGCATTTTGGACTTGCTGCAGGCAGTGGCGCAGACCGCACAACAAGCTGGTCCCCCTGGAGGAGGCCCCGGAGGTCCGGGCGGACCACCGCCTGGTTTCAGCTACAGGGATGCATTCATGGAGCTGGTCCGGTTCGTCGGTTCTTTCCTCGCCATCGGTGCCATCGGGTTCCGCTTTGGAATCGTGCGACGCGTGCGCGGAATGAGCGACGAAGCGCGGACCGTCCTCAGAGCTGACAACGCTGCCATGATCGGTATCCTCGGCGTGCTGCTTCTCGCCCTCAACACCCTCGGCGCGCCGTACCTCTCCGCGATCGCCGACAACAAAAGCTTCGCCGAAGCACTTCCCAAGAATCTGAATCCATTCGAGTTCAAGCTGGCAATGCTGGGGCTGGCCTTCATTGGGTTCGCAATCGTGCGGGCAACACCATCATTCGGATGGACTCTCGCCGCCATTGCCGTCGTCCTGGTCATCCTCCAGCCGGTTTACACGGGTAGAAATTTCTCCGGACGAGTAAATGCCGTGCACGTTCTTGCTGCATCCACCTGGCTCGGAACTCTGCTGGTTCTCACGCTCGTCGGAATCCGAGGTCTGATAAGAAGCACTGCCTCCGGCGGCCAGCGAGCGGAGCTCGTCGCGGACCTTGTGAATTCCTTTTCACCGCTGGCGCTCACGGCGTCGACAATCGTCGCGATCACAGGTGCAACCACAGCCTGGCTGCACCTGAAGCGGATCTCCGCTCTATGGACCACGAGCTATGGCATGGCCCTGATGGTCAAGCTCGTGCTGGTCCTGATCGTAGTCGTACTCGGTGCATGGAACTGGAAGCGCGTACGTCCATCGCTCGGGAGCGAAGGAACCGAACACACTATCCGTCGGTCGGCGACGATGGAGCTCACGTTCGGCGCACTCGTGCTGCTGGCTACTTCGGTGCTGGTGACGTTACCGTCGCCGAGGTAGGCGTCCGGGGCGAGGCGCCCTTCACGTACTTGTCGAGCCAGTTGATGTATTCCCACAGCAGGTGGCGCTGCGTTTCGCGCGCGGTGTATCCGTGCGGCTCCAGCGGGAGCTGGACGTAACGGACATTTCCCCCATTGCCTTTTATTGCCGCGAACAGACGCTCCGACTGAATCGGAAATGTCCCGGAGTTGTCGTCCCGCTGTCCGTGGATCAGCAGCACCGGCGCCTTGATCCTGTTCGCGTAGTTGAACGGCGACATCGCGTTGTAGACTTCCGGCGCTTCCCAGTAGGTGCGCGGCTCCGCCTGAAACCCGAAAGGCGTGAGTGTGCGATTGTATGCGCCGCTCTCGGCGATGCCGGTGCGGAAGATGTCCGAGTGCGCGAGCAGGTTGACGGTCATGAACGCTCCGTAGGAGTGTCCCCCGATTCCAATTCGATCGCGATCCGCCACGCCCATGTCGACGAGCTTGTCGACCGCCGCCTGAGCACTGGCGACGAGCTGGTCGACGTAGGTGTCATTCGATTCCTTGCCGGGCGCGCCGACGATGGGCATCGTCGGGCCATCGAGCACGCCATAGCCGTGCATCAACAGCATGAGATAATTCTGACGGCCGGGTCGCTTGAACTGATAAGGAGACCCGGTAAGCTGGGATGCTGCGATGGCCGACTGAAACTCACGGGGATACGCCCAGAAGAAAAAGGGCAGCCGTCCCTGTGATTTGTCGTAGCCGGGTGGGAGATAAAGCGTTGCGGAAAGCTTCACTCCATCCGGGCGCGAGTAGGTTATCAGCTCGCTCTTTACGCCCGCGAAGTACGGGGCTGGATCGCCGAGCCTGGTAATAGGTATCAGCGTCTTGCTGCGAAGATCGCGCAGAAAGACATTGGGTGGATCGGTCGGGGATTCGCGCTGCGTGATCAGCTGGTTGCCGTTCGCGTCCACGACCTGAAGCACCTGCTCGTAAAAGGGAGCGGCGGATTGCCACAGCCTCTCCGGCTTCGCCGTCGAGAGGTCGAACCGATCGAGAAAAGGCTTGTCACCTTCCGGAGAAGCGCCGTTGCCCCTGAGATAGAGATACTTGCCATCGCTGGAGCGGAGAGGAACGTACCGGTCGGTTGCAGGATCCTCGACGTACACCCAGCTGCCAGGATCGGAGTAGCGGTCCTCGGTGCTGCGGTCCCACACGAGCTTCGGCGTGCCGCCATTCGGTGCCGAAGGATCGATCATCCATGTACGTGTTCGCGCACCGCGTGACAGCCGTTCGCTGAGGAACGCGATGTTGGGAGCTACCCAGCTAATGCTGCCGAACCGATACTCGGTCTGAATAAACGGTTTCGCCGGTCCAGCGAAAGGCGCTGACAGGAATGAAACCTGATCGCGCTTCGGCACCCGATTGCGCGGATCACCGTTGTCGAGAGCTTCGACCATGACCAGAGTTGCCGGCGCATCGGATCTCCACGTTACGAATCTGATCCCCGGCACCACCGCGTCGCGGGCACTCGGCGCCTCCTCGGCGACGTGGGAATTTCTAATTTCGCGCAACACCTTGCCGTTCAGATCCCAGATTTCAGTGCGCGAAGGAAAAACATCCATCGGCACCTGATAGGAATAAGGCCGCTGTATTGTCTCGACGAGCAGGTATTTCCCGTCGGGCGATGGAGTGACGCTCTTGTGGATTCCCGGCTCGCCGATCGGAGTGTTCTTGGCGTCGAGGCCCACGAGGTATAACTGATCGGTGAAGTAGAAATCGAAGAGCGCCTCGTCCGCCGGGCTTTGCAGGAGATACTCGTACGTGCGCGCGGGTGCAGAGCGGCCATAGGATTCCTGCACGATGACTCCGGTGGGTACATCGGAGACTTTCGGTGGCGTGCGCCAATCGGCCTGCCCGAGTCTGCAGACCAGAGGCGCTGTGCCGTTCAACCAGTCGCAGCCTGCATCGTCGACGATGTTGCCGCGGGCGGTCGTGAAATTGATCGACCGCTTGGTGAGTGTACGGGCAAAAAGAGGCCTGGCAACGTCGACCACCCATAGCTCGGTGCCGTCGGCGGTCGTGGAGGTAAACGCGATATGTTTTCCATCCCGGGACCAGTCGAGATCGCGGATCTTTTCGGGGATCGCCGCAGGATGGAAGCCGACGTACGAAACGTACTGCAGCTTACCTGTGGGGAGATCGAGAATCTCCAGCGCCATGTGCTTGTCGGGGGCGATAGTCGTGTAGGCGAGCTGATTTCCATCCGCCGACCATGCCACCGATCCGATTCGGCCTTCGGACGGCATCTCGAGCGTGCGAACGATTTTGCCGTCGATGCTGCTGACTGTGCCCGATCGGATGCCGATGTTTTCAATCCGGTAGTCGGGGTTTGCTCTGATCTTGTTTCCGGCAAGGTAGTACGCAGAATCGGCCATGTCACTGATCGTAACCGTACGTGGGTCGGCGACGGTGACGAGAACCCATTGCCGATTCGGACTGATTGATGTGACAGGATTTGCCGGTGCTTCGAGAATCTTCACCAGGTCGGCAGGAGGAGATTGATACGGCTGCTGCGCCGTAACCGAGAAAAACGGCGAGAGCGTCAGGCACAACGCCGTGACGAAGCGACGATGGGAGGAAAGCGTCATCGAATGGAGGAACGGAAGGTGAACGGTCGAAATGGGGAGCTAATACTATTAAATACTGGCGGCACTCGTGCAGCGTTGATCATCGTTGTCGCGACTCCAGCCATCTCACTGTGGCGTTGCTGATCAAGGAGCTCAAGACGACGGTGGCCGTTACATCGCTCGTCCAATGCTGATCTTCGTATACTCGATCCCATCCCACGAGCGTGACGAGAACGTCGGTCAACGCCGAGATTCGCGTCGAGTGAGCCTGCGCTGAGATTGCAGCTGCAATCGAGGTGATGTGCGCGACGTGAGCCGACGGGAACGAATGCCAGTCTCCATTCGCGGTGAATGGACGAAAGCGATGTGAATTTCCTTCGGCGTAGGGTCGCTCGCGGCCGACGACCGGCTTCAACACAGACTCCACGAGATCCGCGGCAACGAAGCCCGCTGCCGTGTTGAGTGTTTCCACCGCCAGCGACTGATGATCGGTGAGAACAGCACCGACATAAGTGATGGCCATAGCGGGCGCGAGCACCTGCGTCGTCCCCAGTCGATTCACCGGTCTGGCGAGGCGATCCAGGGAGCGCGTCTGCGACTGCAGTGCCCACTCGCGCGCTTCCGGATCCAGCGCGGCAGAAGCTGCAACGCCGACCGGAACGATCCATTTGAGACGGTCAGTAGAACGCGATGCTGAGTCTCTCTGGGCATCCGCTAGGTACGGGGTCGAGAGGAGAGATCCGAGCAGCACGATCACGGCACGCACGCGCATGATTCAGAGTAGGCGAGGGTGAAGATCACAGCAAGACACGGCGCCATTGGCAAATCGACTTCCCGTGGATGAGATTATCCGGGTCTCTTCACCCCGATAACTGATGCCTCGCCCCTTCTCGCGGTTTTCTCTCGCGATCGTCCTGCTCGTGTCCCTACCCGCCACGGCATTCGCACAGGCGACACCGGGTGCTAAGACCACCCCCGTTGCCTTCGATGCAGACTCGGCCCGTCTTGCTGAATTGCCGTGGCGGTCGATCGGCCCTGCAGTTACGAGCGGACGCGTGGTCGACTTCGCTGTGCCCGAAGGTCCGAAATCCCAGATTGGCGGCAGGCTCGGCGAGCTCTTCTACGTCGCCTCCGCCTCGGGCGGCGTGTGGAAGACGACCAACGGCGGGACCACATGGGAGTCGATCTTCGATCATCAGGCGTCCGCGTCCATCGGGGACATCGCGGTCGCGCCGAGCAATCCGGATATCCTCTGGGTCGGCACGGGCGAAGCGAACAACCAGCGCAGCTCGTCGTGGGGCGATGGAGTCTACAAGTCGGAGAACGGCGGAAAGACCTGGACGAACATGGGCCTCAAGAAATCCGAGCACATCGGACGCGTGATCGTTAATCCGACCAATCCGGGAATCGTATTCGTCGCGGCAGCTGGCCCGCTGTGGGGAGCTGGCGGCGACCGCGGCTTGTTCAGGACTACGGATGGCGGACGCACCTGGAAAAATGTCAAGAACATCGACACGCATACCGGATTCACCGACGTCATTTTCGATCCGTCGAACCCGAATTCGATTTATGCAGCGTCGTTCCAGCGTGAGCGGCGCCCGTATACGTATGTCGGCGGCGGTCCGGGTAGCGGATTGTGGAAGAGCATCGACGGCGGCGACACGTGGACCAGACTCACCGAGGGATTGCCGAAGGTCGACGTGGGCAGGATCGGTCTCGACGTAAGCAGATCGAGTCCGAATATCGTGTACGCCACCATCGAGACGAAGGTGACTGGAACGGGCGCCGCGACAGGGAATACAGAGGCCAGCGTCTATCGATCCGACGATTACGGAGAGAGCTGGCAGAAGATGGGGACAGGTTCTTCCTATCCGTGGTACATGGGGCAGATCCGCGTCGATCCCATTAATCCGGATCGCGTCTATTTCATGGGTGTGCAGCTACAGGTTTCGACCGACGGCGGGCGGACATTCCGCAACACTGCCAGCGCGGCGCACTCGGATCATCACGCAATGTGGATCGACCCGACCGATCCCGATCATCTCATCATCGGCTGCGATGGCGGGGTCTACATCAGTCACGATCGCGGCCGCACCGTCGACTTCGTTCCGAACCTTCCGATTTCCCAGTACTACGCGATCGCTACGGACATGCGGCAGCCGTTCTACTACGTGTACGGAGGCCTGCAGGACAACAGCAGCTGGGGCGGACCGAGCCAGACACGCAACCGACAGGGGATCACCAACGCCGACTGGATTCGCACGACGGGCGGCGATGGATTTTATGCGCAGATCGATCCCGCCGATCCAAACACCGTTTACGGCGAATCACAGGGCGGCGACATCGTGCGCTACGACGTGAGGACCGGTGAGCAGAAAACCATCAAGCCGCTTCCAGAGTTCGGGGGCAAACCGTATCGGTGGAACTGGAGCTCGCCGATGCTCATTTCGCCGTACGATCACAACACGATCTATTTCGGCGCGAACTTTCTCTTCAAGAGCACCAATCGTGGGGATGCGTGGACTCGACTCGGCCCCGACCTCACGCGCCAGCTGAAGCGCGACAGCCTGCCCGTGATGGGAAAGATCTGGCCGCGCGATGCAATTGCGCGCCACCAGGGAACGGCGGATTACGGAAACATCAGCACGATAGACGAATCGCCCATGCGACAGGGCCTTCTGTACGTCGGCACCGACGATGGGGTGATCTCAGTGTCTCGAGATGGCGGCGCGACCTGGAACAGGATCACGAAATTCCCCGGCGTCCCCGACCAGACATACGTGAGCAGAGTTGTTGCATCGCGCTTCAACGAAGCAACCGTATATGCGACGCTCGACAACCACCGCAATAACGACTTCAAGCCCTATGTGCTGAAGAGCACTGATTACGGCGCGCATTGGACACCAATCACCGGCAACCTTCCGGCGAATGGATCCGTGCAGGTGGTTCGCGAAGATCTCGTGGAGCCCAATCTTCTTTTCGTCGGCACTGAGTTCGGGGTGTTCTACACGGGTTTGGGTGGCGGCTCCTGGACGCAGCTGAAATACAATATTCCGACCGTGGCCGTGCACGACATCGTTGTTCACCCCCGCGAGCGGGATCTCGTCATAGGAACGCATGGGCGCGGCATCTACATCATCGACGACATCACACCGCTCGAGAAGCTCGCCGAAGCGAATCGAATTGGCACTTATCTGTTTCCGGTGAAAGCTGCAACGGAATACAATCCGAACAGCTCGGTTCCCGGCGGCGTGCGTGGCGCAGGCGCGCTCGGCGATCGCGAGTATTCCGCCCCCAATCCGGCCTTCGGCGCGATCATTACGTATTTCCTCCGCGACTCGCTCGCCAAGGGTGGCGATGTCTCGCTCGGCGTCTACGACGCGAGCGGAAAGCGTGTGCGAGAGCTGACCGCCAGCAAAAAACGCGGCATGCATCGGGTGACGTGGGATCTGCGAAATGCACCACCGTATACGGTGCGACGTCCGGCGAATCAGACCGGCGACCAGCAGTTCAGGCCGAGAGATCCCTCAGGACCGTTCGTGCTTCCAGGGCGATACACCGCGCGACTGAGCGTGAAAAACGGATCTGGCTCACCCGCGGTTAGCGAAACACCAATCGAAGTTCGTTCGGATCCGCTTGTCCCGATGAACGAAGCCGACTATCGCGGCCTGTACGACATGCGCATCAGCACCGGGCGCTTGCAGGCAACAGTGCAGGCAGCGGTGCGAACAGCGGAACAGCTCAAGGATCAGATC
>DATARP010000257.1:0-4739 GCA_036264075.1 Gemmatimonadaceae bacterium
CTCGTCGAGCTTCGCCTGCTTGAACAGGATCAGCCCGAGGTTCGAGTGGAGGATGAAGACGTTCGGATTCTCGCTCGCCAGCCGCCGGTAGATGACCTCGGCCTCGGGGAACGCGTTGGTCTTGAAATAGACGAGGCCGAGGAGATTCAGGACGTCCGAGTCGTCGGGGCGCATCTTCTGCGCCGCTTCCAGCTCCCGCCGCGCCTCCCCGTAACGCCCTTCCTGGAACGCCTCGCGCCCGCGGTTGTAGTGAATGAGAAACACTCCTTGATCAAACGGCGCGACGAGAGAGGTCTCGGCCATTGCGCGGGATTGTACCGTGACGGGTGACTGGTCACTCGTGACTGGTCACTGGGCTCCCCAGTCACAAGTAACCAGTCACCAGTCACCAGTCACCAGTCAATGCGCGCCGAGGATGTGCAGACCGGGGATCACGATCGGCTGCAGCATCGCGCCGAAGCCGCCGCGCAGCTTCGCGCCGCCGCTGCGTCCCGGGTACCACGTCGCGGTGGTGGAGGACGCGCCGTACGGGCGGCCGTAGTACACCGTCAGCGCGCGGTTCACGTACGTCGACGTCTCCTGGTACGGCGGAATGCCGCCGTAGCGCGTCACCGCCCCCTCGCCCGCGTTGTACGCGGCGAGCGCGCGCTCGAGGTCGTGATTGAACATATCGAGCAGATCGGAGAGGTAGTGCACGCCGCCGCGGATGTTCTCTTCCGGGCTGAAGACGTCCTTCACCCCGTAACGCTGCGCCGTCTCTGGGATGAGCTGCATCAGCCCGCGCGCGTTTTTGTTCGAGACGCAGCGGGCGTTGAAATCCGATTCCACCAGGATGACCGCGTGAACCAGCACCGGATCGACGTTGTACTGATCGGCGTAGTGCTCGATCAACTTGTCGTACTGCGAGCGGCGGTTCCGCTGCTTCGCGAGCCAGGTGTAGTTCGAGGTGCGGACCGACGGCGACCAGACGTTGTAGATCACCTTCTTGCCGTCGGGACGGATGGCCAGGCGCACGTCCGCGCGAGCCGTCACGCTCACCGCGACAAGGGCCACCACCGCCACCGCGAACTTATTCATTGCCCGCGAATCGTAGCACAGCGAAAATCGGCTCATGCCGCTCCAAGAACTGCAACGTGATGTGGATCACTGGATAACGAACTACACGACGGGCTATTTCACGCCGCTCATGATGCTCGCGCGCCTGACCGAGGAGCTCGGCGAGCTCGCGCGCGCCGTGAGTCATCATCACGGCGAGAAACGACCCAAGCCGGGCGAAGCGATGGGCGACATCAGCGAAGAGCTCGGCGACCTCCTCTTCGTCCTCGTCTGCCTCGCGAATCAGCAAGGCATCGATCTCGCGGAATCGTGGGCGACGCTGAAGAAGAAGCTCTACGAGCGTGACGCGACAAGGTGGAAATGAGATCCGTGAGTCGTGAGTCGTGAGTCGGGAGTCGCCGGCCCGCGAAGGAAAGGTGAGTAGCGCATGAATGCCGGCGACGTGAGGTTCCTCTTCGAATACGACCGATGGGCGAACGCGAGGATGTTCGAAGCGGTCGACGCGCTGACCGACGACCAGCTCGCGAGCGTGCGCGAGACGCTGGCCCACATCGTCGGCGTCGAGTGGATCTGGTTCCAGCGCTGCAACGGCGTCAACCCGAGCAGTGCGCCCGAGTGGATGTCGAACCCGACGCGCGACGCCCTCCGAACGGAACTGCGGGCCATCGAGCGTCAGTGGCAGCAGTACGTCGACGCGCTACATGACGCCGACCTCGCGCGAGTCGTCGACTACGTCCGGCTCGAAGGACAGACCGGCTCGCGCAAGCTCGTCCACCTGCTACAGCACGTCGTCAACCACTCCACGTATCACCGCGGCCAGGTCGCTACCCGGATACGGCAAGCGGGCGGGACGCCGATCGAGACCGACTTTATGCACTTCACGGCGTGACGACTGTGCCGCTGACGATGAGGGCCAGACCGCGTAGAAGGCGACCGAAGTCGACGCCAGTGAAGCCGGGCACACTCTTTAAAAGGTGCGCGATCAACAAACTGCGCGAGAATCACAATCGTAACGCTAGCATTTCGCGTCTCGACACGGGGGTACGATGCCAATTTGGGACGAAAATTTGACGGGCGTCCACCGCGCGATCGCTGCAGAAGAGTCTTCGCCCGTTCACATCCTCGCCGGACCAGGCACCGGAAAGACATTCGCGATGATGCGTCGCATCGCTCGCTTCATCGAAGAAGAGCGTTGCAGTCCGAAGAGCATCCTAGCCGTAACGTTTACGCGTACGGCGGCTCGCGACCTGAAGGACCAACTCGCACATCTTGGGATCGAGGGAGCGGATGAGGTCCGCGCGACCACTCTGCACGCCCTTTGTTTTTCGATACTTTCGAAGCAGGAGGTTTTCGATCTCACGGGGCGCGCGGCTCGACCGATCCTCGACTTCGAAATGGATCTGCTCATCGAGGATCTAGCGGACCGATTCGGCGGGAAAAGGCAGGTCCGGAAACTGATCGAGGCCTACGAAGCGGCGTGGGCGCGGCTCCAACATGAGGAGCCCGGATTCGCTGCAAGCGCGGAAGATCAAGCATTTGAGAACGCACTGTTGGACTGGCTGCAGTACCACGGGAGCATGCTGATCGGCGAACTCATTCCACTCACCTTGAGATTCCTTCGACAGAATCCGGCGATGGAAGTCCTGCCTGATTTCGATCACGTGCTCGTCGACGAATACCAAGACCTCAATAAGGCTGACCAAGATCTAATCGACAAACTCGCGGAGAACGGCACGCTCACTATTATCGGCGACGACAATCAATCGATTTACAGCTTCCGTCATGCGAATCCGGAAGGGATTCGCACGTTCCAGCAAACGCACCCGGGTACGATAGCGTACGAGATCCAAGAGTGTAGGCGGTGCCCGCCGAATATCGTCGCCATCAGCAACGCGCTTATCTCAAGAGACCCGAATCGCAGCCGAGAAGTGCCGCTTCTACCTGATCCAAATCGTCCGGCGGCCGATGTGTTTGTCGTTCAACATCGCACCCTTGATGATGAAGTTGCCGCCGTCGGGGCATTCATTGACACCTACCTGAAGGAGCACCAAGATCTACCGCCGGGTCAAGCGCTGGTTCTTACGCCGCGTCGGGTGATCGGAAATCGCATTCGAGACACGCTTATCCGACTCGGCCGGAACTCGCTCAGCTACTTCCTCGAGGATCAACTCAAGAGTGACACCGCAGCAGAGGGATATGCCCTACTTTACCTACTCGTCTCGCCCGGTGATCGGACGGCGTTGCGAGCATGGCTAGGCATCGGCGGCACAGCGGGGCGGCGACCCGGCTATCGTCGGTTGCGGCGAGCCGCAGAGCGTTCGGGCAGAGAGCCTTCTGATGTCCTCGCTTCCGTAGCTTCAGGTGATGAACACCTACCGCACGTCGCAACGCTCGTGGAGAGGTGGAATACCTTGCAGCAATGTCTCGGCGAGATTCGCGAGCTGTCTGGATTGCAACTGGTTCGGGCTCTCTGGCCTGTCGAGAACGACGAATCAAAAGACATTCGTCTCGTAGCGGAGAATCTTGCAATCGAGAACGGGGAGCCTGCCGAACTTCTCGAAGCCCTCCGCGAAGCGTTCACTCAACCGGAACTCCCAGGCTCCGATGGCGACATCATCCGCGTGATGAGCCTCCATAAATCGAAAGGGCTGACCGCGGCTGTTGTCGTGGTCGCCGGGTGTATGGCAGGCGCTCTACCGAAGATTGACCGCGATGCGCCGCAGGCAGAGCAGGATGCCCAAGTCGAAGAGCAGCGAAGACTGTTTTACGTCGCGATCACTCGCGCAACGCGAAGCTTGGTCATTAGCTCGGCGCTAACGCTGGCGTGGCGCGATGCGCTCGCGGCGGGTATCGTCGTCACGAGTCGGGGCTTCGAAGGAGGTGTTTCCGTAGCTAAAACTGCGGCGAGCCGATTCATCCAGGAACTCGGTCCGAATGCTCCGCGCGCGATAACGACAGCCCAGTGGCGAGTTGCAGCCCACTTTTGAAAGTTCAATTCAGTTGTTCGTCTCCCGGCCTCCTCTCCTTCGCTAGCAGCCTCATCGATGCTCACTTCATCGCGAACGGATTCAATGTTTCGACTTCGAATAACACAAAGTCACGAATGTTTCGTGTGACAACGGTCAGGTGATGGACGATCGCCGTGGCGGCGATGAGTCCATCCTCAATCAGGTGGTCGGGCTGCCGGTGCATGAGCCTGGCCCACGACCTGAAAATGCGGGCATCAACCGGAAGAACGTTCCAAGTTTGCGCGACGAGGTCGATCCAAACCTCGATCTCGTCAGCCTTGTTCGAATCGTGTTCGCGAGTGATCTCCACACCGGCCTGCAACTCCCCCAACGTCACCGCCGAGATGTGAAGATCCTCGTCGGCCATTCGCTCGATCCATGCGACTACGGCTCCGTGCGGACGCGGCTTGCGCAATTCGGACACTACGTTCGTGTCGAGAAGGAACACGGTCGTCAGTCCAATGCGGAACCTGCTCGTCGACGCCGGGATCCGCGTGCCGGCACAGCGATTTCCGCTCGCGGCTCGGCCGAGAGAAGGAGCTCTTTCAAAGTCGGACGTGTCGTTTCTTCCAATCGACGCCACTGATCCACCGGTACGAGGACGGCCATCTCCACTCCTCGGCGAGTGACGATCTGCGGCCCTTTGGTAATGCTGGCTTCCAAGAACTCACTGAA
>DATARP010000258.1:0-3336 GCA_036264075.1 Gemmatimonadaceae bacterium
CAATTTTACTGGCGCGCCGCTACCGGGATACGAAGCCAACCGCGCGTTTGTGCGACGCGAAGCGGCGTCAGCGCTGGCGCGTGTCCAGCGTGATCTGCGGCAGCAGGGGCTCGGGCTGAAGATCTTCGACGCGTACCGCCCAGTGCGCGCGACGCTCGCGATGGTGGACTGGACCGAGCGCGTTCACCGGCCGGATCTCCTCAAGGATGGCTACATCGCCAGCCGATCCCGGCACAATCTCGGTCTCGCGATCGATCTCACTCTGGTCGATCTCAGGACGGGCAGCGAGCTCGAGATGGGAACACCGTTCGACACTTTCTCAGTGGCAGCCCATACCGCAAACGCAAGCGGATCGGCGGCCGTCAATCGGCAGAGGCTCAAGGCCGCTATGGAAACCGAAGGCTTCCAGAACTACGACCAGGAATGGTGGCACTACACGTTCAACGTCCCGACGCCTCTGAGGTTTGATCGCCCGATACGTTAGCCGGCTGAGCTACTACTGGCGTGGGGATGCGGCCTTCGTCCGCCTTGCGGCGGGTTGGTATTGAGAAGCAGAACACTGTCTCCCCGTCCCTGAATTCGGCCCAGGCGCGTCCGCCGATCGACGCGACCGTGTCCTTCACGATGCTGAGCCCAAGCCCGGTTCCATCGATCCCACTGTGCGATTCCTCGTGGGCGCGAAAAAACCGCTCGAACAGCCGTCCCCGGTTGGCTTCCGGAACGCCCAGGCCGTTGTCGCGGACTTCAACGATCGTCTGAGACGCTCCACCGTCGTCGGGTGAGGTCACCCTGGCGCGGATCTCGACCCAACGCTTTTCCTTGGCTGGGTCGGAATACTTGATAGCGTTCGCGACAAGATTGGAGAGGCTGAGCTCCAGAACTGCCGCGGCGACTTCGACAGCGGGCAAATCCGCTGCGACTTTCATTGCAACGCCACGCGCGCGGGCGGCTTCACGCAGCTGACGGACCACCTCGGCAACTGCCTGTGGAAGCGCAACGTGTCGGGAGCGGCGGGCATCCTCACTAGTGCGGGACAGCTCGACGAGGTTTTCGAGCGACATCTTCATTGTTTCGGTGTTGCGCACGATCATGGAGATCATAGTCTGTTTCTGCTCCTCCGATGATCCGTCGAGTTGGAGTATCTCGGCGGCGCCGCCAATCGCGCCGATGAGATTTCTCAGCTCATGACTGAGGGCACGATTGAACGCACGCAGGCGCTGCTCGCGCTCGCTCAGACGTTCCTTGACCAGGCTCAGGTAGTGCGTGAGCGTCGCCTGCTGGATCAGAGCGACCGCCAGGAAAAGACGATGCGCGCAGGCCAGCAGCTCCCCTCGGCTGCACGGCTCGTCGATTCCATCGGCGATCCGTGACAGAAAGGCAAAGAGAATTCCACCGAAGATCTCATACTCCTTCAACAGCTCGTACTCGTCGAATCCCTGGGCGAACCGAAGCTCACCCAGCTCCATCGCTTTCGCGACGACGGGGATATCCGAGAGAATCGCCTTTCCGGGATTCTCTATGTAGTCGGCGATGCCCAGAATCAGGAGGGGCACGTGGTCGAGGAGGGCGTCGGTCGGAAAGATCCGGTTCGGATCGAGCCTCACGCGCGCGCTGATCCGGTCGAGCCAGCGACGAGTCAGGTCATCGCTGCTCTGGCGCATCCTCTCGGCCAGCACTGTGGCAAGCGTACAATTTTCCGCTAAAGGGTCCGAGTCCTCGCTACCCGGTCGCTCCGATATGCCCATACCCCCTCCAGATTACCTGCGCTCCAGAAACGCTCACGAACGTAAGTTATGCTCCCGCTGGCCGCCATGCCCCGAACATGGCCGCTTGACATAGGGGAGGGGGGTATATTGATTCCGGGCAGGAGATCGTGAAAGTGGGCACAGGGATGATCGAGAGAAGGGAAGATTCGATATCGTTTCCGGTGAACGGAATGACGTGCGCTGCCTGTCAGGCCCGCGTCCAGCGAGCGCTCGCCGCCCAGCCCGGCGTCATCGACGCTTCAGTGAACCTCCTCACAAAAAGCGCTGCTGTCAGGTACGACTCCGCAGCGGTGACGCCAGCGCACCTCGTCGAGGCGGTCCGCGCCACGGGCTACGAAGCCGAGCTTCCTCGCGCCGACGATGCCGCGGCGGGCGCGATTTCCGCGCGACACGATGGCGAGGAGCGAGACGTTCGCGAGCTGACGGCCAAGGCAGCCGTCAGTATCGCGGCCGGTGTTGTGGCTCTGGGAATGTCGATGCTGGCCAGAGGAAGCGCGTTCGCCAACTATGGCCTGCTTGGACTGACGGTGGCAGTTCTCGTCTGGGCCGGCCGCGACATTTATCGTCGCGCGTGGAGAGCCGTTCGTCACGGGTCCGCCGACATGAACACACTCGTCGCTCTGGGCACGGGTTCGGCTTTCCTGTATTCAGCTATCGCGACGTTTGCGCCACAGCTTTTTTCGCGAAACGGCATCGTCCCCGACGTCTATTACGAGGCGGTGATTTTTATCATCGGACTCGTGTTGGCCGGCCGGGCTATAGAAGCCCGCGCGACGCGGAAAACGTCGGAGGCGCTGCGGAGACTCGTGACGCTGCTGCCGCCGAGCGCGCGTGTCGAAGAAGCCGGCAAATGGATCGACAAGCCGTTGGCCGGCGTGAGGTCCGGCGAGACTGTAGTGGTTCGACCGGGCGAGCGGATCCCCGTCGACGGAATTCTCACGGATGGCTCGAGCGACGTGGACGAATCGATGTTGACAGGCGAGCCGCTGCCGGTCGCAAGGAGCGCGGGCGACCGCGTCGTGGGTGGAACGCTGAACACCACCGGGTCGTTCCGATATCGCGCGACGAGCGTCGGAGCGGAGAGCGTTCTCGAGCGGATAGTGAGATTGATGGAGGAAGCACAAAGCTCGCGCGCTCCGATCCAGCGACTCGCGGACAGAGTCAGCGCGGTGTTCGTGCCATCGGTCCTCGCGATAGCCATCGTGACTTTCGTCGCATGGTATTTCGTCGCTGGATCGACCGCACTCCCCCATGCGATCGCCGCTGCGGTGTCTGTTTTGATCATTGCCTGTCCGTGCGCTATGGGCCTCGCTGTTCCAACCGCGGTGATGGTCGCGACCGGGCGCGGTGCACAGATGGGACTGCTGATCAAGGGCGGTGAAATCCTGCAGCGAGCCGGCGACGTCGACACGGTTGTCCTCGACAAAACCGGGACGGTGACCGAGGGAGCTCCTGCCGTCGCGCATGTGATCGCGTTCGGGTCGATTCCGGAGCAACAGGTCCTGGCTTACGCGGCGGCGGTGGAGCGTCACTCTGAGCATCCGGTCGCGGCGGCTATCGTTCGGGCCGC
>DATARP010000260.1:0-5656 GCA_036264075.1 Gemmatimonadaceae bacterium
TTCAGCGGATTACCGGGCGAGTTCTCCAGGCCAATGGGAGCGACTACGCACCAATTTTCGTCGTCTGCGGTCTTGCGTACGTCACTGCGTGGGCGATTATACACCTTCTCGCGCCACGGCTCGAGCCCGCGCGTCTGGAAACTCAAAGGACATGACGATCTATTCTAGAGTTGCTCTGATCTGCGCGATCGCAGTCGCGTGCACGCCGCAAGTCCAGATGGAAACCGGCGCCTCCGCCCCCCCCAACATATTGTCAGCGCCCGAGATAAACGACGGTTGGCGTCTCTTGTTTGACGGCAGGAGTTTCACCGGCTGGCGCGGCCTCGGCTACGACACCGTGCCCTCCGCCCACTGGAAGATCGAGAACGGCACGATCCGAAAGCTCGCGGACGGCGACGTCCCCCGGCTGCCCGATGGACAGCCAGCCGCGGGCGGTGATCTCATGACACGAGACACCTTTCGCGACTTCGAGCTCACCTGGGAATGGAAGATCAGTCGCGCCGGCAACAGCGGAGTGAAATACAACGTGTCGGAAGAGATCTCGATGGCGAATGCCCCGAACCACGCAGCGCTTGGCTTCGAGTACCAGATGCTCGATGACAGCCTTCACGAAGACAACAAGGTTCCTTCGCACCGCGCAGGCGCCCTGTACGACCTCATACCACCGAATGCCAACAAGACGCTCAAGCCGGTAGGCGAGTGGAACAGCTCGCGGATCGTATTCCGCGGCAACCATGGCGAGCACTGGCTTAATGGGCGGGAGATAGTCGAATTCGAGCTCGGAACGCCACTGATGGACTCGCTGCTCGCGAAGAGCAAATACCGCGATATCAAGGGATTCGCTACGCGCCGGGCGGGACACATCGTACTTCAGGATCACGTCGACGAAGTCTTTTTCCGAAACATCAAGATACGTCCGCTATAAACTGCACCGCGCACTTCGAAGTTCGCCGTCACCACGTTTGGGAGCGCCGATGGATACCGAATCGCTGAACCGCCGGGAATTCTTGAAGAAGACGTCTGTCGCCGGGCTCGGCGCGCTGAGTGCGACGCGCAGCAAAGGTCCGCTGTTCATCTTCGACGGATCGCCCGCCGAGAAAATGACGGTTGGGGTACTGGGCCTTAACGGACGCGGGATGGTTCACGCGCAGGACTTCGCGCGCGGTGCCAACACCACTGTCGCCTACCTCTGCGACGTCGATTCAACCGTGCTCGCGAAGGCGCTCCGCGAAACGTCCCCCTTGCAGGCGGCGCCGCCCAAGACTGTCGGCGACTTCCGGCGGATCCTTGAAGACAAGAGCGTCGACGCGATCTCTATTGCGACGCCGGATCATTGGCACGCGCCGGCGACAATTCTGGCGCTCGACGCGGGAAAGCACGTCTACGTCGAAAAGCCGAGTGGGCACGATCCGCGCGAAGACGAGCTGATCGTCGCGGCTGCCCGCAAGCACGCCAAGCTCAGCGTGCAGCTCGGCACGCAGGCGCGGTCGGGTCCACACTTCATCGACGTGTTTCAGTTGGTGAGAGAGGGCGCAATCGGAACGCCGTATCTTGCCCGGGCCTGGTACTCGAATACGCGAACCGGAATAGGGAAGGGCAAGGTCGTTCCCGTGCCGGCAAATCTCGACTACGAGATGTGGCAGGGGCCGGCACCACGCGAGCCATATCGCGACAACATTATCCATTATAACTGGCACTGGTTCACCAACTGGGGAACGGGCGAGATCTGCAACAATGGAACGCACGAGATCGACGTCGGGCGGTGGATCCTCGGCGTCGACTATCCGACCAGCGTGATCTCGACCGGTGGACGCTTTCATTACGTCGATGACTGGCAGTTCCCCGACACGCAGGAAGCCACGTTCGTATTCGAGGGCGACAAGAGCATCATCTGGCAGGGGCAAAGCTGCAACGGACTCGATCTCTACGGTCGCTCCCGGGGCACGACCGTGCTCGGCACCGAGGGCAGCGTAGTAGTCGATCGGGATGGCTACGTCGTTTACGATCTGAAGAATAAGGTTGTCAAAGAGGTAAATGCCGCGCCGAAAGGCGACAGCCTCAACACTGTAGGTGACGATTGGCTGACGCAGCTTCACGTCGACAACTTCGTCAGCGCCGTACGCACCGGGACAAAGCTCTCGGCCCCCATCGAGGATGGCGCGAAAACGGGAACGCTGTGTCATCTCGGGACGATCTCGCAGCAGGTAGGCCGCAAGCTCACGATTGATTCCCGAAACGGGCATATCCTCCACGACGAAGAGGCAGCAAGACGCTGGTCGCGCGAATACGACCCACGGTGGAAGCCGGTGGTGTGAGCGAGCATCATGAGGACCGCTATTTCGATTCCGACCCAATAGTACGCCGTCATGCGCGAGCGCTGTACGACCAGACTCGCGCGCTGCCGATCGTGTCTCCCCACGGACACGTCGGCGCCGAGACGCTTGCCAGCAACAAACCGTTCGCAGATCCGGCATCGCTGATCGTAACGCCAGACCACTACATCCTGCGGATGCTCTATTCCCGCGGCGTTCCGCTCGAAAGCCTCGGCGTCGAGCCCGTGGATGGGCGGCCACCACGAGCAGAGAAGGATCCACGCAGGATCTGGCAGACCTTCGCCGATCACTGGCAATTGTTTCGCGCGACTCCCACTCGCGCGTGGCTCGAGTACGAACTGCGCAACGTGTTCGGTGTCGAGCGCGATCTCGACTCGGGATCAGCTCAGCACGTGTATGATGCGATCGCCGAGCGATTGGCTTCCCCCGAGTTCCTGCCCCGCGCGCTCTTCAAGCGTTTCAATATCGAGGTACTGGCGACGACTGACGCCGCCACCGACACGCTCGAACACCACAAGACGCTGCGCAATTCCGATTTTGATGGACGCGTAATTCCTACCTTCCGGCCCGACACGCTCTTCCGGATCGCTTCACCGCTATGGCCCGCGGAAGTCGAGCGCCTCGCCCGCTTTGCCGGTCGTTCGATCCGGAATTATTCGGACTTCGTGGTGGCGCTGGCCCAGCGGCGCGTCGAATTCAAATCCATGGGCGCGACCGCGACCGACCACGCGGTAGTCGTCCCACGCACGGAGAGACTGGAACGGGCGGACGCCGAACGAGCGTTTGCCAAAGCGCTGGAGGGCGGCGCAACCCAGAACGACCAGTCGCGCCTCGAAGCCCATCTTCTCATGGAGATGGCGCGGATGTCTGTCGATGACGGGCTTGTGATGCAGCTCCACGCTGGCGCGCTGCGGAACCACAACGAGCTCGTATATCGCCGATTCGGGCCCGATCGTGGCGGTGACATTCCGGTAGCAACCGAGTTCACCCGAAACTTGCGTCCTCTGCTCAATGCCTACGGGAACGACCCGCGCTTCCGGCTCATCGTGTTCACTCTCGACGAGTCGACGTACAGTCGCGAGCTCGCGCCGCTCGCCGGCCATTACCCGGCGCTGCTGCTGGGTGCGCCGTGGTGGTTTCACGATTCGATCGAAGGAATGATGCGATTTCGCCGGGCGACGACCGAGACGGCGGGGATCGAAAACACCGCTGGCTTTGCGGACGACACCCGGGCCTTTTGCTCGATTCCCGCCCGGCACGATCTCGCTCGACGCGTAGACGCCAGCTATCTCGGCCGCCTCGTCGCGCGACACGTGATCGGCATGACCGATGCGGGCGAAATGGCAAAGGCTCTGGCCTACGGACTCGCCAGAAACGCGTATCGATTGACCTGACCCGAGGAGAGCGATGACCAATCCAGAAGTCCCGCGCCGGAGCTTTATCAAACTCGCCGCACTCGGCGCCGCCGGTGCGGCGCTCACCGAGTTCGGTGCTGCCCGCAGAGTTCCCGCGCAGACACTTGGTCCTTTTGTGAGCCAATCAGCTGCGCCCGATGGACTGAAACTGGGCGTCGCCAGCTATTCTCTGCGGAATTTCTCGCGTCAGCAGGCGATCGGGATGACAAAGGCGCTTGGCACGCCGTACATCAACCTCAAATCGGTGCACCTGCCCTACGAGGCCACGCCAGCCGAGATCGCCGCTGCGCGTCGCGAGATCGAGGCGGCGGGACTCCAGATCGTCGGCGGAGGGATGATCACGTTCGAGACGGACACGGACGACGGCGTTCGCAAGTACTTCGACTACGCCAGGGCTGCCGGGATGCCGCTGATAGTTGGAACCTCCAAGTCAAGCGTACTGCCTCGCATCGAGAAGTTCGTCAAGCAGTACGACATCAAGCTTGCCATCCACAATCACGGTCCGGAGGACCCGGACTTCCCGTCACCTTACGACGTACTGAAGGCGGTGAAAGGAATGGATCCGCGCGTGGGGTTGTGCATGGACATCGGCCACACTGTCCGCACCGGCACCGATCCCGTCCGCGCAGCCGCGGATGCAGGACCGCGCCTTCTCGATATGCACGCAAAGGATCTGCGCAATCTCCTGGACAAGGACAGCCAGTGCATCGTCGGAGAGGGAAAGATTCCCATTCCCGCGCTTTTCAGGCAGCTCGAGGCGATGAAATACTCGGGGTACGTCAATCTCGAGTACGAGATCGACGCCGACAATCCGATGCCCGGCATGAAGCAGTCGTTCGCGTACATGCGCGGCGTGCTCTCGGGCCTTGCTGCTAAGTCGCCGCTGGTATGAGGCCGACGCGAATCGCAAATCGCACCAGACTGACGACGTCATGGATGCGGAGGCGCTTCATGATTTCGCTGCGATGGCTTTCAATGGTCTTGAGGCTGAGGCCGAGGCGTTTCGCGATCTCGCGTGTTCGCTGACCTTCGGCAACGAGCTTGAGCACCTGGATCTGCCGATCCGTGAGCGCATGAAGACAGCGCCTCGCGGTTAGCGCGTTGCCGATCGATGCCTCGAGCCCGCGCAGGTTCGTCTTGAGAATGATGTCCTCGGCTCCGGCACGGATCGCGGTGCCGGCCTGGGAGGCGGCGAGATTCCCGGTGACGATGATGAAGGGAGCTGTGGGGCGGACATCGCGAAGCACTGCCAGAGCGGCGCGTGAATCGAATTGAGCGAGCGAATGGTCTGACAGGACGACGTCGGGGGCGAAGCTTTTCAGCGCTGCGGAAAATGCCTCCGCGGAATCGACCTTGGCCAGCAGAATCCTCATGCCAGATAGCTGCAGCTCGTGCGAAATGAGCGTGGCATCGGCCTCATTGTCCTCGAGGAGTAGAACTCGCAGCGGTTTCTTTGCCGCAATGGATGCGATCGGCACTACGAGAAGACTCCGGCGGGCCGGGTGTGGGGATACCCCTTTGGGAGTTGGGCTTCGGCGATCTCTACACTCTAGACACCGACAAATGTCTACCAAACCCCGCGGGCCGAAATGTCAGTTCTGTATCACCAGACTGTCAATTTCCTATCACCACGCGACTTGTCGCGCAAATTGCTATCGACCCAGCCAGTGTCCCGCAGCGCGACCCAAGCCGGAGCCCCGGCCCCGTTAGGGCCGCCCACACTGGGGGTGTCGCTCACTCTCCTGGGGCCGAAAGGCGACCCTGTTGCTGTTCCGATTGGAGGCGAGCAGAGAAGCGCTGCGCCTCGGAAATCCGCTCGACCTCGAGTGCGATCGAGTCGACTGCGGTTTCGATCCGCTCCAGTCGTCCATTGATCGTGCTCAGTTCGCGTGGCGGAACGGGCTTCGG
>DATARP010000270.1:0-10668 GCA_036264075.1 Gemmatimonadaceae bacterium
AGCATGCTGTCCGATCCGCACTCGAACGCGATCGACCGCTACGGGCTGCGCGATCCGGCGTACGCGAAGGAGAAGATCAACGGCGTCCCTCGGCCGGGCGTGTTCGTCCTCGATGCGCAGGGGCGCGTGCGGTGGGCGAAGCTGGAGACGGACTACCGCGAGCGTCCCTCGAGCGAAGAGGTTGCGGCCGCGCTCGACGCGTTCGAATGATCGCGCGGGTTCGAATCCCGCTAGGGACGCCAAACTTCACCGGCCCACAGCCCTATGCTTCGCCGGTGGCTTCGTCGCGGTGGTCTTCCAGAACCGCAGCAGCGTCCGCAGTGCCTCGGGGGGATTCTGCGGCGCGGGTTGGCCGCGCTGGTCGTGCGAGTTCACGCCGTGGCATGCCGGACAACTGCGCACCTCGCCGGGTTGGAACGTGAGCCAGTAGCGCTCGCGCACCACGGGGGTACCGGCGCCGTCGGTCGTCTGCCATGTCAACGCGCGGCGTGCGGGGACGAGCGCGGCGAACGAGCCGTCGCTGGCGATCTCCACGCTGCCGGAGGGCCCGGACGTCGGAGGATTCGTGGCGAATCTCCGAATGTGCCCCCGGTCACGGGGTGGGAGCTTCGACCGCCAGGGTCTCCCATCCCCTCTCCGCCCATGATACGGTTCCGATTGGCACCCGCTGGGGACGCCAGCCGTACCGATGGCGAACGATGCGCTGATTCCCTCCGGCGGATCCTTGTTTACCAGACCGAGGATGGCCGCACCCGCGTGAAGCCGATTCGCCGAGGAGACGATCTGGCTCAGTCAGGCACTCGTCGCCGAGCTGTTTCAGGTGAGCGTCCCGACAGTGAACGAGCATCTTCGGAACATCTACGCCGAGAGGGAGATCGAAGAGGAGCCAACTATTCGGAATTTCCGAATAGTTCGTCGCGAAGGTACCCGCGACGTGTCCCGTACAGTGGATCACTACAACCTCGACGCCATCCTCGCCGTCGGCTATCGCGTCCGTTCCGAGCGCGGAACGCAGTTCCGGCGGTGGGCCACCGAACGCCTCGCGAGTATCTCGTCAAGGGCTTCACGATGGACGACGAGCGGTTGAAGAACCCGCCCGTGGATCGTTCCGGCATCCCGGACTACTTCGACGAGCTGCTCGAGCGCATCCGCGACATCCGCGCGAGCGAGCGGCGCATGGACCTCCGGGTCCGCGAGATATTCGCCCTCGCCGGCGACTACGATCCCCGGAGCCCGACGACCCTCGGGCCTCCCATCGACGAGATGCTCGCTGGCTTGTAACTGACTCGGTGGTAGAGCAGCTGGCTTTTAACCAGTTGCGCTATGTCCTGCTACGATCAGCAGGTGCAAACCTACGAACTTACGGTTGTTATCGAGCGCGACGAAGACGGTCGTTATCTCGCGATCTGTCCGGCGCTGCAGGGTTGCTATACCGAAGGCACTTCGAAGCAGGAAGCTCGCGCTCTGATCGAAGATGCGATCCGGCTCCACATCGAGAGCCGTCTCGAGCGGGGCGAGCCCATTCCTGCCGAGGTCTCTGCGGAAAGGGTCAGCGTTTCCGTTTGACGCAGAAGCTCCGGCAAATCACCGGCCGGGAGCTGATTGCCATTCTTCGCCGGCACGGATTCGAAATCGATCGCCAGTCCGGTAGCCACGTCATCATGATTCATCCGGATGGCAGGCGCGTCACTGTCCCGCTACACGCTGGCCGGACGCTAGGGAAGGGTCTCCTGAGGTCGGTGATGGCTGACGCACGGTTAACGCGCGAAGACCTGGAAGGCTAGAACACGCCCTTGCACGGCGGTTGCGTTGAAACTCAGCAACCCGCGCCCGGCCACGCCATCGCCTCGGCGAAGCCCGGCAACGCGGCCGACAACTCCTCGATGTGCGCGCTGGCGATGCCGTCCAGCTCCCGCGCCAGCACGCCGCTGACGGTGGTCTCCTGCTGGCCGGCCCGATACTCCAGCATGTCGATGTGATGCCGCGGCAGCCGGACCCGCAGCTCCGCGCTCCGGATCGCCTGCGGCAGGACGCCGTCCGCCTCGTCCCCAAGCGCCTCTTCGATGACGTGCATCGGCCAGATCTCCAGCGCCTTCGCCATCATTTCCGCCCGCGGAAAACACTTCCCCAGCGGCGTCGTCCACAGCTCGACATCACCGCTCTCGATGGCCGCGGTCATCGCCCGCCGCGACCACCCGAGGAGCCGCGTCGCCTGCATGATGCTGACATGCGGCCGTGGCTGTAGGAAGATGTGCCGGATGCGGAAAATGAGGTCGGGTTCGAGCATGGTTGGGTACCTCGCTGACTTGTACGATACTATAAGTTCGTCCCGACGCAAGAGCAAGGGCTACGTTCGCCCATGACGCGCGTACGCCAGCCTGAAGGCGAAGTATTCGGGCGTCGCCTGCGCGAGTTGCGCGAGAAGCATGGCGTCACCCAAAACGCGCTCGCTGCCGCCTCAGGCCTCACGGAGGCTTACATCAGCAACATGGAGAACGGGTTCGCGGTGCCGAGCCTCACGACGGTGCTGCGTATCGCGGTGGCTCTCGATTGTAAGGTGACAGCGCTGGTATCCATCTTTGACAAGACCGACCTGGCGTCGATTCTGCCTAAGTAGTTGTTCAGAGAACAGCTTGGACCTACCTTAACCTTTGTTTTCGATGTGGAGAAGGCTCCTGGTCGGCGATAGCTGTTTCGACAGATAAAGGAGATGTTTGAGCAACGGGTGCGCGCGCACTACTACTATCTGTAGCCGCTGCAGGAGTGTCAGCCACAGGGAGATTAGACGCCACAAGCGGCTCCCGCTCATCATGAGCAGCCGCATTGTTTGGAACTGACGCAGATGAGGGAACCGGAGCAGCGTGCGATTTTGAATTGCGACTTGTAGATAGATCTAAACCCGGTCCGGTGGCCGGTGGGGGAGCGCCATGCCCGACGCTCGTTTCGGCGGCTGTTGACGGTGAAGCTTCTGCGTTTCGTTCGCTCTGCACGATAGGCGGTGAAACCGGTTTTGGCTTCGGAATTAAACTTCCCCTAGGGGTTGTGCCACTGTCGGTGCGTGATTGCCGGTTCAAAACAGCAATAGAGATACCGGTGACAAGCACAGACACCAGAAACGCAGCGTTAGGACGATGCGTGAGATGATTCGTGAAACACGCCGTGCCGATTCCGGCCAGCACTGAGACAACCACACGCACGATACTGTCCCACCACGATGTCAATTCTGCCTCCGTACTAGTCAGACGATCGAAATGCCAGCAATGATCAAAGTGACAGCAAAGCCTTCGATCGCGCCGCCGAGGAGTCCCTCGATGCAGCGATGAGACATATGCCGCACAGTAGCGTACTCTTGACCACGAAAGTGCGGCAGCCAATCAAGTAACGCCGCAAAAGCTATCCCGATTATCGGCGCAACTAATCCCGCTGCGACGGCGTGCCATGCAGCGTCGGCCATATGAGTTTCGGGCATCGCGATGTCCCCTTCATAGGAGGGTCGTCGAAGGGCAAAATCCCTACCCCCGGGTGGAACTCCGGGGCCTTCTCTGACTCTAGAGTCGAGAGTACCGCCTCCGGGCTTGACACCTGACTACGGTTTCTGGCCCTCTATCCCTTGGGTACCGCAATCACCCTGGCGGCTCAAGCATCCAGCAGCGCAGCTCTGACGTCCTCCGAGGCATCGTGGTTTCGCGCAAAGGACGAGGCGCAATTAGCATCTGGGTAGCTACTCGTCTTCGAGATCGTCATCGATATCTTCTTCGCCTTCCTCTCGGCCCGTCTGCACCGAAGAATCGATGCGATCCAGCCGCGAAACGACATCGAGGTATAGGTCACGCGCCCGCGCCTGTATCGGAAGTTGATCTCGTGCGGTGGCAACTTGCTCGCGAATATCTGCCCGAAACTGTCCCGTGGTCGCGCGCGGCACAATGCATGTGGCCATCGCGTCGAGCAGATTCTCATACATCTTTGATCCTGCAGCGGCTCCATCGTTCAGCAACTGCTCCACGAAATTCGCGTCCGACAGCAACACTTCGCGGCATTTCGGTCCCCTGAGCACGAGGCCAAGGAAGTTCGTTGCTGCTTCCGTTTGGCGCGCGCTCAGACGGCGCATAAATTCGATAGCAGAGACGTTCATGTCACCGGCTGCGATCGAGAAGAGCTGATGGGCTTCGTACGCTCGCCCGGTCTCGAAATGCGCCTCGATTCTGCGCAACAGAGCTTTGTATCGATCCGATGCCGCGATGTCGGGCGGGATCTCCAGCCTCGGAGGCTCGAGTGGAATGGCTGTAAGCCGCGAAACACCCAACCTATCTTCGCCTTCGATGCGACGAACAAGCAGTTCGATGACGGCGATTGGGTCTCTTCGGCCGCATTGTTCGATGAAATCACCGAGGTGCACGCCATCGATCTGGGGCGTGTGCTCGAACTTTGCGATGACCGCTGCGAGGGTTTCGCCCCCAAGCGCATCGAAAAGCGCGTGCTCGGGTTCCTGAAACGCTGTCGCAAGCTCCTCCGCCGCTTGCTGGTCATCGCGAAGATTCAGGCGCAAGAGCAAGTCAACCGCCGCGTCGGGTTTCACCTTCGCGAGTTTCGGAAGAACCGCGTAGCCTTGGCGCTCAACTTCGCCACCAAACGCGGAGAGGCCCTTGATGTTCTCGAGGTCGGGATCCGTGAGAGAGGCCTCGTCAACCCACCACGCATAAGCGGAGAGCACCGACGCGGCTGCGAGCCTATCGCCACGCATCGCGATCCGCTGAACGAGATGGTTGAATGCGTCGCGGTCGATTTCGCGGAGGGGAAACAGGAGCGAACTTACGTACCCGGCGATCGCGCTGCTTTCGGCAACAACCAACGTGGTGAGATGTGCACCGAACCTCCCGTCTTCCTGCACGATCGCTGACAGAAGAGGTCCCGGTGTTGGATTGAGCTCCAGCGACAGAAGGCCAGAAGTCGTATCCGCAATTAGCGTCATCGCGGCTTCAGCGCCCAAAGAAATGACTTCTTGCGCTGCCTGTTTCAGACGCAGCGCCGCCGCTTCTGGGTCACGATGCTGCCGGCTACGAGTGCCCCAAGGATCACGAATGACTCGCGCGACGCGATGAGCCACATCTGTTCTCTGTGCGTCGATCACGCGCGTGGCTGCCTCGCGCAGCGCGCTCTCAGCTGCCGAGTCGTCATCCGCGTACCAACCGACAGTGTCGCGGAGCAGTTCACCTATAACCGGATCGCGGTTCGATTCGGCGAGCGCATGTAGCTGGTCTATGGCAGCGATCCGATCTGGCAGCCACTCGGCACGCACCTGGTCGGAGATTGTGATGCCCATAAATTCAAATGGGGGCCGAATCTCATTCCCGAATGCTCGCACCGCTGCGGCGACGACCTCACGTGTTTTATCGGAAAGAAGGTCTTCGAGCACTTTGCGAGCGCGTTCGCGGAGGCCGCGGAGGTATGCAGGCGACAGCGCGTAGGAGCGCGTCGTGATCTTGTCGTCATCCGACCACGTGTCCATGCCAGTTTTGGCGAATAGCGACGACAGAATGAGCGCGATTGCTGCGCGCTCCCGCGGCGACTCTGCAATGTCCTGCCACGCTTCAACGCGCGTCAGCAGTTTCTCGTGAACCCACCGAGGCTTCCGCAGGCCCGGCGCCATGATGTCGCACAGGATTGCGAGCGCTCCTCTTTCACCGAGGCCTCGCGATTCTCGAATACGCCGATCGTTCGCGAGACGCCACAGAAAATCGCAGGCGGCGTCGAATGTATTCGGGGAAAACGCTGTGAAGCGGACCACCTCGGGCAATTGCGCTAAAACGGGCTCGTGGCCGTTCTCGGTCTCTTCACCGGCTGGAAAGTCGAACGCGAGTTTCGCGAGCGACAGCATCTGTGAAGGAAGGAAGTATCCGACCTCCTTGAGATCGCGAAGCATCTGCTTCCGGTGGGCCGACGAGCTGCCACGAAACGTTTTCGTGATCTCGTCCCATACGGCTCCGAGCACCTTCAGCTCTTGTCCCGTCTTGCGCCCGACCCGCCAGTCCACTGACGCCAAATTACGCAGGAGTGCGCCGTCGAGGCTCCCGACAGCTTGGACAATTCCTTCGACGAATTTACTGCCGTTTTTCTGCTCGCACGCTCGGCCCAGGATGTAGTCAGAGAGCACGTCTGGAACGATGCGTAATCCATCGAGCCGAGATGCGAGGATTCCTTGTTTTTCGAGGCGCTCGCACCATGAGGCTGCGATCTCATGATCCATCCCAGCGAGCGAGGCCGCGGCAGCGGCGAAGCGCTCTGTGCTTATCCGCACCGGCGCGAGCGCTGCGATAACTTCCAGAAGTCGGCGAAGCCGCGCTTCATCGGAGCCGGGCATCGCGTCTTCGACGATTTCATCAAAAAAGCGAGCCAGAACCGTCTCCCGAAACTGTGTGTCGTCTGCGAGCAGTGTCGGCAATAGTCGCTTCTCGCGGAGAAGGCGCCCGCCGACGATTGTGATGAGCGGGCAGTCTGCGCTCGCTGCCGCGAGACTTGGTGCAAAACTTTGGAAGTCCTGTCCAAGCACTTCGCGCGCGAGCGTCTCGACGTCGCCGTAGTCGAGCGCCTGAAGATCCGACGCCACGACGATCTCGGAACTTTCGATGTGATGCCGTGCTGCGAGCGAGGGCAGTTCGTCGCGCAGCTGCGGCCGCGTGGCCATGACGAGTTTCGAGCCTGTTCTTGTGGCGTAACTGATCAGAAGCCCCAGATCCTTGCGGCGGTGCGCGTCATCCACGACAATCATCGTTTTCGAGAGCGGAAGCTCGTTTAAGGCCTCGGCAGTTATGTCCATGTCGGTCTGCACGAAGTAAACGTGGTGCGACTCGCGCAGACAGCGTGCGAGCTCGCGTAGGATTCGACTCTTTCCGATGCCGCCCCGCCCAGGGAGTACAAAAATCCGTTTCTCGTTGTCCGTGGAAAACGTCCGCAAGTCGCGGAGCTCGTCGGCGCGTCCGACCAACTCGTACGCATGATGAAACAGGCGCGCCTTGTCGAGCAGGCGTGCGAAAAATTCATCGGCAGGAACGAGTGCCGTGAAAGGCTCGATCCCGAGAAACAGCCGACACCACTGGGGCCCAATCGTCGTGCGAACTAGCCGCCTCGCCGTCTCGACTGGGAGAGCACGCACTCTCCCAGAAATGTCGTCCACATCCCAGACCGTCCACAGCGGATGCTTCTTCTCCTCCTTCCGGAGGGTAGTCGTCGCACGGCAGGCAAGCAGAACGAAGTAGTGGGCAGCTTCGAAAGTGGTTTCGTTAACGAGTTTTACCAGCTTCGCTGGTCCGAACGACCTAACCCGTCGGCACTGGTGCGATTGGGTGTCGTCGGTGTCCATCGTTGCGACAAGGTCTATGCCCTCCTGCGGATCCCCTAAGACGCCGTATTGGTGGCATTCGATGACTCCCGGGAGCACTGCCACGAAATCTCTGCAAAAAGACTGAAATTGCTCCGGCGTAATCTCAAGCAGCGGTAGAAGCTGCTTCGCGGGTGTCACCGTCGAAGGTGAGGTTTCATCAGGCATTGCGCGTTAAGGATGGCGGCTCCCGGCGCTTGTGTCCATGAATGATTTCGTGCTGTCTGAAGGCCTCGCGGGATCCGATGATTCGCGTGTTTGGGCCGCGGCGCAGGCCGATGGCCGCTTTCTCATCAAGCAGGAATTCGATTTCGCTGACGTGCGCCGCTTCGTGCCTGGCTCACATCACCGCTGCTCATCATGCGCCTTCGGACGCCTGGAACCGGGTTGCTCTTCTAGCGTCACTCAAGCCTATGTAACTGAGCCGATGGAGCGTTGGCCGGGGAAGACCGTGATCGCGTCGGATCGGAAAGCGCGCGCACACGGTTAACGGTTTTGACATCCATCCACCCTCACTTCACCCCAAACGTCAACGTACTCGTATCCACCAGCCAACGCTCCGGCGTCTGCGGATCCTGGCGGCGGTAGGTGGTAGGACCATGTAGCGGCCCGGCTCGCGGCAGGGGAAGGTCATGCCGCCTACTTGTTGGCGACGCCCTCGGCGATGCGGCCGGCGCCGGCGCGGTAGAGGTCCATCGGGGATTACGCCAGAAGCTCGATCGATCCCGCCAGGTCGGGAAACGACTGGAGCGCATGGAAGAACCGTTCGTCTGCCGTAATCACACGGGTGTCGAGGCGAAGGGCGAGAGCGACATACATCGAGTCGTACACCGAGCGCGACGTAATGAGCGCGAGCGCATGTGCATCGTTTGCAAGTGCACGACATGGCGTCGTGCCCACGGCGATTTTTTCGATATCGCGGACGAGCAGCCGGCTTTCGGCGCGCGTCAACTGACCGCGCTGGACCTTCTTCCAAATCGCGTTTGCGATCTCCGCGAAAAGGAGGTCGGGGGCCTCGAGCCGATCTTCGGACGCGAGCAATCGGGAGGCGGCGTCGCTTCCCGCCTCCGGGACGAACCATTTGATGACGACACTCGCGTCGACGACGACGCTCATCGGTCGCGGTCTTCGCGAATGAGCGCGACGCTATCCGAGTGCGTTCGGCCCTGCAGACGTTTCAGCCACCGCCCCGACAAACGTCTCGTTTCGGCAAGACTTCGTGCGCTCGCCTGTGCGAGAGCGTCGTGGATCTCGGCCTGCAGCGACCGCCGATGCGCTTTCGCCGCAGCTTTCAGTCGTTGAAGCACCTCGTCATCGAGATCGCGCAGCAGCAGGTTCGCCACAATCACCTCCGTGATATCAGAATGATACCATCGAGCTGCGGCGAAGCACGTGCATCGGTACCCCGAAACAGTGTTCCGTCTCGGACCCGCACGTGTTTCAGCGCCGCGAAACACCGTTTCATCTCGCGCGTGACGACGTTTCACCGCCGCGCAAGGGTGTTTCACGTCGAGCGCGAATCTGCTTCGGAGCGGCGAAAGAGGGTTTCGCCGCGGCGCGAGCGTATTGCGGCGTCCCGAAACGGTGTTTCGCCTCCCGCGCAAGCGTGTTGCGGAGCGCCGCAACACCGTTACACGCCGCGCGTAACCTTGTGGCGGTGCACCGCAACAGCCGTGCGCGTGGAAGGAACGCGCTTACAGCCCCCTTGACAGGTCGTCGCAACCGGACGTATACATATCGTCGCTTAGTCAAGGGTAGGACAACCTGAGACTTTGGCGGCTGTCGGCGGTATGGGCTTCCCGGATGGGGCAAAAAGTTCGTACCGGTGCGGGAGTTGAGCTTGCTCCTCCTGCCGCGGACTCCCGAGGTGTACACCTCGGGCTATCACTAACCGGAAGTGTCGGCTTTTTGCGGCATCTTCCAGCCGGTGGCCGCCTCGCACTAGTCGACGAGTCGTGAGAAAGCCTCCGGACAACCGCTCGCAGGAGGTTTGTCATGAGTAACACCGTTCCCACCACCACCCCCGGTACGACGTCCGCGGATCCGGCCAAGCTCACCCCCGAGGCAGTCATCGGGCAGTTGCGCGCGTTGCGGTCGCAGATCGAGACGGTTGCGCCGCTGTCCAAAGAACAGCGCGCGTTGCTGAAGACGCGTCTGCGGACGCAGCCGACACCCGTTGTCAACGCATCGATCAACGTCATGGGCGTGGTCGACAGCGTGTCACAGGTGATCGGTCAGCCGCTCGACGACGTTCGTCAGGTTCAGAACGAAGCCCTTCGTTGGGACGCCGTCATCGAGGAGGCTCGCGCGTTCCTGACCGGACTCGAGGGAGCCAACCTCGTTCGCCGTCAGCGTCTGGCCGTGATCGGCAGGCAGGCTTACACGATCGGGACGCAGCTCGCGCTCGATCCGGCCAACGCCGTGCTGGTGCCACATGTCGAAGAGGTCAAGCGCCTGAAGGTTGCTTCGCGCCGTAAGAAGACGGCCCCGGCGCCTCAGACGCCGGACACCCCGACGACGCCGAAGGCGTAGAGTAAGGAGGCAGTGAGCCCGGGCGCGTCCGATCCGCGCCCGGGTTCCTGTACCGGGTCAGTCATGGAAAAGAAATACGCATCCGAACGAACGGTGGCAGTCATCGAAGAAGCCATCGACGCTTTGCAGCGCGGCTCCGAAGCCCCCGAGTCGCCGATCAAGAAGTTTCACAACCAGCAGGAGAGAGATGAGCTTCGGCGCCTGGCGAAGCGCCTCCGCAAGGGACAAATCCATCCGCACTACGGCAACATCCTTTCCGGCGCCGAGCTCGCGGACATCTACGAGCGGACGATTCTTCGCGACGAGATCATCGAGGCAGCCCACAAAGACCTGAGGCGCGCGATCGCAACGCTCGAGAAACTCATCCAGGAGGAGGGCCAGGCGGTCAATCAGACCTTCTACGCCATGGTCCGGGACGCTGAGGAAGCGGCGCTCGTTCTCGGTCCGGGCAGCGAAGGGGCGCGGCGACTCCGGCAGATGAGCTTCATCATCGAGATCGCCAAGAAGGGTGAGGCTCAGTACCGCCGGAAGAGCAGTTCAGACGTCGTGCACGTCGGTCCCAGTCTGACGAAGGATCCGATTGGCGACGCGATCATGGCGACGATCTTTTCGATGACCGCCGCCGAGATCCTCGACGCGCCGCCCGACGGCGAACCCGTTCTCGCGTTCCCCGCCGAGGGTACCGATCCCGCCCGCGCCCGTGTCCTGATGCGCGTCGGCCTCGGCCCCGCGTCATGGGTCGGCAGCTTCGAGCAAGGCAA
>DATARP010000010.1:0-3857 GCA_036264075.1 Gemmatimonadaceae bacterium
GAGGCGAGAAGCATCGCGGAGCCAGCGAGAAGGAGCGTCTTTGGAAATCTCTCGCGGATGTCCTGAATGATCGGACGCTGCGTGATGTACGAGTTGCCGAAATCCCCGCGCAGCACGCCGCCGGTATAGAGAGTGAATTGCTTGAGCAGAGGCTCGTCCAGATGGAGCTCTTTTCTCAGACGAGCAATTGTCTCGGGGTCCGCTCTCTCCCCGACCATCTCCTGCACCGGATCTCCGGGAGCAACGTAGAGAAGCAGGAACACGACTACCAGCACCCCGAACAAAGTCGGAATGGAAAGGGCGAGTCTCCGGACAATGAAAGACAGCACTTCGCTATTTGCCGATCGTCACATCGGTCCAGCGTTGACCGTTGAACACGGCGGGAACCTTGAAGCCCTTTATCCACGGCTGGACGGCGTACATGTCCTTGTAGAAGAACAGGTAAATCATGGGAGCGTCATCGAACTCGATCTGATCTGCTCTCGTATAAAGTGCGTTGCGCTTCGATTCGTCCTGCTCTCGGTGAGCGGAATCCACCAACGCGTCGAATTTCGGATTGGAGTAGAAGGACACGTTACCGCCGACTCCCTTGTTCTTGCTGTGGAGCAGCGGAAACAGAAAGTTCTCGGCGTCGGGATAATCCGCCCACCACTCCTTGAGAGCGAGGTCGGTCTCGCCTTTGCGTGCGGCTTCGCGCATCGATGACGCGTCCCGCTGGATGATCTTGGCGCGAATTCCCGCCTGCGCGAGATTCGCCTGGATCGTTTGCGACAATCGGGGAGACTGATCCGTCGTGGCCGCCCACAACTCGACGTCGATGCCGGTGGGATGGCCGGCCGCTGCGAGCAGCTGCTTCGCCTTCGCGACGTCGTAGCCGTACGCCTTCCTGCTCCCATCGTAACCGCCGAGTATTGGCGGAATCACTCCGTTCGCAACGGCTCCGCGGCCGGCCATCACCTGACTCAGAGTGGTGGGCACATCGATGGCGTAGTTGAGCGCCTGCCGCACGCGTGGATCCTTGAGTGGACCGCGAGTGGTGTTGATGGCGACGTACCAGAACCGAAGCGCTGGCGCGGAGGCGAGGAGCTTCTTCTTCTCCGGATCGACCTGCCACGATTTGCCTGCTTCGTCGGGAACGTTCAGCACGTCTACGTTGCTTGCCTCGAACTCGGCCGTGGCCGTGCTGGCCTCCGGGATGATGCGAGCCATCAGGGAATCGATTTTCGGCGGGCCGTCGAAGTACGTCGGATTTTTCGCGAAGCGCAGATAATCATCGTGGCGCCATTCCACGAACTTCCACGGACCTGTTCCGACGGGTTTCTGTCCGAAGTCAGCAGGGGGCTTGTCGGGCACGATTGAAGTCACGGGCATCGCGAGCAGCTTCGGGAAGATCGAGAACGGCTCCTTCAGCGTGATTACGACCGTAGAATCGTCTGACGCCACCATGCCCGTGATCGTCTTCCCCTTGCCGGCCGCGTAGTCCTCGGCGCCCTTGATGGGGTAGAGGGGCCAGCCGCGTCCGCCCTTCGTCGCGGGATCGAGGACGCGCTGGAAAGAGTTGATGACGTTGCTGGCGGAGAACGGCCGGCCGTCGTGGAATTTGACGCCGGAGCGCAGGTGGAAGGTGTAGGTGATTCCATCCGGGCTCACATCCCAGGATCGAGCGAGTCCAGGGACGACTTTCGCATCGGGCGTGAAGCGCGTCAGTCCATCGAATACGTAGGCGACGGCGCGTCCCGTCGGCACATCCGTAGAAAGCGCTGGATCGAGCGAGCGGGGATCATAGGTATCCCGCGAGTCGATGATCGTCTTACGAGTGGGCCCCGACTCACTGCCGCCGCCGCAGGCGATAATGGCGGGTAAAACGAGGAGGAAAAGTCGCCGCATACGATTGCTCTTACCGTTGACATGAAGGGGCAAAATACGAGAACTTTCGCGGACCTCCGAAACAGGCCTCACCGTGAGCGCAGAATACTATTATCGCCGTCAACTTGGCGCCAAGGATCTACTGCCCGCCGTTGGCGTCGGCGTCGCTGTCGGTTTGGCCGGGTTCTACATTGTGCAACTCTTAATCCAGCGGACGCCCCTCGTTCCGCAGGGAGAGCTCGCTCGGGCGCCGACGACGCCCCCGAAGCGAATGCTTGGAGACAGAACGGAGCCCGAGACGGAGACGCACTACGCTCGCGAGCTGCCGCCCGGCCAGCCACCGGGCGCTCGCGTGCTGAAAGGGTGAAGCCCAAGCACGGATTACGACTCGGGACTTTCACCGCATTAGCGTTTCTCGCAGCGTTTCTTGGGGGCAAAGCCGCCCACGCCCAGGACATCGATTGTCAGCGCGGGGACCTGGAGGTGATGCGGCTGGTGTTCGAGGGAAACCACGCTTTTTCTGACGCCGAGCTCGCGAAGACGATCGTGACCACGCCGTCGGCGTGGGCGCGGCGTTACCTCTACCTCCCCTTTACGGTCAAGCACTGCCTGGACCGCACCGAGCTCCCGAACGATCGTGCGCGGTTGATAATCTTTTATCGCCGCCGGGGGTATCCAAGGGTCACTGTCGATACCGTCGTCAAGTCGCTGGCAAAGGGCGCCGTCGAGGTACGATTCAAAATCAACGAGGGGCCCCCGATCATCCTGAGATCGTTCGTTCTGCACGGAGTGGATTCGGTACCCGAGAGAGCGCAGGTAATCCGCGATCTTCCCGTACACGAAGGCGGGCGATTCGACCGCTTCGCGATCGATGCCGCGGCTGATACTGTCCGCGAGCGCTTGCACAACAACGGATACCCGAGGGCGGACGCCACGAACAGCTTCACCGTGAACGACACCACGCTCAGCGCGTGGGACACGTTGACGGTTACGACTGGGCCGAGAACCAAAATTGGAGCGATCAAGATTCAGGTTATACCGGTAGGAGGCAAGAAGCAGCAGATACCGACGAGGATCGTGCGCCGCATCATGGGCCTCGACTCCGGCCGGCTCTATCGTGAGGACGAGGTCGTCGACGCGCAGCGCGCCCTATATCAGACCGAGGCCTATCAGCACGTTTCGATCACGCCCGACTCGAGCGGGGATTCGCTCGTTACGCTCTATGCGAATCTCGCCGAGGCGCCGATGCATGCGGCGAGAGTAGGGGCGGGATACGGAACGCTCGACTGCTTTCGCGTGACCGGCGAGTACACCGATTACAACTTTCTGAACGGCGCGCGCCGGCTCGATCTGAACGCCAGAGTTTCCAAGATCGGCATCGGCCGTCCGCTGAGTGGCGCGCCCGGATTCTGTCCGACGGCGAAGAACGACGTGTTCAGCAATCTCCTCAGCTACTACATGGGCGCCACTCTGCGCCAGCCTGTGTTTTTTGGACTGAGGACGGTGCCGACGCTGACCGTTTACAGCCAGAGCATTTCCGAGTACAACGCGTATCGCCGGACGACCGCGATCGGAGGTGTGGCGTCAGTAGTGTGGCGTTCGACTACGCGGACACCAGTCAACCTCAGCTACTCCATGGATCTGGGCCGCACCGAAGCGCAGCCGGCGCTTTTTTGCGCGTTGTTCAATCTCTGCGACGCAGAAGAGCGGCGTCGCGTTGAAAAGACCCAACGCCTCGCGATTCTCAGCCTCAGCGCCACTCGCGATAACTCCAACAGCCTGCTGTCGCCCACACGCGGATCGATCATTCGCGTCGAGGCCCGTCATTCTTCCCCGTTTATTCTCTCGGACACCGCGCTCCAGTTCAACAAATTCGTGGGGGATGCCTCGCGCTACATAAGTGCCGGCGGCGGAAACGTCCTCGCGCTCCGGATTCGGGGTGGCGTCGTCTACGGGCGAAGCCTCGGGTCCGCTACCGGATTCATTCCGCC
>DATARP010000017.1:0-4533 GCA_036264075.1 Gemmatimonadaceae bacterium
CGCTGCGCGGCAAGCGGAGTGGCGATCGCAGCGAGCACGAATGCGGCGACGGAAGTGCGAAGGGCTGACATGCGCATGTTATGTTATCCTGATGTAGAGTGATTCAACGGCTCAGAATATGGACGGGAAGTGAGCAAGACAAGCGTGTCCTCCAGCGCCACCGGCGACGCAACGACGTTTGGCGCGACCGACATCGTGTGGCAATGGTCGCGATTCAGCGACCTCCGGCCGGACGATCTCTACGCGATGGTACGGCTGCGCGAGGCGGTGTTCATCGTCGAGCAGAATTGTCCCTACCCCGACGCCGACGGACGCGACCCGCGCGCGTGGCATCTCCTCGGCTGGAGCCAGAGCCAGATCGAGCGCACACTCGTAGCATACGCCCGAGTGTTCGAGCCGGGCGTGCGTTACACCGAAGGGTCGATCGGACGCGTCGCGACCGCACAGGAAGTGCGAAGGACGGGAATGGGAAAGCGCCTGATGGCCGAAGCACTGCGCCGTCTGGAGGCACTCGCTCCGGGTCAGAAGATCAAGCTCGCGGCGCAGCAACGGCTCGAAATCTTTTACGCTGGGTTCGGCTTCACGACCGTGTCAGCGCCCTATGAAGAGGATGGAATCATGCACGTAGATATGGTCCGCTAGCCCTTTTTATCGTGATAACCAAAGCACGCTACTGCGAAGGCGAAACTTTCGCCGAGTTCATGGCTCGGGAGACGGTCAACCACGCGCTGTGGGTGGCGATAACGCACCACGTCTCGATTCCGCTCGAGATGTCGGCACGCGTCGAGGCGCTTGGCGGCCACTGGCATCTGCTGGTGCTGAGCGAAGACTGGTGCGGCGATGCGGTTAACATCGTCCCGATAGTGGCCAAGCTGGCGGAGTCGGTCAGCAACATGGATCTGCGGATTCTGGCCCGCGATGAGAACCTGGACATCATGGACGCGCATCTCACCGGTACGTCGCGCTCGATTCCGATCGTCATCCTCCTCAACAAGAAATACGAGGAGTGCGGATGGTGGGGACCGCGCCCGAAAGCGCTACAGAAATGGGTGATCGAAAAGGGAATGGCGCTCCCGAAGGCGGAGCGCTACAAGGAGGTCAGGACATTTTACGCGCGGGACCGCGGGCTGACGACGATGGAGGAAGTCGTGTCGATGCTCGAGCACTGCTGCAGAATGTCGGTGGAGCAGGCTATACCAAAATAACGACGCGGCTACGGAGCTATGCGCGCGGGAGCCTGAGGGTGAAAGTCGATCCCTTTCCAATTTCGCTCTGCGCGCCGAGCGAGCCACCCATTGCCGTGGCGAGTCTGCGACTGATAGGCAGTCCGAGACCGGTCCCACTCGTTGCTGCTCCTCTCGGCTTGAGCTGCACGAACGGCTCGAACACGGCATCTAGCTTGTCGGCCGGTATCCCCTTGCCTGTATCCGTCACCCGGATTGCGACCGCGTCAGGCTCGAGCTCGCACTGGAGGGAGATCGCTCCGCCACGATCCGTGAACCTGATTGCGTTCGCGAGAAGATTGAGAAGAATCTGCTGGACCTTCCCCGCGTCGGCGTGCACTGCGAGTAATGGGTCCTCGCAGCGATACGCGTAATGCAGCCCCTTTTCCTCGAGCTGCGCGCCGACGAGTCCTTCCATCTGCATCAGCACTTCGTGCACTCCGACCGGATGAAGCTCCAGATCGATCGGCTGTCCGCTATCCAGTTTGGCGAAGTCGAGGATAGTGGCGATGAGCCCGAGCAGCAGCTGTTGACTTTGCTGGATGCGCTGGAGGTAGCGCCGCTGTGAATCTGTCAGCGGTCCGTGGATCTCGCGCTCGAGCAGCTCGGTGTAGCCGAAGATTGCCTGGAGCGGAGTGCGAAACTCGTGGCTGAGAAGGGCAAGGAAGTCGGATTTGATGCGATTCGAGACTTCGGCTTCTTCGCGCGCTTTGCGCTCGTTGGCGATCACCCGATACTCCGCGTCCTTTCGCGCGGAGATGTCCCGCACTATCCATCGGTAGCAACCAGGGCGCTTTTCCCCTGCGGTCATCCGCGCGATGGAAATCGATACTTCGGTCAGCCCATTGCGCGCGCGGAGCTGGACCTCCCAGTCGCCGGTCGCCTCCGATTCGCGCAAGCGATCCAGCTGCTGCCGGTAGCCCTTTGGCGTGGACTCCTCGAAAAAACCAGGGAGCGTCTTTCCAGTGAGATATTGTGAGGGAACACCGAGCAGTCGGCTCGCAGCCACGTTTGCTTCGCGGATGATTCCGCGGGCGTCGGTGAGAAAGCAGGCGTCCGGCGCCAACTCGAACAGCTCGAAATACTTCTGGCGCTCGCGGTCGATTGCGTCTCTCGAGGCGAGCAGGTCCTTGTACTGAAGAAGGCTCGCGTCTCGCGATTTTCGCGACGCGTCACGCGCGTCAGCGACCGTGCCTTGCTGTTGGGGGTCCGTCATCTCGGCACCTGGGTTGAGCATAAGCGCTCGCACAACACAGAGATGCAACTCCAGGGCCGAACGATCTCCGAAAAAAAACCGACGGGGCACGACTTACATCGTGCCCCAGTCCCCTTCCGTCCCGGCTGGGTCGGTCAGCCGCTGCCCTGATCTCCTCCGCTCGATCTTCGACCGCCGCGAGATGCTTCGCCGCCCTTTCGTCCGGCGACCCTCGCTTCTTCGCTGGTGAATTCGTGCGCCGTTCCTTTCTGGTGTGCCGCGCGTCCGCCCTTCGCCGCAATCGCGCGTTGCGCCTGCGGGTCCATCGCCGCAAATCCGCGAGGTGTCTTGCGGATGTTGCTCGTGCCACGAGATTCGTCGTTGCGTCCGCCCATGCCGCCTCCGCTTCCGACTCCGCCGCCTCTGCTCCGCTCGTCCATCCGTTCGTCCTGGTTGTTACGCTCGTCTGCCATTATCGGTCTCCTGCCGCGATATTCGAGTTCAATGACGCCGTCACCGGACGCACACCGTGTCCGGTGGCTGGTCGAGCGAAACGGGCGTCTGCCAGATAATTTGTTGCGCAAGCGTCAGGCCGTAATTTCGGGGGAAGGTGGAAACTCCGCCACCCAAGTTGGATTGTGGATTTCTTCCCTTCTCGCACGTCTGTGAGCGCTTATGTTAAAAGCAATGGCAAAAGAACTCCGAGGTTCTCCGTGAATCCAGTCGAAGCCGAGACGCTGTCGAAGATCGAGGTACTCGCCGACCTCGAGCCCCTGGTAGTGGAGTTAATGACTGCGCATGAAGCCAAGCGCGTGCTCTGGTTCCCGGCGGAGTTGCTCGAGCCCGCACCCGGCGAAGATCCCGACAACCATCTGAAGGCCCTCAGAGAGCGGGCAAGGGGGATCAGCGATCCCGCCCGCGTGGCACTCGCGCTAAACCTGCTCACCGAAGAAGGGCTCCCGCACTTCCACCGGCTCCTCGCCGTATACCTCGGCACCGACAGTATCTGGGCGAAGTGGAACAACCTGTGGACCGCGGAAGAGGATCGACACGGGGCGATCCTGCACGATTATACGCGCGACGCTGGCGTCTTCGATCCGGTGGTGATCGAGAAGATGCAGTTCGACTACATCAAGGCCGGTTTCGAGCCGGAGTGGGACAAGGACCCGTACCGCGTCTTCGTGTACACGTCGCTGCAGGAGAGGGCAACGCAGGTGTCCCACGCCAACACGGGCAAGTACGCCTCCCAGTACGAGCCGACGATCGGGACAGTGCTGGCGAACGTCGCGAAGGAGGAGGCGCGCCACTACACGTTTTATCGCTCGGTATTCAAGGCGGTGCTCGAGCGCGATCCGAACCAGGGTCTCGTCGCCGCGGCCAAGATCATGCCCGCGATCGACATGCCCGGCGTGAACATGCCGCATTTCCGCGAGCTGGCGGACGTCGTGCGACGCGCGGAGATATACGGTCCCCGCGACTATCTCAGGATCGTCGAGGAGCTGATCAAGTACTGGTCGATCGACACGATGGAGGGGCTCAACGATCTCGGTCGCGCGGCGCAGGAGAAGATCATGGGGATTCCGGCGCGTCTCGAGCGCATCGCGCAGGTGATGGAGCTGAAGACCAAACCCAAGAGCTTCGCCTTCGACGTGATCTTCAATCGAGAGTTCGCCATGGAGTGAAGGTGGCGTCAGTTTTCAGATTCGCTCGTGCAGTCAGTCGGCCGGACCCCGGCCTCCTTCCCCTCTCTGCTGATCTCTAACTGCGCCCTCTTACTTCTTGCGCGGCTCGTTTGAAGATCAGTCGGCGCTCGCCTCGCACCAACTACATCTCGCCTCGCAAGTCGCTAGGAGCCGGATAGGCCAAGGTCGGCCGAGCGTGATTGCATCGCGGCGATGACGAAATTGATGTGTTCGTCCAGGTCCACGCCCAGTCCCGCAGCGCCGTTGATGATGTCTTCCCGGCTTACTGAGCGGGCGAAGGCTTTGTCCTTCATCTTCTTTCGAATCGACTTCGCGTCTACCTCGGCCAGAGACTTGCTCGGCTTGACCAAAGCCGTAGCCGTGATGAACCCTGCCAGTTCGTCACACGCGAACAGCGCCTTTTCCAGGTTGG
>DATARP010000041.1:0-12455 GCA_036264075.1 Gemmatimonadaceae bacterium
GTGTTGAGCATCGCGGCAAGCCCAGTTGCGCTCGCGATGTAGGGATACTGGTCCGCGGTGATGTCCACTCCAGCAGAACGGGCAGAGTCGATCAGTGCGACGGCCTGCTGCATAAGCGGCAGCGATCTGGCTTTGAGATGGCGAATCTCGGCCCAGGTGCCCGCGCCCGATGCAATGCGGATCGTCTCGCGGATTGCATCGACCAGCTCGTTGCCCTCGTTCCGGATGTGCGCCGCGTACCCGCCCTTGTACGGTGTCACGTACTTTGTGAGCGCAATCAGCTCGTCGGTCGAGAAAAAAGTGCTGGGCAGGTAGATCAATCCGGTGCCCAGGCCCACCGCGCCGTCCCTCATCGCCGAGTCGATGAGCGCGCCCATCTGCCGCATCTCAGCGTCAGTCGGATGGCGGGTGACGTCACCCATCACCGCCTGGCGAACGGAGCTCGTACCCACGTAGGTGCCGAGATTGATGGCGGTACCGTTCTTCTCGAGAAAAGCGAAGTACTCGCCGAGCGAGCGCCACGGATACTTCGGGTCGGGCTGTTGTCCGAGTGCAATCTGTGGCCACGCCGAATGGACTTCTCCAGTGATTTCGCTCGTGATTCCCTGGCTGATCTTCGACACGGCGTGCGGTCCGCGCAGAATCGAAAACTCGGAGTGGCCTAGCATGTCGATGAATCCTGGCGCCACGATCTGCCCATTCGCGTCGATGACTCGGCGAGCGCTGAGGCCGGCCAGCGACGGCCCGACGTAGGCGATGCGATCACCGACCGTTGCAACACTCCCGCGGTACCACGGGTTGCCGGTGCCATCGACGATCCGCGCGTTGGTGATGAGCACATCGTAGCGCGTCCCAGCCGGCCCGCGAGGAACCGACGCGCACGCAGCAGTGAGTGTGATCGCTAGAGCAGAGAGGACTCTGGTGATTCGCATTCGTGTCTTTGTTTTTGTGGGAGTGTTACGAGATCTTCTGCGTCTTTTTCTTGAGGAAGTCCATGAGGATGAACTGCCCGAGCGTCATGGTGTTGGTGAAGTACGCCTTGCCTTTGCTGATCTCGGAGACACGCTTCACGAACTCCACCAGCGCCCGATCGCGCGCCAGCATGAAGGTGTTGATCAGGATTCCCGCGCGCCGGCAGTTCGCAACTTCCCGCAGCGTCGTTGCAATGACTGTTGCATCGAGGCCCATCGAATTCTTGTAGATCTGCCCGTTGGGCATCGTCATCGCGCTGGGCTTGCCGTCGGTGATCATCACGATCTGCCGCATGTCCTTCTTTTGCGCCATGAGCAGGCGGCGCGCGAGCTTGAGCCCTTCGGCAGTGTTGGTGTGATACGGACCGACCTGAGCCTGCGGAAGCGTCGACAGCGGAATCTCCTCGGCCGAATCGTGGAACAGCACGACCTGGAGTGTGTCGCCGGGGAACTGCGTGCGAATCAGGTGCGTCAGCGCCAGCGCGACCTTCTTCGCCGGAGTGAAGCGATCCTCGCCATAAAGAATCATCGAGTGCGACGTGTCGAGCATCAGCACCGTCGCGCACGACGACCTGTACTCGGCCTGACGCACCATGAGGTCGCCGTAGTCGAGGTCCATCGGGACTTCGAGGGAACCCGTGCGTCCCAGTGAGTTCTTGAGCGTCTCGTTGACATCGATGTTGAGGACGTCTCCGTACTCGTAAGACTTGCTGTAGCCGTCCGATTCGATACCGGTTGCGAGGTGCGGGGTGTCGTGGGAACCAAAGCTCGACTTGCCGAGCGAGCTCAGGATGTGGCGAAGACTCTTGTAGCCGAGGAAGTCGATCCCTTTGTCCGTCAGGTTGAACTGGACGCTCTTGGAGGCGCCGTGTGCGAGTCCCCCGCGGCCCTCCACCTGCTGGTGACCCGCTGGCACCTGCGGAGGCGCTTGCAGATTCAGATATCCCTCGGCGGCCAGCTTCTGCACGAGGCTGTCCAGCAGCTCGCTCAACTTCTCCTGCGACTCCTTATCGCCATCGCCGCGCAGTGCTTCGAGGAGCTCGGGCGTGAACTGCCCGCTCTCGATCAACGCGTCGAGGATTGCCTGACGGAGAGCCTCGACGGAACGGTCCGGCTCCGAATCGAAATCATCGAAGTACGGATTGAAGCTCTGTCCGCCGGCGAAGCCGGATTGCAGCAGGAAATCCGCGAGCTTGTCCAGCAAAGCCTGGAGATCGACCGCGTCAGCAGCTTCCGGGCTGAACTTGGAGTAGGTGTGGAAGCGCATGTCTCAAACATACAACCCGGGCATATGGTGTGTATAATCCTCAGCAATGCCCCTGACGCCGGCGCGGCCATTAAGAAAATCGATCAACCCTTTCCGGACCCTGCAGGTCCACAGGAACTTCCGCCTTTTCTGGACGGGCCAGACCGTTTCACTGATCGGAACGTGGATGCAGCAAGTGGGGCAGGGCTGGCTCGCCCTGACATTGACCAACAGCGCGTTCATGGTTGGGCTGGTGAGCGCCGCAGGCAGTTTCCCCGTACTGCTCCTCTCGCTATATGGCGGCGTGGTTGCCGACCGGCGGAGCAAGCTCCGCATCGTCATCATCTGTCAGGCGCTCCTTCTCGTCGAAGCCGCGGCGCTCTGGTGGTTCGCCTGGACTGACCGGATCAACATCGGGTGGCTGCTCGCCCTCACCACCCTCGGCGGCGTGATCTCGGCGTTCGAGATTCCGGCGCGACAGGCGATGGTCGTGGAGCTGGTGTCGCACGAAGATCTTGTCGACGCGATCGCGCTCAACTCCGGCGGATTCAACCTGGCTCGCATCGTTGGGCCGTCGATCGCAGCAGTCGTCCTGGCCCGGTTCGGAGTTGCGTGGTGCTTCGGCATCAATGCGCTGAGCTATTTCGCGGTGCTCGCCAGCCTGGCGCGAATCAAGCTTCCCGCGTGGATGCCGGTTCAGCACCTGGTGTCTCCAGCCGAGCAGCTGAAACAGGGATTGCGCTACATCCGGAGCTCGCGCGCCGTGTCGGGTCTGATGGGAGTGATCGCAGTGTACTCGATATTCGGATTCCAGTATTTGACGATGATGCCGGTCATCGCGCGCGACGTGCTCCATACAGGGGCGAGCGGCTACGGCTTGCTCCTCACTTTCGTAGGCATTGGCGCGCTGACCGGAGCGCTCTCACTCGCCGGACTTGGAGGACGAATTCGTCGGGGACGGTTGTTCAACGCCACGGCCTACGCGTTCGCCGGTCTCACGATTCTCTTTTCGTTGATGCGCACCGTTCACCTGGCAGCGGCCGTACTGCTCTTCCTCGGCCTCACGATGCTGATCAACGGCGCGCTGGCGAACGGAATCCTTCAATCGGTTGTGCCGGACGAGCTGCGGGGCAGAGTGATGGCGACGTACGTGTTCGTCTACGTCGGATTCACGCCGATTGGTTCATTCATCGCTGGTGCGACGGCGCGTTTTGTCGGCGTTCAGTGGGCGATATTCGCCGGCGGGGTGGTTATGCTCGGTTACTCGTTGTGGGCTTTTTGGAAGTACCCGGAGATACGCGCCGTTTGACTACAGGTTTCAACTGAACTGAACGGGGTGAGAGGTGCCAGAGATGCATAGTTGCCTGGCACCAGGTTCACCACACCCAGACTTCAATACTGGCGTGACAGGGGAGGCAGGCGTCAGACACGGCGGCGCCAGGTCACCAGGTACCTGGAACCGGAATGCGGCCAGAACGCCAATCGTAAAGTCTGATTGTGGTAACCCGGTGCCTGGCACCTACGCCACTGGCACCTCTCAGCCCGTTCAGTTCAGTTGGCACCTGTAATTCAGTTCAGTTGGACCCTGACTTAAGCCCTGATCCAAACCCGTACCGCGATCAGAACGAGAAACACGGCGAACGCCTTCTGCAGCTGCGGTCCCGAGAGCGTCTGAGCGAGCCGCGCTCCAGCCCAGGCTCCGAACAAGAGTCCGAGCGCGATCCAAAGCGAAGCGGGGATGTCGAGGTGCCCACGTCGATAGTACTCCCACGCGCCGAGGGCCCCGACAGGAAGCAGCAGCGCTCCGAGCGACGTGCCTGTCGCTGTCTGCGGCTGGAACTTCGCCAGCAGGATGAGCGCTGGTCCAATCACGATCCCGCCGCCGATTCCGAACAAGCCGGCAAGGACACCGGCCGCAAGCCCAATGGCGATGAAGAGAATCACGTTGTCAGCTCACTGTATGAAAGTTGAAAGCCACTCGCTCAGGAAACTCCGTGCGAGCGGAACATGAAGAAAACCGCGCCAAGTATGCACAGTGCCGCCCAGAAAAAATCGAGCCGCAGCGGCTGTCGCATATAGACGAGAGCGAATGGCACGAAGACCGTCAGCGTGATTACTTCCTGCAGAATCTTCAGCTGGGCCAGCGACATTTCAGTCGAGCCGATTCGGTTGGCGGGAATCATGAACATGTACTCGAAGAACGCGATTCCCCAGCTGAGGATGGCAGCGATGTACCACTTTCTGTCGCTGAGATTCTTCAGGTGCGCGTACCAGGCGAACGTCATGAACGTGTTGGAGATCAACAGCAGGCCAGCGGTCCGCCAGAACGTGATCGACATCAGGCCGGAATTCCTTTCTTCACCGCGTCGAGCACCTTGTCGGCGAAAATATCGATCTCGTCGAGAGTCGTGTAGACGTTGGGCGTGATTCGAATTCCCTTGAACTCGGGGTGGACGATCGGGGTGTTCACAATGCGGTGCTTATCGTACAGCCACGCCCCGAGTTTCACGTTGTCTATTCCTTCCACCTGAAAAAGGGCGATCGCACCGGACTGCCGGTTGTCGAGCGGCGTCAGCACGGTGACGCGTGAGCTTTCCGCGAGAAGTCGTTTCGCCCACCTGTCACGCAGAAGGCGGAGCCGCGCGATCTTTCGATCGGCACCGATTCCGCGATGAAATGCCATCGCCGCCGAGATCGCGTTGTGGTTGGCGGCTGGGTGGGTGCCGATCTCCTCGTATTTCCGAATGTCGTTGTCCTGGGTCGGCGCCGCGGCCATCAGCGGCCAGAGACTCTTCTGCCTGTCCTTGCGCACGTAGAGGAAGCCCGTGCCGACCGGGGCCAGCAGCCACTTGTGCAGACTGGTTCCGTAGTAGTCGCACTTGAGGTCGTCCCGCTTGAACGGGAAATGCGCGAAGGCGTGGGCGCCGTCCACGAACACCTCGATTCCCAGCGGGCGCGCCATCTCGACGATCTGCCGCACCGGCATTATCTGTCCGGTGAGGTTTGTGATGTGGGTGACTTCGATGACTTTCGTTCGCGGCGTGATCGCCGCCCTGAACTGCTCGACCAGGTAGCTGTCCGACGGCGGCGGAACCTTGAATGAGACCTGCTTCAGCACTATTCCGTCCCGTCGCTCGCGCTGCTGCCATGCCGTGATCATCCGGCCGTAATTCTGATTCGTGACCACGACCTCGTCGCCGCGCTTGAGATCCAGTCCGAAGATCATGATCTCGTTCGCTTCGGACGCATTGCGGGTGATGGCCATCTCATCCAGATCGCAGCCGAACTCACTCGCGAGATCCCGGCGCACGCTTTCAACCCGCGGCTCGAGCACTCGCCACATGTGATCCACCGGGAGCTCGTTCGAGAATCTGAGGTCCCGGATCATGGCCTCGAGCACGTGGCTTGGCGTCGGGCTGCAGCCGCCGTTGTTCAGATTGATCATCGTGCGATCGGAGTCGAACGCGCGCTGGATCTCCGCCCAGTACGACTCGTCGTCGGCGATTGCCTGAGGCGAGCGATCGCCAGCGATGGCATTGGCGCGGAAGAGGGATCTTATCGCGCGCTCGCGGAAAATCGGCTGCGTCGCGAGCCCGGCCGCGGCCATGCTCGAGAGGAATTCGCGTCTGCTGGTCACTCTGCCTCCGGTGCAACAATTAAAAAGCGGCCGTCACTGATGACGACCGCTCAATAATATGACCCTGCTCTTCCGCGAGCGAGGCGCGCAGCCTTCTACTGGTACTGAATGTAGAGCGGCTTTGGATTCAACATCAGAACTTCGGGCGGAGTGAGAATCGGATCGCCCTTCTTCGTATCGTTGTGGTAGAAGAGCTTGAATCCAGTGAACTGAACCGGTTCGGCTTCAACATAGGCGCGATATGAATCGTACTTGAGCCACGGCTGACCCCAGCCGTCCATGTCGATCACGACCTGTACGCGCGGGTCGAGTTTGATCCCCTTCGAGTTCGTGAGCATGTTGCGCGTGAAGCGGTGAACCACCAGGATCTTCGGCGGAAGATTGTATTGCTTCACCACGCCGGCCAGGAGATCGATGGCGTAGTTCACGTCGGCCGAGCTCATGGTGCCGATCTTCCTTCCCGGCGGGTCCCCGAATTTCATCGAGAACTCCGGGTCGATGCCGAGCATCACGTTGGGGCGTTGGAGGAAGGGAATGAGTCGCGGCAGCTCTTCCTGCACGGTGCTCTGCCCGACCTGCACGTCGAGAATGAGCAGCCCGTTCCTCTTCTGCGCCCAATCGTAGACCATGTTGATCAGACTGTCAGTCATGCGCAGGCGGTATTTCCCGTCCCTTCCCGGAGCACCCTGAGCCACTACGGCGATCAGGTGGAACGCGGGCATTACCGGGTGCGATGGATCCGCCTTCTGCCAGGCCGCAATCTCCTTGTCGAAGCGCGCGAACATCTTGTCGGGCGACAGCTCTCCGAGGATTCCCATCTTCTTGGAGAGCGGAGTCCCATAGAAAGCGACGATTCTCCGCGCCGGCAGAATCGATCCCGGAAGCGGCTGCTGCGTTTTCACCGGCCAGCCGGTGCTTTCCATTCCCGCTGTGATTGCTCTGACCAGGGCGAGGCTGTCTTTCGACGTGCGTCCCTTCACCGAAGGAACTGTCACCCGCGGGGCCTTCGCCGTGTCCTTGCCGGCGCCCGTGGTCGTTTTCGTGTCGGACGGAATCGGCGTCGCCGCGACAGCGACTGGCACCACCTGTGGCGTCGATGAGGCTATGCTGCCGTCGGTAGCGATGGCTTCTCCACCCGGCGAAGGGCGTGCGTCGTTGGCCGCAGCGCATGCAAGCGCGAGAGTGAGCGAGAGAAGCATGGAAATGGACGACGATCTATGGGAAACGTATTGCATCAGCTCAACGGAAGAGTTGTTGATTCGCGTTATTGGGGATCCATCGCCTAGCTAATTCATAATCCAGGCCCAAGATGTTTGGCTCTCCTTGTACACCCGCATTCCGGGATTGCCGTACGCTTGCGTCGAGGATTTCCACCAGCTATCGGCGCCCGGGAACCCTTCTTGCTTTCGGGATATGTTCGGGATATTCTAGCAGAGCTATGTCCGAACGCAACGCCGCCATTCGAGCACTCATCGAGCATCGATTTCCCGATGCGACGCCGGTCACCCACCGGACCGCGGAGCCGGTGGCAACTGGAATCGAAGCGCTCGATGCGATTCTCCCCGGACATGGATTGCCTCGCGGACGACTCACGGTCTGGATGCCCCAGGGTGGTGCGTCCGCTGTCCTGAGAGCCGCGTGTCACACCACCGTCGCCCAGGGCGAGAGAGCGGTCTGGATCGATGGGCTCGGCACCGTCGCGGGCCCGTTCTGGGAGGAGGGTCCGATCCTCGTTCGTCCACGCAGCCGGAAGCACGGACTTCGTGGGGCAGAGGAGCTTCTCCGCTGTGGAGGGTTTGCGCTGGTGGTCATCGCCGGCATCGAGCCCGAAGGCACCGAGACGGTGCGACTCTCCCGCGCCGCACGCGAGGGGGGCGGCGCCCTCGTCACTCTCACATCGCACGCATCGATGGCCAGTCTGAGGATGACGTCGCAGATCCTGCGCGAGACTTACCGCTGGAGAAAGTCTCCCTTCGGCGACCCGGCTGAGGCGCAGGAAGTGATGATCCGCGTCCGCGCCCGATCGCTGGGCTGGAACCGGGGCGCGGATTTCCCCGTAACGGTCGTTCCCTACGATTTGAGAATGGCGCTCGAGGCAGGGCTCGTCGATCGGCGAGGGGTTCGTACTGCGACCTGAGAACTGAGGACTGAAGACTAGTCGGGAGTAGTCCGCAGTCAGTTTGCAGTCGGTTCGCCAGTATGAAAGCTCTGAGCTTCAGCTTAAGAGCTCACAGCTCCCTGCTTCAGTTCGTAGATGTCGGAATGCGCCGAGATCGCGACGCCGAGATATCAAGTTGCCAGTGCTGCCCGATCAACCCATGCCCAAACCGGCGCTCTGAGTCTTCTCCATCGTGAGACGTTCCCTCGCGATCTTGGCTGCGGATTTGGGGACTAGCTGCGCATCGCGACCAACCACGAACCTAATCGCGAAGGAGTCACGTAGTCCAAGTTAGTCCTCAAATCCGCCGACCGAACGATTCCGCAGGTGCGTGTGTCGAACCTTACAGCAAATGTCGCGACAGAGAACAGCGGTAGATATGAACACCGCGTGAACGAAGCACAGCTCATCGCCCGGGTCATAGCGGGAGATCGGTTGGCCGGGCGTGCGCTGTACGACACGCACGCGCCACGGGTCTACTCGCTCGCTTACAGAATGAGCGGTGACCCGGAAAGAGCCCGGGAGGTCACGCAGGACACTTTCATTCGCGCGTTTGCTCGACTCTCGCAGTTCCGGGGAGACGCGGCGTTCTCGACCTGGCTCCATCGAATCGTGGTGACAGTGATCTCGAACGCGAGAAGAAGCGAGCTGCGGTTTGCACGTGAAGTGGCGCTGGACGAAGCGAATCTGATCGAGGCCTCCGCCGCCGAGGCGGAGCCGGATCTGAAGGAGTGCATCGCGCGGGCAGTAGAGAATCTTTCGGACGCTTACAGAACGACGTTGATAATGCACGACATTGAGGGATACACGCACGCGGAGATCGCTGGAATCCTGGGAGTTCCGGAAGGGACCTCCAAGAGCAGGCTCTCCGCGGCACGAGCGCAGCTCCGGCAGGAGCTGGCTGCATTCAAGGAGTAGCATGATGGACGAGAAACGTTTCGATGAAGTGCTCCGCGATCTTCCGCGGAGCTTCAATCCTCCGGACCAGCCGCCACTGGACGACATGTGGGCGGTGATCGAGGACGCGCACTTCAATGCGCCAGCTTCGGCTCGCTCACGCCGCGGAATGATCACGCGGGCACCATGGCTCGCCGCGGCCGCTGCGCTCGTGATCGGCGTCGGAATCGGACGCTACGTTCCCCGATCGGCGAAGGTCACGGATAGCCTGCCGCCGGCGAAAACGGCATCGGCAAACCAGACGGCGAGCGATACATCCGCCGTCGTCGACGCCTATCGCGATCAGACCAGCCACTATCTCGGCCAGGCGGCCGCGCTACTCATCTCTCTTCCGGCGAAGGACGCCAGCGGGAAGGCCGATGCCGGCTTCGCGGGGAAGGCCGCCGAGCTTCTCGTCACAACGCGCCTCTTGATGGATTCGCCGGCAGCTCAGGATCCAAAGCTCCGCTCACTGCTCGAAGACCTCGAGCTCGTGTTGGTGCAGATCGCCCGGCTGCGCAGCGAAAGAAGCAGGGGCGATCTCGATCTGATCCACCAGGCAGTCGAGCAGGGAGACGTTCTATCACGTCTCAATTCCGCCGTAGTCACCAATCAATCCTCAGAATGAAGGTCGGATGATCAGAGCAACCATTATCGCAGCCGCAGTCTGTGGTCTTGCAGGAATAAGCGGGGCGCAGACTCCAGCGCCTCCCCTTCCGCCAACTGTAAGTCAGCCGGCGAGGCCGGCGACTCCGATGGCGATCGCCCCTCCGGCCGACCTGTGGAATTCGCCCGACCTCCCAGACGCGCCGGATTTCCCCGACATGCCTGACGTGCCGGATATGCCTGACATGCCGGATTTCCACGACATGGATCTGCGCCTCGAAGCGCTTCAGGACATGCACATGGATTTCCATCTCGCTCCGATGCCGGACATGGACATCGAGATGCCCGACATGGAGATGGATTTCACTCCCATGAGCGACATGATGCAGGACATGGGCGACGCGATGTCCCATATCGATTTCGACATCAAGATGCCGGCGATGCCGCCGATGCCTCCCACACCGCCGATGCCAGCTGGGATACCACCGATGGCCGCAATCGCGCCTGTCGCCAGGATGTCCCTCGAGTCATGGAGATCGACTCCGATGCCGGCTCTGGCTCCTGCCGTTGCTGCTGCGTCGGCAAGCCGAGTTGCGATGAGCATGGCGCGAATTGCGGGACAGTCGCCGTTCGAGCGCCAGTTCGGAGGAATAGCCAGCGAGCCGCCCCAATCGTGGGCCGGCGCGGATCCCGCTGATTCATTGTATCGCCTCGCGCGCGAAGCGCTTAATCACGGCGAGTATCGTCGAGCGGCGCAGCTGTTCGGAGACATTAGCCAGCGATTCCCAACCTCGGCGTACTCCGCCGACGCCCGGTACTGGCGCGCCTTCGCGCTCTACAGAATCGGTGGCACGAGCGACCTGCGCGACGCGCTCAATTCGCTCCAGGACACTTCGCTGTCTTATCGTCACGCCTCACTGCGCGCGGACGCGGCAACGCTTGCTGCGCGCATTCGCGGCGCGCTGGCGCTCCAAGGCGATCCCCAGGCGAGGGTACTCGTTGGCCGCGCGGCGTCCGACACAGCGCAGGCCTGCGATCGTGAAGACCTCGCGGTACGGATCGAAGCGCTCAACTCGCTCGGACAAACCGACCCCGCAACGTCCACTCCTATCCTGCGTCGCGTCCTGGCGCGCCGCGACAACTGCTCCGCCGGTCTCCGCCGCGCAGCGCTCTGGCTCCTCGGCAGACGGACCGACGCCGATGCGACCACCCTCGTGATGGGCGCCGCGCGCAATGATCCGGACATACGAGTCCGCGCGGATGCGTTGCGCTTCCTCGCGGCGATGCCAGGCGATCAGGCAATCGCCACGATCGAGGAAATCGCCCGCACTCCCGGAAACGAAGAGCTTCAGCGCGCTGCCGTCTCCGCCCTCGGGCGAAGCGAAACCCCGCGGGCGCGCCAGAGCATCCGGACCATCATCGAGCGCACCGATCTGAGCGAGTCGCTGCGCGTCGCTGCGCTCTCCAGCGTCGATGCCGATCACAGCAGCGACAACGGAGCGTACATACGCTCGATCTATCCTCGCCTCGAGACGCCGCGGCTCAAGGCTTCCGCCATCCGCGCGCTCGCACGCGTCGGCGGCACCGAAAACGATCAGTGGCTGCTGTCGGTCGTGCGTAGTCAGAATGAGCCCGTCGATGTGCGCGCAATGGCGCTCCGCTACGCGGGCCGCTCCTCTATTCCTATCGGCGATCTGGTCCGCATGTACGACGTCGCCGGTGACCGGCCCCTGCGCGAGCAGCTCATCAACCTGTACGCCCAACGCCCGGATCCAGAGGCGACCGATAAGCTCCTCGCGGTCGCAAAGACCGGCACCGACCCCGACATGAGACGCATGGCGATCTCGGCCCTCGCCCGCAAGAACGATCCGAGAACCAAGCAGATCCTACTGGAGATCATCGACAAATGACGAAGCTCATTTCCGGATTCGCGATTGCGTCCCTAGTCGCGTTCGGAGCGGCCACATCGCCCGCAGATGCGCAGTCGCTCGCGAATCGCGTTGCCGGTTCAACCGGCCGCTCTGTTCAATTCAGCTATCCCGCTCGACCGGGCGTGTGCGGCGACGGACGCACCTTCATCTCGACGGGTTCCGGAAATTTCTATGGATCATTCTCGACGAACGGATCCGACCAGTGCGTGGCCGGCCCGGCGCGAGTGGTGGCCGATCTCGCTGACGGAAACGTGATTGCGCTCCGCACCTACGTCGGTGGCGTGACTGGGGTGGTGGATCCCGGGGTCACCAATCTCGGCACCGTCACCGCGGCCGACGCAGCCGATTATCTGCTCGGTGTCGCCGCCCGCGGCGACGGTAGAGTAGGACGGGACGCGATCTTCGCCGCCGTCCTCGCGGATGGTGTGGATCTATCCACGCGGCTGCTCGACATCGGGCGCGATCAGAATCGCCCGCTCGAGACCAGGCGGGCTGCGTTGTCTGGTCTGGCTCGCAGCGACGTCGCGCAGCTCGACCGGGTCGGCGCTGCTCTCGTCCAGATCGCCACCAATGAGAACGACGCTCAGGGAGTTCGCTCCGCTGCGCTCTCCGTGCTGTCGAGACTGGATCACGGAGCCGGCATTCAGCCGCTGGTGCAGCTGGCGACCGGCAACATCACGTCGTGGGTCGGCAAGGAGAGCATGACCGTGCTTTCGCGCTCGGGGGATCCGCGCGCCCGACAGTTCCTGCGCTCGACCGTTCAGCGTACCGATCTGCCGGACGAAGTGCTGGCAGTCGCGATCCGCGGGCTGGGACACAACTACGTCACAGGCCAGGACGCGACGCTCCTGCGCTCGATCTATCCGCGTCTCACCGGCCAGCGCTCACGGGATGCCGTTCTCTCATCGCTGTCGGACCTGGGCGGCTCCGAAAACGTGCAGTGGCTGACGAGTATCGTCCGCGACGACAA
>DATARP010000061.1:0-1653 GCA_036264075.1 Gemmatimonadaceae bacterium
GTCGGTGAGAGTGCGTCGAGCGATTTTCTCACCTTCTCCTGTGCTTCCTCTGCAATCATCGAATCGAGCGCGCCGTATTCACTGACATGATCCGCTTCCTCCACCGGCACCGTCTCCCTGCTGCGTCGCTCCGATCGCCGCCGGTCGAGCATCAACCTCCGCTCGATCGTAAAGAGCCACGTCCTCAGGGAGCTCTCTCCCCTGAATGAATCGAGCGACGCGAAAGCCCGCACGAACGTATCCTGCACGAGCTCCTCGATCTCCTCGCGCTCACCGGCGCTCGCTGCGAACCTCGCGAGCGCCTGCGAATGCCTCCCCACCAAACGCGTGGCCGCGCGACTATCCCCAGCCTTCCAGCGCTTGATCAGCTCCATATCGGTCTCGTCGGACCTGGCGTCGGGGCTAGGCGTCATGGAGTCTCAACCGGTAGACGCTCCGGACCCCCTGCCGTTAAGGCCGATTGACCGGATATTGTCACATTCATAGCTTCGCGCTCATCGATCACAAAGCTACCACCTGGAGAAACCCCTGACTGCACTTGGACGTCGCGGACCGCCGGAGCGTATCGCTCACAGAGGTGCGCACCAGACGCATCCCGAGAACTCGCTTTCGGCGTTCGAGCGCGCCATCGAGCTCGGAGCGGACGGAATAGAGCTGGACGTGCACGCAACCAGCGATGGTGTTGTCGTCGTTCATCACGATCCAGTAGTACACGCCCGGCACCCGCAAAGTCCCGCCCACAAGACAATCGCCGAGCTCTCTGCCGCGGACCTCGAGCGCTTCCCGCTTGCAGACGGCACCCGGATTCCGTCGCTGTCCGAAACTCTCGCCCTCGTCGCCGACAGGGCCGTGGTCTACATCGAGATCAAGGCGCGCGGCATTGAAGCGCTTGTCACCCGCTGCATCCGCGAATCCGGAGCAAATTGCGCCGTGCACTCCTTCGATCACCGCGTCGTGCGCACAGTCAAGACAATCTTTCCGGCGATCCGCACTGGTGTTCTCGAAGTTTCCCGGCATATCGATCCAGCGGCCTCGCTTGTTGCTGCATCCGCCGAGGATCTGTGGCAGGAAGTCGACTCGATCGACGAAGAGACGGTCGAGCGCGCGCACTCGGTTGGCGCGAGAGTGATCGCGTGGACGGTGAACGAGTCGTCCCAGTGGAAACGACTGCGCGCAATCGGAGTCGATGGCCTTTGCACCGATCGTATCGCGGAGCTCGCCACATTCGGCTGGTAACTGCGCTACCTTATTGCGACCCAGAATCCATCTTCGGAGGAACGTCCTTCAAAAGCGTTTTTCTTACTGCCTCCTGCTTGCAGGAGCCACTGCGTGCGCCAGTGCCGCACCGCAGACCTCGACATCGTCGACTCCCGCCCGCGATACCGCCCAGGCCGGCGCGGGTCTCGGAGGCACATCAACGCCGAATGCCGATCCCTTTCCCAGCACCTATAGACCGTTCCCTTCGCGGCCAACCGTAATCCGCAACGTCAACATCCTCACCTCAGCCGGTCCGATGATCCGCAATGGAGCGATCCTGCTGCAGAACGGAAAGGTCGCCGCGGTCGGTGCCAGCGTTAATGCGCCGGCCGACGCAATTGTGATCGATGGAGCCGGCAAGTACGTAACTCCCGGAATCGTCGACGATCACTCCCA
>DATARP010000109.1:0-3880 GCA_036264075.1 Gemmatimonadaceae bacterium
GAAGGCGGGTGCGTCCAATGAGTCGCCCGCGTTCCTGCGGTTCTGCAACGTCAGAAAATCCATCGCCAGGTGGATGCCCTCGAGCTCGCGGCCAGGGACGTGCAGATCCCTCGCGGCGCCCGCACCTGTCGCCACGCACACCGCATCGAATCTCGCGCGCAAGTCAGCGACCGTGATCTCTTCACCGACATCCACACCAGTCAGGAATTGCACTCCCTCCGCCTCGAGCTGCGAAAGACGGAGATCGAGCACCGACTTCTCCAGCTTGAACTCGGGGATCCCGTAGCGGAGCAGTCCGCCCACGCGGTCGTCTTTCTCGAACACGACGACAGAGTGTCCCATGCGACGGAGCTGTTGCGCGGCCGCGAGACCGGCCGGCCCCGACCCGATCACGGCTACATTGAATCCCGTGCTCCTGCGCGGTGGACGCGGAACGACCCATCCTTCCGAGAAGCCGCGATCGGCGATGGTCTGCTCGATGTGTCGGATCGCGACCGGCTCATTCACGATTCCCAGCACGCACGCCGATTCACACGGCGCCGGGCAAAGACGTCCGGTCAGCTCTGGGAAATTGTTCGTCGCGTGCAGCGAGTCGAGCGCTTCGCGCCAGTCGCCGCGCTGCACCAAGCCGTTCCACTCGGGGATGACGTTCCGCACTGGACAGCCAGTGTCGCCCTGACAGAAGGGGACTCCGCAATCCATGCAGCGGGCCGCCTGAGTCTGCACGGCCGAGTCCGGAGCGGGGCGGTAGAACTCGCCCCAGTGGTGCACACGCTCTTCGACCGCCTGGCGCTCGGGCGTCGCGCGGCGAAGCGTCAGGAACGCCTTGGGATCAGCCATGACGCGCGCTCACATGCTCTCTCGGTTCGCTGATAACGATCGTCGGGCGACGGTATTCGTTCGGCACGACGGCGACGAAGTGACGCAGCGCGACATCCCACCGGTTCAGCTCGCGCTTCGCGCGCGCGCTCCCGGTGAACCGCGCGTGTTGCTCGACGAGGTGGCGCAGCATCTCGCGATCACCCGAATCGTTGACGGGGCCTAGCTGAACCATCGACGTGTTGCAGCGCTGCTGCAACTCACCGAACTCGTCGAGCACGAATGCCATCCCGCCGCTCATTCCCGCGGCGAAGTTGCGCCCGGTGCGGCCGAGCACGACGACCGTGCCGCCCGTCATGTACTCGCAGCCGTGATCGCCCACTCCCTCCACGACCGCGATCACTCCACTGTTGCGCACGGCGAAGCGCTCGCCTGCAACGCCGGCGAAGTACGCCTCACCACCGGTAGCGCCGTACAAAACCGTATTTCCGATGAGAACGGTCTGATCGGGAATGAACTGCGACGAGCGCGGATGACGCACGATCAGACGCCCGCCGGATAGTCCCTTGCCGACGTAGTCGTTCGCCTCTCCTTCGAGCTCCATCGAGACGCCGCGTGCCAGGAATGCGCCGAAGCTCTGTCCCGCAGACCCGTTGAACTTCAGCGTGATCGTTTCGTCGGGCAGGCCCTCATTGCCGTAGCGACGTGCGACCTCGCCCGAGAGCGTGGCGCCCACAGCACGGTCGGCATTCGTGATCGGAAGCGTTGCGTTCACGCGCTCTCCGCCCTCGAGCGCGCCGGCAGAGATTTCCAGGAGGGTCCTGTTCAGCGCTCCTTCTGCATCCACGTGCCGCGGGCGCGAGTGAATGTGCCTGCGCACGACCCGATCGTCGCGCGTGCCGGGCGCCGCGGCGGGCGTCGCCAGGTGCAGCAGCGACGAAAGGTCGAGCGTGTTCGCCTTCGCGTTGTCCGACGCCGGCTGGGTGCGAAACAGGTCAGTGCGTCCGATCACTTCATCGAGCGTGCGGAACCCGAGCTGAGCGAGGAGCTCGCGCACTTCTTCGGCGATGAAGAAGAAATAGTTGACGACGTGCTCGGGCTGGCCGGCGAATCTCGCGCGCAGCTCCGGATCCTGCGTCGCGATGCCGACGGGACACGTGTTGAGATGACACTTCCGCATCATCACGCAGCCCTCGACGATGAGCGGCGCGGTCGCAAACCCGAACTCGTCTGCGCCGAGCAGCGCCGCCACGACCACGTCGCGTCCAGTCTTGAGCTGGCCGTCCGTCTGCAGCCTCACTCTCCCGCGCAGACCGTTGATCACTAGCGTCTGCTGCGTCTCAGCCAGGCCCAGCTCCCACGGACTTCCCGCGCGCATGATGCTCGAGAGCGGGGAAGCGCCTGTGCCGCCCGAATCGCCCGAGATGAGAATCAGATCCGCGCGCGCTTTCGCCACGCCCGCGGCGACTGTCCCCACTCCCGCTTCGGCCACCAGCTTCACCGACACCGCCGCGTTCGGACAGATCGCCTTGAGATCGTAGATCAGCTGCGCCAGGTCTTCGATGGAGTAGATGTCGTGGTGCGGCGGTGGCGAGATGAGTGTCACGCCCGGCGTCGAGTGACGCGTCTTCGCGATGATCGCGTCCACCTTGTGCCCGGGGAGCTGGCCTCCCTCGCCTGGCTTCGCACCCTGCGAGATCTTGATCTGCAGCTCCGTCGCGTTCACCAGGTACTCGGCCGTCACACCAAAGCGCGCCGACGCGACTTGCTTGATCGCGCTGTTGCGCTCGGTGCCGAAACGGGCGGGATCTTCGCCACCTTCGCCGCTGTTGCTGCGTCCGCCCAGGCGATTCATTGCGATGGCGAGCGTCTCATGCGCTTCCGCGCTCAGAGATCCGAACGACATCGCACCCGTACAGAACCGGCGGGTGATCGCGCTGGCGGGCTCGACTTCGTCGATCGGAATGGGCTCGTGCTCGACGAAATCCAGCAGCCCACGCAATGTCGACTGACGGCGTGTCTCGTCGTTCGCGAGCTGGCTGAACTCCTTGAACGTCGTGTAGTTGTCGCTGCGCGTTGCGTGCTGGAGCTTGGCGATCGTCAGCGGGTTCCAGTTGTGGTGCTCTCCCTGAGCCCTATACTGGTACTCGCCCCCGGCATCCAGCCGCGTGGCGTAGTCGCCGAACGCTTGGCTGTGACGGCGCAGGGTCTCCTCCGCGATTAGCGACATGCCGATTCCGCCGAGGCGGGAAGGCGTGCCCGCGAAATGTTTGTCGACTAGCGCGGCGTTAAGGCCGACCGCCTCCCACAGCTGCGCGCCGCAATAACTCTGCAGCGTCGAGATTCCCATCTTCGACATGATCTTGAGCAGGCCTTTGCCGAGCGCCTTGATGTAGCGCTCCTGGGCATGGGCGCCGTGCGGCTTGTCCTTCGCCGCTTCGGGGCGCGCCATGGCGGCGACCGTCTCGAGCGCGACGTACGGATGCACCGCGCTGGCGCCGTACGCAATCAGCAGCGCCACGTGCGACACTTCTCTCGCTTCGCCCGTCTCGGCGACAAGGCTCACGCGCCAGCGCAATCCCTCGCGAATGAGGTGGTGGTGGATGGCGGCAACGGCCAGCGGCGATGGGATCGGAGCGTACTCCTCGTTCATTCCGCGATCGCTCAGCACGATAACGCCGCACCCGGCGCCGATCACCTGAACGGCGAGCCGGCAAATCTCGTCGACAGCTGACTGCAGTCCGCGCGCGTCATCCGCGACGCGGAAGAGCGCCGGAAGCACGACCGCGCGCAGTGTAGGATCAGTCACACCGAGCAGCGCAGACATCGACTGTTCGGTGAGAACAGGTTGACCGATTCGCAGCTGCTTCGCGTGCTCGGCGGTCTCTTCCAGCAGGTTGCACTGGGGCCCGAGATTCATCGCCAGCGACATCACGAGCTGCTCGCGAATCGGATCGATTGCCGGGTTGGTGACCTGCGCGAACATCTGCCGGAAATACGCCGACAGGAGCTGCGGACGCCGCGACAGAACCGCGAGCGGAGTGTCGTTCCCCATGGACCC
>DATARP010000120.1:0-8736 GCA_036264075.1 Gemmatimonadaceae bacterium
CGAAACGATCGACCTTTACTACCAGCACCGCGTCGATCCGAACACGCCGATCGAGGACACCGTTGGCGCAATGGCCGACCTCGTTCGCGCAGGAAAGGTCCGCTATCTCGGACTATCCGAAGCTGCCGTCAACACGATCCGTCGAGCGCACAAGGTGCACCCTATCAGCGCGGTGCAAACCGAGTATTCGCTATGGACGCGTGATCCGGAGGATGGGTTGCTTGACGCGCTTCGCACGCTCGGGATCGGCTTTGTTGCCTACAGTCCGCTCGGTCGCGGATTTCTCACCGGGCAGATCAAGCGCGTCGAAGATCTGGCCGCAGATGATTTCAGGAGACAAAACCCGCGCTTCCAGGGAGAGAACTTCCAGAAGAATCTGGAGCTGGTCGCGAAAGTCGAAGAGATCGCAAAGGAGCACAAATGCACCCCGGCTCAGCTGGCGCTGGCGTGGGTGCTCGCGCAGGGAGACGACATCGTGCCGATTCCCGGCACGAGGCATCCCAAGCGGGTCGAAGAGAATATCGGTGCGCTGAACGTGGTACTGTCCGAGAACGATCTCAGGCGAATCGACGCCGCCGCTCCAAAAGGAGCAGCCGCTGGAGCACGCTACCCCGAAGGAGGGATGAGAGCAGTCAACATCTGACCGCAGTCGCAGTTGTTCTTATCGACCCCGGTAACGCTGCCGTGATCTGCCAGTACGCGAGCTCCCGTTGCGGGATCCGGATTCCGACGAGCTCTGCGCCGGCTGGCCACGATGAACATGTGCCGGCCGCCCCTGCCCGTTGGCCTTCGCCCTCGATCGCGCTCTCTCGTCCGCCTTTCTGCCCCGAATCGCCGCGATACGCTCGCCGATCGGGATCTCGAGACGACCTTCAGGTCTCGCGTTGTAGTCGAAGTCCGGAATCGTGACCTGCGGCAGTCGCTTGCCGATCGCCTTCTCGATGGCGCGAAGATCGTTCTGCTCATCCGGCGCCACGAAAGTGAAAGCTTCGCCGACTTCACCCGCGCGCGCCGTGCGTCCCACGCGATGGATATAATCGTCCGGCGCCTGGGGTACATCGAAGTTGACCACATGCCCAAGCGCTTCGATGTCGATTCCACGCGCGGCGATGTCAGTCGCCACCAAAACCTTGTACTGGCCGCTCTTGAATCCGGCGAGCGCCGCCGTGCGCTGGCCCTGCGAGCGATTCCCATGAATCCGCTCCGCCTTGATGCCGCGCTTCACCAGCTGCTCGGCCAGGCGATTGGCGCGGTGCTTCGTTCGCGTGAACACCAGCGCCTGCGCCATCTCGCCACGCTCCAGCAGCGCCAGCAACAGATCCTTTTTCAGATCCTGTTTGACCGGGTAGACGGCCTGCGTGATTCCGACCGCCGGCATCGAGCGCCGGCCGAGATCGATCATCAGCGGGTTGTGCAGCATCTCCCGCGTCAGTGCCGCGATCGGTGGCGGCATCGTCGCGCTGAAGAAAAGCGTCTGCCTCTTTGCAGGCACCATCTTGAGGATGCGTCTGATATCGGGAAGGAATCCCATGTCCAGCATCCGATCGGCTTCGTCCAACACCAGGAACTCGATGTTCTTGAGGCTCGCGTAAGACGAGCTCAGATGGTCGAGCAGGCGTCCCGGAGTGGCGATGAGAACATCGACTCCAGCGCGCATTGCGTGTTCTTGCGGTGCCATCCCGACACCGCCGTAGATCGCCGCGGCTGTTATCGGAGTATGAACCGCCATCGAGTCGAGCGCGGTGAGAATCTGCGCGGCCAGCTCACGGGTCGGCGTAACGATGAGCGCACGAGTTTTCCCGCGCGGCTTGTCAATGAGATGGTGCAGAATGGGCAGAACGAACGCGGCAGTCTTGCCACTACCCGTCATTGCGCAGGCTAGAACATCACGGCCCTCGAGTGCGGCGGGTATTGACTCAGCTTGGATTGGGGTCGGTCGCTGGAAGCCCAGCTCTTTGAGACCTTTGTGGAGGCTGGGGTGGAGCTTTAATGAAGAGAACGGCAGAATGACGCCTTATTGATGTAATGGGTGTAGTGAGCAGGTACTGCCTTGAAAGGTACCTAGGGCGGCGTAGCTGTTGGAGGCTATTTACCCTCACATCGCCGCGAGGGAGTCGTTAGTCGCTCCCTGAGAGGGTTACAGCCGGAAAAGGTAGCTGATCTTTCCGAAGAACCCGTCCCGCGTGCGATGAAGATCCTGGAATCGAAACTGCCGCGGCTCATCGAGCGTGGATCCGTACCCCAGATACACCAGCGTTCCGGGAACGGGACGATAGCTGAACAACCAATCGGTCGAGAATTCGTTGAGCGTACTGCCGGTGTCGATCACCCCATTCATGAGAATTGGATTCCCGTTCCGATCGTGTAGACTCGCCCTGGACCGCGCGGTGTATTGGCCGACCAGTCGCAAGAAGATCGGCGGGCTCACCTGATACTCGACCTTGATGCGCGGGATCGTCTCCGACGAGAATCGCGAGCCATCTGATTTGCGCGCAATCGTTAGCCGAGAGAACTGAAACGAGCTTCTGACGGCGGTGGTTGGACGAATATCCAGCCTCGCGTCCATTCGCGTGCTGTTGCCCGGCGCGGCCTCACTGAAAATCGGCACCTGACCCTCGGTAAGGCTGGCCGTTCCCGTCAGAAGTCGGTAGGTGGGAGTCGTCACGCTGAACGATCCGTTGAACTCGTTCTTTTCCGGCCCGGGCACGATGAACGCCACGGTATCGATCACCGTCCCCGCGGATCGCTGCACGGTCAGCCCCGTGTACAACGATGGATCGAATGCGAAATAGCTGTGGCCGATCGCCCCGCTCAGCTGCCATCCTCCACGCAGCGTAGCACTCGGAAGGATCTGCTCGCTGCCTTCGGCCAAACCGTGCCCCGCGCCGGCATTATTCCAGATTCGATCCAGGGAATAGAACGCCCCGTAAGTCTGGATCAACGCGCTCTGAGATCCATAAAAGCTGGTACGGTTTATTGCTTTCGCTTCGATGATACCGGTGCGATTTACGAAACCGGCAGCAGCAACGAAGCCCGGGTCGAGCGATCTCAGCGCGTAGTGAAAGCCCCATGCTCGGCCGGTGCGATCCCAATCGGCCTGGTAAATAGCTCCGTTCCGCCGATTGCGCAGGCTGTCGGTCCACGATCGGGCTACCTGAAACTGCGCCCAATAAAGCTTCGAGTGATAGAAACGGAAATCACCTGCAGCCACACGCGAGTAGTTGACACCATCCTCCCGCGCAGTGAGCACGGCCCCGAGAGTATTGCCGGAGCTGTAATCGTATCTGAGTCGCGACACCCCGAACAGCGGCGAGTGATTCCCTTCCCAGGAGTACTGCCGATCGTCTGCTACGATCATCGAAGCGATATTCGTCCCCGCGATTTTTCCGGTGAGCTTCACGCCACCGAGCGGTGCGACAATTTGCCGCGTGTATATCAGCTGGTTCGGGGAATCAAAAAGCTCGAGCCCGTCCAGAAAAAACGGCCGCTTCTCCGGATAGAACAGCGCGAACCGCTCGTTAAGCAGCACTTGCCCAACATCGGCCTCCACCTGCGAGAAGTCAGGATTGATTGTCCCGTTGAGGGTGAGATTCTGTCTTATTCCCCAGCGAACATCGCCGCCCAGCTCGCCCTTCCGCTGATAGTCGCGTCCGTTGCCGAGTGTCGGCGCGCGATCCGCGTGCGCGGTGAGCGTTGGTGTCGCTTCGAGAACCAGTCCGCGCTGCAGATCGTGCAATCCATCGAGGCTTCCTGATTGCGCCAGAAAGTTGGCATTGGCGCGCACCGCGGGAGCCCACGTATCCTGAAATCCGGAGTGCTGTACGCGCCGCAGGATGTGGATCCCCCAACTCTGGACCTTAGCATCCTGGTATCGAAGGCTTTTGAAGGGGATCCGCACTTCAACTTCGTACCCACCTTCGACCAGTCGCCCTTTCGACTCGAAGAAATAATCCGGATTGAGATCCACACTTCCCTCGAGCGGATTGACGTTGCGAAATCCCCCGCCAGTTGCCTGGGGACCCCCAGCGCCTCCAGCGAACTGCGCGCTCCGCGTCCCATCCTGCTGAACGCCGTACGGATTGACGCCGAAGAGGAACGCAATCTGGCGCGAGTTGTCGGTATCGAGGAGGATCTGGATCTGATCCTCGCTGTCGATGTTGTCGCGGTTGGCGTGTGTCGCGTGCACGACGTTGCCGTGGATTTCGCGCGCCTTGATTCCGAAGTAGATCGCGTCGGGTGAGTACCAGACAAGGACTTCGGTGGGCTCGGCCGCGGGTCGCCCATCAACGGGTTGATACTGCGAGAACCCGGTAAGCCGCGCCGCTCGACGCCATACCGCGTCATCGAGGTTCCCGTCGATGTTGGCGGTCGTATCGATTCTCGGCACATCGACGTGAATGCGGTTGGCGCGTCCGTCGTATGCCGGCAGCGAATCCTGGAGCAGTGCCACCGCGGCCAGGGTTGTCAGGAGCATGGGGCTAGAATCTATCCCCGACATCGTTGGCGCAAGACGTGAGTGTGAAGCAACCATTTGGACGTCGGCCTGCCTAACGGGTTATGACAAACCTTCTTCGGTTGCTCGTTCCGGTGTCGCTCCTCGGAACCTCTCTTCTGGCACAACAAGCACCGCCTGGCCAGCGGCCCGTTCCGCCATCGCCGATCTCTGAAGCGGAGCTGGTGCGCCGCCTATCGAAGTCCGTCGACAGTCTTGCCAAAGCCGGCGACTTCTCAGGCGTTGCGGTGTTGGCGAAGAACGATGTGCCCGTTTTCCAGCGCGCGTACGGAATGGCGGATCGTAAGCGCAACATTCCCAACAACCTCGAGACCGCCTTCAATCTCGGCTCCATCAACAAGGTCTTTACCCAAATCGCCATTCTCCAGCTTGCCGCAGCCGGAAAGCTCAATCCTGATTCGACGCTCGCCGCATATTGGCCGGATTATCCGAACAAGGCCATCGCGAGCAAGATCACGATTCGTCAATTGATGCGGCACACCTCTGGAATCGGCGGAAACATCTTCGATTCGCCGCCCGGTGGAACCAGGCACGACGTGCGCACGCTCAAGGATTATCTCGCACTTTTCGTAAACGAGCCGCCGCAATTCGAGCCGGGAACCAGCAACGCATATTCGAATGCGGGCTATGTCGTGTTGGGACTGTTGATCGAGCGGCTGTCGGGCCAGGACTACTACAGCTATGTGCACGATCACATCCTTGCGCCTGCAAGCATGACGCGCACGGGGTCGTTCTTCGTGGATTCGCTCCCGGCCAACACGGCGATCGGATACACAACCGGCGTCGAGAACGCTCCGCCGGGCACGCCACTGCATCCAAATACAGAGGAGCTCCCTGGACGCGGGAGCTCGGCCGGCGGTGGTTATTCAACCGCCCAGGATCTTCTCAAGTTTCTGAAAGCCTTACGAGACCATCGGATTCCGAACGGACTTCCCGCCGGCCTTGGCGTCGCGGGCGGCTCAGGCGGAATCAATGCGGTCGTCGAAGGAATGCTCCCTGGCGGTTACGATCTCATCGTTCTCGCGAATCTCGATCCGCCGGCGGCCGAGCGTGTTGCGCGGATGACGCGCGACTGGCTGGGAGTTCACGACGACGATGGCCCGGGGCCCCGTCGACCGAGGCGCTAGGTCGACTTACGTCCCGCGAAGATAAGTACTGCGCCGGCTACAATCGCAACGACCCCGGCGATGGGTGGCACCATGCCGCGTTCCTGCGAAGTGACTTTCAACGGACCCACCTCTACTTCATTGTGACTCTTTGTGTACGGTATTCCGCGCATCGCGACGACGACAATCCCTGCGATGATGAGGAATACGCCAACCCAGCCAAGTGGCTTCACGATGGCTCCGGTATTCGGGATCACGTATGCTGCGGCAGGCAGGCCTTCCGTGCAAGGCGCGTCGCTAGCGGTGAACCAGCTTTCTATACGCGATCCGGTGCGGCCGATCGGCGTCGGCGCCTTTCCGTCGCTTGAAGTCTTCGGCGTAATCCCGGTAAGAGCCTTCGAACCAGACCGTCTCTGAGTTTCCCTCGAAAGCGAGTATGTGCGTCGCGATTCGATCGAGAAACCACCGGTCGTGCGAGATCACGACTCCGCAGCCGGGGAAGTCGACCAGCGCTTCCTCCAGCGCGCGCAGAGTGTCGACGTCCAGATCGTTCGTCGGCTCGTCGAGCAGGAGAAGATTACCCCCCGACTTGAGCAGCTTCGCGAGGTGCAGGCGGTTCCGCTCTCCACCCGAAAGATCCTTCACTTTCTTCTGCTGATCTGCGCCCTTGAAGTTGAACTGCGCCAGATAGGCTCGCGTTTGCATCTCACGCTTCCCAACCATGATGACGTCGTTGCCTTCGCTCACTTCCTTGTAAACCGTATTCGCATCGTTCAGCTCCCGCGTCTGATCGAGATAAGCGAGCTGCACCGTGTCGCCGATGATCAGCGAGCCACCGTCCGCTTTTTCTTTTCCGGCAATCATCTTGAACAGAGTTGTCTTGCCCGCGCCGTTTGCGCCGATGATGCCGACAATCCCTCCGCGCGGCAACGAGAACGAGAGATCATCGAACAGCACCTTGTCGCCGTAGGCTTTCTTCAGGCTTTTTGCTATCACGACGTCGTTGCCGAGTCGGGCCGGCGGCGGGATCACGATCTCGTTCTGCATGATCTTCTCGCCTTCGGCCGCCGTCGCCAGCTCTTCGTACTTCTGAATACGCGCCTTGCTCTTGGACTGCCTGGCGCGCGGTGACATGCGCACCCACTCCAGCTCGCGCTCGAGTGTTCGCTGGCGCGCCGATGCCTGTTTCTCTTCGGTTGCGAGCCGAGTGCGCTTCTGGTCCAGCCACGAGCTGTAGTTCCCTTCGTAGGGAATGCCCGCTCCGCGATCGAGCTCGAGAATCCAGCCTGCGACGTTGTCCAGGAAGTAGCGATCGTGAGTGACCGCCACCACGGTTCCAGGAAATTCCGCCAGGTACCTCTCCAGCCACGCGACCGATTCCGCATCGAGATGGTTGGTGGGCTCGTCGAGGAGGAGCATGTCGGGCTCTTCGAGGAGTGTGCGGCAGAGGGCGACCCGGCGCTTCTCTCCGCCCGACAGCTTGCTCACATCGGCATCCGCGGGTGGTAGACGCAGAGCATCCATCGCTATCTCGATCTTCCGGTCGAGATCCCAGGCGTTGGAGGCATCTATCTTCTCCTGCACCTTTGCTTGCTGATCGAGCAGCTTCGTCATCTCGTCGTCCGACATCGGCTCGGCGAACTTGTTGGAGATCTCCTCGAATTTTGTCAGAAGATCGCGAGTCGGCTTGACCGCCACTTCGACGTTGTCCTTGACGTTCTTGGAAGGATCGAGCTGCGGCTCCTGCGACAGGTAGCCGATCCGCGTCCCCTCATGCGGCCACGCTTCGCCCTGAAAGTCGTGATCGACCCCTGCCATGATTTTGAGCAGCGATGACTTGCCGGCACCGTTGGCGCCGAGGACGCCGATCTTTGCGCCGGGATAAAAAGACAACCAGATGCCGCGCAAAATCTCCCGTGACGGCGGGACGACCTTGCGCAGGTCTTTCATTACGTAAATGAATTGTGGGGGCATGCCACACAATTTAAGCCGGCATGCGACTGCGGACTACGAACTGCGGACCGCAGTTCCTATTTGGCGTCCCCGAGCATGGCGTGATCGTGGTCCATCATGTGATCGTCGTGCCAGATGGACTTGAGATCATTCCCCGCGAAGGTGTTGGCATGCACCATCCATCCAAATGCCTGGGGAATGAAGCGGCCGCTTGCCGCGTCGCATTCTTCTTTCGTCGCGACGCCGAGTGGGCCGAAGATGGGCCGTCCGTTCCTGGTCTCGGACCACCGCTCCTTGGCATTGCGGGCCGGAATGCACCAGTTCACATGGCGGTGCCAACGAGCGACACTGAGCGGCACGCGCTCATTCAACTCGTCCTCCGAGGTCCGCTTGGACGCGGTGTACATGGCGCCGATGAGCACGAAATCACCCTTTGCGTTCTTCTTGTATAGAAGGGAAGTCGGACGCGCCGGGTCGAAGGTAAACTGGTTGCGCATGGCATTCAGTCCCTTTGTGAAATGGTACTGCGGCTGATTCTTGATCTCCGGCGCGAACATCTTGTAGCCATCCGCCTCCGCGACTTTCACATCCTGATACTTCGCGATCGCCTGGCGGAGCTCGTTGATCACGTACGCCGAACGGATGGAATCCTCAACCGTGAGTGGCCGCGTGCTGGAGTAGGCCATGTGCTTCGCCACCGCGGCCATCTTCCAATCGCCATCCATGCCAGGCATGCCAGCCATCGGCATGCCGGCCATCGAATCGGCCGACGTCGACGAGCCATTCGCGACAGGTGTCGCCGGATCCGAGTGATCGTGCGAATGCTGGGCGTCGAGCCGACTCGATACAGTCGCGAACATTGCTGCGACCAGCGCAAAGCGCCTGAAGAAAGTGCGAGGCATGCGGTTACCGCCTTCCGGTGGGAGACAGGAAAACGTCCAAGATTCCGTATCCCATTAGACGATCGCCGCTGGTCGGAGTTAACCCCCGAAATCCGCCAACAACTTGCTTAGTGCCTTGGCGACCTTCTCGTGGGGAAGCTGTTGGATCTCCTCTTCATTCCAGGCGAGAATCTCGCCGGGTGTATTGTACGGCGCGTAGGGTCGGTGCTCGCGCTTGAGCAGTACCAGCGAAGGCTTTCGAAATGCCGAGGCTGCGTGCGAA
>DATARP010000178.1:0-15018 GCA_036264075.1 Gemmatimonadaceae bacterium
AAGATGGATGTGAACGTGACGGAAGTCCGCCTGACAGAAGTGAAGGATTTCGTCGAGCGCAGCTTCTCGGCGCTCGCGGAGCAGAAAGGACTCGAATTCCGCGTCGAGCTGAACGCCGACATTCCGCCGGCAATCACGACCGACGGCGGACGACTGCAACAGGTGCTCAAGAACCTTCTGTCCAACGCGTTCAAGTTCACGCAGGAAGGAGACGTCACTCTCACCGTTCGCAAGGCAGACAAGGGAAGACGCTTCCAGAATCCGACGCTCGAGGCTGCATCAGAGGTAATAGCGTTTGCGGTTACGGATACGGGCATCGGAATTCCGAGAGACAAGCAGCGGCTGATCTTCGAGGCTTTCCAGCAGGCGGACGGCACGACCAGTCGCAAGTACGGCGGAACAGGCCTCGGCCTTTCCATCAGTCGCGAGATCGCGCGTCTTCTGGGCGGCGAGATCCGTGTGGAGAGTACCGAGGGTCAGGGGAGCACGTTCACGCTCTTCCTCCCGGTGCGCTACATCCCGCGACAGGACGGGCCCGATCGCGATACGATCGACACCAGCAGCTACGTGTCGTCTAGCCGGCAGCGCCCGATGAACGCCCAGTCCATGGCGCCGCAGGCGCCGGCGCAGCGGCGACCGGGTCCTCGTGACCAGCGGCGCAGACCGGTAGGCAACGCTCTCCAGGATCGTCAGGAAAGGCGGGCGATTCCGCAGACGGTCATCGCGGACGACCGCGACCACATCGAGGAAGGCGACCGCACGGTACTGGTCGTCGAGAACGATCAGAACTTCGCGAAAGTCCTGCTCGACATGGCGCGCGACAAAGGCTACAAGGGCGTGGTGGAGCTGGATGGCGAAGCGGGACTCAAGGCAGCGCGCGAGATCCGTCCCGATGCGATCACGCTCGATATCGACATGCCAGGCATGGACGGCCTCGAGGTGCTTGATCGCCTGAAGCGCGATCCGGAGACGAGGCACGTTCCGGTGCACATCATCTCGGGGATGGAGGAGAAGCGCGAAGGTCTGAAGGCCGGCGCAATCGCATTCCTGGCCAAGCCGGTGAGCAAGGAAGCGCTCGATGCCGCGTTCGCCAGAATCTCCTCATTCATCGATACAGTACCGAAGAACCTGCTGGTCGTGGAGGACAACGAGGCGCAGCGGCAAAGCATAGTCGAGCTCATCGCCCACGACGACGTCGACATCACTGCTGTTGCCTCGGCGGAAGAAGCGAGAGCCAGACTGCAGGAGAAGCACTTCGACTGCATGGTCCTCGATCTCGGACTAACCAGCGGCGGCATGAGCGGGTTCGACCTGCTCGAAAAGGTTAAATCGGATCCTGTGAACCATGACCTCCCGATCATCATCTACACGGGCAAGGATCTCAGCGCCGAGGACGAGACGAAGATCAAGAAGTACGCGGAGACGATCATCGTCAAGGATGTCAAGTCTCCGGAGCGACTGCTCGACGAGACCGCGTTGTTCCTGCACCGCGTTGAGGCGAGGTTGCCGGAGCAGAAGCGGAAGATGCTCGAGCACCTGCACGATGCGGATTCGGTCGTAGCCGGCAAGAACGTGCTCGTGGTCGACGACGACGTACGCAACATTTTCTCGCTGACGAGCATGCTGGAAGACCACGGAATGGTTGTCCGCTTCGCGGAGAACGGCAAACAGGCCATCGACCAGCTCAAGAAGGATCCAAACGTGGATGTAGTGCTGATGGACGTCATGATGCCCGAGATGGATGGATACGAGACGACCAGAGCGATCCGCGCGATGGATCAGTTCAAGGCACTCCCCATCATCGCGCTGACAGCGAAGGCGATGAAGGGCGATCGTGAGAAGTGCATAGCAGCCGGAGCGTCAGACTACATCACCAAGCCTGTCGATACCGACCAGCTGCTGTCACTGTTGCGCGTGTGGCTGTACCGGTAGCGGTAGTTCCCACCCCGGACGCCGAGTCCGACCGGCCGTCATTCAAGCCCGATCTCGAGCGTATCGAGATCGAGCTGCTGCTGGAGGGCATCTTCCGCCAGTACGGATTCGATTTCCGCGCCTACGCGTACGCATCGATCCGGCGCCGGCTGTGGAAGCGCATCGAAGAGGAAGGGTTGTCGACTATAAGCTCCCTGCAGGAGCGCGTGCTGCACGAGCCGCCGATGATGGAGAAGCTGCTGCTCGACCTTTCCATCAACGTGACGGCGATGTTCCGGGATCCCGGGTTCTACCAGACTTTTCGCGAGCACGTAGTGCCTCTTCTGAGAACCTATCCGTTCATCCGCATCTGGCACGCGGGCTGTTCGACGGGCGAAGAGGTCTACTCGATGGCGATACTGCTCCGTGAGGAAGGCCTGTACGAACGCGCCCGCATCTACGCGACGGACATCAACGAGGTCGTGCTGCAGAGGGCGAAGGCGGGGATCTTCCCGCTCGAGCGCATGCAGGAGTACACGGACAACTACATCCGCGCCGGCGGCAAGCGTTCGTTTTCGGAGTACTACACGGCGAAGTACGGGGGAGCACTGTTCGACCAGTCATTGACGAAGAATGTCGTGTTCTCGCAGCACAATCTCGTGACGGACCGTTCGTTCAGCGAATTCAACGTCATCCTCTGCCGGAACGTGCTGATCTATTTCGACAAGGCGCTGCAGTCCAAGGTGCACAGCCTCTTCTACGACAGTCTCGCCATGTTCGGCGTCCTCGTTCTCGGAAGCAAGGAAACTCTTCGCTTCATGGCGCACGAAGACAGCTACCAGCAGATCGCGCCGCCGGAAAAGATTTTCCGGAAGGTGAGATAGATGACCTACGCGGTCGTAGGAATCGGAACGTCGTGGGGTGGTCTCGCCGCCCTGACGAAGCTGCTCGGCGACCTACCCGGAGACTTCAGTCTGCCGGTGGTAGTCGTGCAGCATCGTGGCAAGGATTCAGATCGCCTTCTGTCGGAGCTGCTCCAGGACGCCACGGACATGAGGGTGTGTGAAGTCGAAGACAAGGAGCCGCTGACACCTGGCTCCGTTCACATCGCTCCCGCCAACTATCACGTGCTCGTTGAGAACGGCTATCTCTCTCTGACCGTCGAGGAGCCTGTGCGATTCAGCAGGCCGTCGATCGACGTGATGTTCACATCGGCTGCGGACACGTACGAGTCGGGAGCGATTGGGGTCGTGCTGACCGGAGCGAACGAGGACGGCTCGCGTGGTCTTGCCCACATCGTGAAACGGGGTGGGCGCGCACTGGTGCAGGATCCGCGGACCGCTGAGATTCCGATCATGCCAGTCGCGGCGATCAAAGCAGTCCCGAGTGCGGAAGTTCTTCCCCTGGACAAGCTGGCGCCAAGGCTGATCCAGCTCAGTCTCGAGCGGGCGAAAGTTGGAGCGCGGACCGTATGAACGAGCGCGTCAACCTTCTTCTCGTCGACGATCGACCCGAGAATCTTCTCGCGCTCGAGGCCATTCTCGAGCCGCTCGGTCAGATAATGATTCGCGCCAACTCGGGCCCCGACGCGCTGAAGCACGTTCTGGCCGATGACTTCGCGGTGATTCTGCTCGACGTCCAGATGCCGGGCATGAACGGCTTCGAGGTGGCGGAGATCATCAAGTCCCGCGAGAGATCGAGAACCATCCCGATCATATTCCTGAGCGCCATCAGCAAGGAAGACGCGTACGTCTTCAAGGGATATTCGATGGGCGCGGTGGATTACGTGTTCAAGCCATTCAATCCAGACATCCTGAGATCGAAGGTGTCGGTGTTCGTGGATCTTTACCTCAAGCAGGAGGAAATCCAGCGACAGGCCGACCTTCTGCGTGAGAGCCAGAAGCGCGAGCTGGAGCTGGAGCATCGGACTTCGCTGCTGGAGGCCGAGGCGCGGTCCGCGGCCAAGCTTTCGCAGATGAATGAGGAGCTGCACCGGCGCCAGATAGCGCTCGAGCAGGCCATGGGCGCACGCAACAGGTTTTACGCGTCGATGAGCCACGAGCTGCGGACTCCGATCAATGCCGTCATCGGATACAGCACGCTGATGCTGGACAACATCTACGGTCCGCTCAACGCGAAGCAGAAAGAAGGGCTGCAGCGGACGCTCAAGGCAGCGCGCCACCTGCTCGAGCTGGTGAACGATGTGCTGGATCTGTCCAAGATCGAGGCGGGGAAGATCGAGCTTTCGTTACAACCGGTGATGTTCCCGGCGCTCATCGAGGATCTCTTCGTGACTGTCCGGCCGCTCGCCGATGAGTACGGGTCGAGTCTCTCACTTGAAATGGGGAGCGAGCCTTTCAACATCGTGAGCGACCCGCGACGGGTGAGGCAGATTCTGCTGAATCTGCTGTCCAACGCGATCAAGTTCGGCGAGGGCAAACCCATCCGCGTCGTGTGCAAACAATGCGAGGACAAGGGTGTAGAACTGGAGGTCGTGGATGAAGGAGTGGGAATCGCGAAAGAGGACATCACGCGGATCTTCGAGGAGTTCGTCCAGGTTTCGGAATCGAAGCAGCCGGGCACCGGATTAGGACTCCCCATCTCGAGGCGACTGGCACAGCTGCTGGATGGAGCGTTAACCGTATGCTCGACCCCAGGCGAGGGAAGCGCCTTCCGTCTCACCCTACCGGCCTCTCTGGAGGACGATACGGCCCCAATTCGGGCGTTGTCCGAGGCTACAGCGGCTTAACTGCACACCTGTATTGGCACAGTGTCTGCCCTCTATTGTAGTGCCGTCGCCTTATGCGGGGGTCAATACTGGAGGCTTCAAAAATGTTCAAAAAGTTACTAATTCTTCCGGCCGCGGCTCTTGCGTTCGCCTGCTCGAAGGGCGACAACCAAACCGCCGCGGATAGCGCCTTGAATTCCGACCTGTCCACTGCTGCAGCGAGCCGGCCGTACACGCCGCTCGATAGCATTACCGCCGCAGAGCGCGCGGGAACGACGGTCGCACCGGCGGCGCTGAGGAGCAGCAGCACTCCGGCACCCCGCACCGTTTACCGGGCACCAGTTCGTCGTACCACGAGGAGCTCGTCGTCAGGCGGGACGTACTCTTCGGCCCCGGTGTATAGCGCTCCAGCTCCTGCACCGGTCGTGGTCAAGCACACCAAGCGTGACGCCGCAATCGGCGCCGGCGCAGGTGCAGTGATCGGCGCGGTCACCGGACACGGCGTGAAGGGCGCGATCATCGGTGGTGCAGCGGGAGCGATTCTCGGCGGCGTCATCGGCAACAACGTCGACAAGACGAAGAAGTAAGAGCTGCCCGCTCGAGCTTCGGAGAGCGCTCCGCATTCTTATTGAGTGCGGGGCGCTCTTTTTTTTTCGCGAGTGGAAACTGCAAGCTGCAAACTGCAGTCAGAACCCAGAGAAGTTGCCGTCAGAACCCGATTTCCGGTTTGCTTACACGAAGATTTCGTTCCCGCTCTGCTTGTGTTCCGTCGCATAGTGTCTTACGATCAACGGCCATGTCTGCAGAATCACCTCAAGCGACTCCACTGGAGGGAGCCGTCCCACTCAGCGCACTCTGCATTGCGCGCCATTGCTTCTTGAGTGAGCACATCGCGCGGTATTTCGCCAAGATGGGCGTCATCACCTCGGAAGCTGTCGGCCTCGACGCAGCGGTCGAACTCGCGCGAGGAACTTCTCCCGACGTGGTCATCTGCGACTACGATCTCCTGGCGACGATCCCGCTCCAGAAGTGGGAGCGTGACGAGCTGCTCTCCAATATTCCCGTGATCGCAGTGAGCCTGACGCGTCACTCGCAGGAGCTCCACCTGCTGGACGTTAACGGAATAGCAGGATTTCTCTATCTACCGACACTGGATGCCGCTCCGGCCCTCAAGATTCTGCATGCGGCCGCGACCCGCTCGAAATACTCCCTCCCCAAGCCCGTAAACCCAGCGCCAAGGACTGTAGAGCGCGGTTAAATTTAGGCATGAGCTCCGACCCGATAACGGGCGTCTTCAATGACGGATACATAAGCGAAGCATACGAATCCTATCGGCGCGATCCGGCGTCGGTGGATGAATCGTGGCGCCAATTCTTCCGGTTCGCAGAAAGCCTGAGCGGCACTATGCCGCCGTCCACGGCCGGAGAGGCACCGACGGCGGCGCGGGTCGATCCCGACCTGCTCAGAAAGGTTGCCGCCGCCGCCAAGCTCGTCGATGCGATCCGCAATTTCGGCCATCTCGCTGTTCCGCTCGATCCGCTCGGCACGCCTCCGGGCGGAACTCCCGAGCTCACGCCGGAATTTCACGGCCTCAGTGATCAGGACCTGCAGAGGATTCCCGCTGAGGCTCTGGGCGGGGAGAACGGGACAGCAGCTGACGTAGTCGCGCGGCTCCGCGAGCTCTATTCCTCGCGGATCGGGTTCGAGATCGCGCACCTCGGCAATGTCGACGAGCGCGAGTGGCTGCGCGAGGAGATCGAGAGCGGACGCCTCAATGCACCGCTCAACGAAGGAGACAAGCGCGCAGTTCTCCAGCGTCTAACCGAAGTCGATGGCCTCGAGCGATTCCTCGGCCGCGCGTACCAGGGTTACAAGCGCTTCTCCATCGAGGGTGGAGACATCCTCGTTCCGATGCTGGACGTCGCGATCGAAGCAGCAGCCTCGCATGGAACGCGCGAGATCGATCTGGCGATGGCCCATCGTGGGCGCATCAATGTTCTGGCGCACACACTCGGCAAGCCGTACGCGACGATCTTCGAGGAGTTCGAAGGCAAGCACGCAGCGACCAATGCCGTGAGCGAAACCGGCGACGTGAAATATCATCTTGGTGCGCGCGGAACGAGACAGACCGCGAATGGCGCTGAGGTCGACATCGTGCTGATTCCGAACCCGAGCCATCTCGAGGTAGTGAACCCGGTGCTCGAAGGAGTTGCGCGCGCGCGTCAGGTTCTGGCGGGCGGGGGAACGAGGGACGAATCCGCCGTTCTTCCCGTCTGCGTCCACGGCGATGCAGCATTTCCCGGCGAAGGAGTTGTCGCCGAGACGTTCAACCTTTCGGGACTCGAAGGATTTCGCACGGGCGGGACGCTTCACGTCATCGTGAATAACCAGGTTGGATTCACCACTGACCCGATCGACGGTCGGTCGACGCACTACGCCAGCGATCTCGCGAAGGGATTCGAAGTGCCGATCATTCACGTCAACGCCGACGATGCGGAGTCGTGCGTGCACGTAACGAGGCTCGGCATCGAATACCGCGCGAAATTCGGCAAGGACTTTCTGATCGATGTGGTCGGCTACCGGCGTCATGGGCACAACGAGACCGACGAGCCGTCGTTCACGCAGCCCGAGCTTTACAAGAAGATTCGGGCACACCCTTCGCCGCGCGAGGTATGGGGCAGCCGTCTGGTGGCCGAAGGACTGGTTACCGACGCCGAGGTCAAGAAGCTCGATACCGATGCTGCCGCGAACTTCGACCGGATTCAGACGGCGATGAAGAGCGGCGAAATCCATCCGCCCGAGCACCGCGCGCCAAAGGAGGGCGAGGCGGATCTGTCGGCGGCGAGTGCGGATACCGGAGTCGCCGCCGACCACCTGCGCGAGCTCAACGAGCGCATGCTCAAGTGGCCTTCGACGCTGAAGCCGAATCCACGGCTGGCGAAGACTCTGGCGCGCCGGGCAGACGCGATGGGCGACGCCGGCGGAATCGATTGGGGTCACGCCGAAGCGCTGGCGTTCGCGTCGCTTCTCACGGATGGAACGTCGATCCGACTCACCGGACAGGACGCCGAACGCGCTACGTTCTCGCACCGACAGGCGGTGCTGCACGATGCCGATTCGGGCGAGATCTATGTTCCTCTCGCGCACGTTGCGGATGGGACGAACCACGGCCGGTTCGAGATCTATAACAGCCCACTCTCGGAAATGGCGGTGCTCGGCTTCGAGTACGGCTACAGCACGGCGGCCGAAGACACGCTGGTGCTGTGGGAAGCACAGTACGGGGACTTCGTGAACGTCGCGCAGCCGATCATCGATCAGTTCATCGCGGCCGATCGTGCCAAGTGGGGACAGGATTCATCAGTGGTGCTGCTGCTTCCGCACGGATACGAAGGGCAGGGGCCCGAGCACTCAAGCGCGCGCCTGGAGAGATTTCTCCAGCTGTGCGCAGAAGGGAATCAGCGCGTCGCGTATCCTTCGACGCCGGCGCAGTACTTCCACATCTTGAGACGCCAGGCGGCATTGTCCGAGCGTCGCCCGTTGATTCTGATGCAGCCCAAGAGTTTGTTGCGCATGCCTGAAGCGGCGGCGAAGCTCAGCGAGCTGACCAGCGGCCAATTCCGGCCTGTGATAGACGATCCCGTCACGTCGCAGGCGCGTCAGACGGTAACGCGACTGGCGTTCTGCACCGGCAAGATCTACTACGACCTTGCGGCGAAGCGGGCACCGCACGTGGCGATCGTGAGGATCGAGGAGCTTTATCCGTGGCCCGGGACACAAGTGGCGCAGATCGTCGACTTGTATCCGGCGATCGAGGAAGTGATCTGGGCGCAGGAAGAGCCGAAGAATCAGGGTGCATGGCAGTACGTCGCGCCGCGGCTGAGGATGTCGACGGGAAACGCGCTGCCGACGCGATACATCGGGCGCCCCGATCGCGCGAGCCCGGCGGAGGGATACGCCGAGTCCCACAAGAAGGAGCAGGAGCGCATCGTGAACGAGGTGAATGCGCCGGTTCAGCAGGCATCCGGCGCGAAACGTCGCGGCATGGCGCTCAAATCCTGAGCACCACTTTTCCGATAACATTTTCGATAATAATGAAGACAGCGCGGCTCGAAGGTCTCAAGGCGCGCGCCCGCAGAGCGGTGGTGACACGTGCTGCGCTCTGTGTAGCGGTGCTGATGCCGCTCTCCGGAAGCGCGCAGGGAATATCTCCGTCCGCCGCGAGCATTCGGGCGCAGAACGCACCGGAGAGGATGCGGGTACTCTGGATCGCAGCGCACCCCGACGATGAAGACACGCAGCTGATCGCGTGGCTTGCGCGGGGGCGTCGTGTGGAGACCGCGTATTTATCGCTCACTCGCGGAGACGGCGGGCAGAATCTGATCGGCAACGAGCTCGGCGAAGCGCTCGGAGTGATTCGCACCGAAGAGTTGCTGGCGGCGAGGCGAATCGATGGAGCGCATCAGTATTTCGCCCGCGGCTACGACTTCGGGTTCTCGAAGACGGCTGACGAGACGCGCAAGCATTGGCCCCAGGATTCGCTGCTCAACGATGTGATGACGGTGATGCGCGCGTTCAGGCCGCACATCGTTATCACGACTTTTTCGGGAACTCCGCGCGACGGGCACGGTCACCATCAGGTCTCGGCGATCCTGGCGAGGCAGGCTTACGATCTTGCCGCTGACACGGCTCGTTTTCCGGTGAAAGAGTTCGGAAGGCCGTGGACTCCGCTCAAGTTTTATCGTCTGGCGCTTTTTTCTCCCCAGGACCGGACGATTGCGGTCAACGTTGGGGAGTACGACCCCTATCTCGGTCTCTCCTATCAGGAGATTGCGGCGGACAGCCGATCGCAGCACAAGTCGCAGGGGCAGGGAACACTGCGTCGCAAGGGAGTGGTGTGGGATTATCTGACACGGGTGGATTCGCGTGTGCCCGCGCCGCCGGCCAATGAAGAGAAATCGATTTTTGCGGGGCTCGACACCACGAGGCTGCTTGTCGAGGACGGGAGAGTGACACCACCCGATCGGCTACCAGGCGTTGAAATGGAGGCCCTAGCAGACAGGCAAGCGCTTGCCCTTGGCGATGTCGCGCAGGTGACGCTCACGATCTACAATCGCGGACGCGTGCCGATTCAATTCAGGCACGTACTCGGTGGTATCGTCACCGCGCGAAGCCTTCTGCCCGACTCGAGCTATCGCTGGGTCGAGGGATACCTTGGCAGCGAGATCACGCAGCCATGGTGGCTGGCCCAACCGAGAAACGGCGATCTGTTCACGCCGCGCATAGACGGGATATCCGAAGACGAGCGAAGCAAGAAAGAATGGGAACGAGCGGACATTACCGTGAACGGGCAAACTTTCACGCTTTCCGCTCCCATCGTCTTTCACTATGTAGATCGCGTTCGTGGCGACACTCAGCGTCCGCTCATCGTCGCCCCCGGGATCTCGATTACTCTCGATCAAGCGACGACCATGATTCGCTCCAACGTGCCGTCGAGCGAGGTAATCAGGGCAACACTGCGTTCGGCTTTGAGCGCCGCAGCACCCGTAACTGTTTCTCTGACGCTACCCCGAGGACTCACTAGCGACTCATTGCAGCGCACTGTCCAGATGGAGCCAGGATCCACACGAACTCTCGCCTTCAGGGTAAAAGGAGCCTTGCCGCTCGGGACGCACGTGATCAAAGCCGTCGCCTCGGCGAATGGAAAATCATACGAGACAGGGTACATCCCGATCGAGTATCCGCACATCAATCCGGAGCGGATCTATCGTCCGTCGACGATCGCTGTCAACGCAGTCGATGTCGTTCTCCCGGCGCGACTCAACGTTGCCTACGTTCCGGGCGTCGGAGACAACGTAGCGCCTGTGCTTCAACAGCTGGGCGTTCCATTGACGACCGTGGATGCGGACGATCTTCCTCAGACCGATCTCAGTCGCTTCACGACAGTCGTCATCGGACCGCGCGCCTATCAGGCGAGCCAGACGCTGATCGACAACAACGAGTACCTGCTTTCGTACGTGCGAAACGGCGGGCGTCTCGTGGTGCAGTACGGACAGGGCGAGATGCAGCGACCCGGCATCATGCCGTATCCGGTCACACTGCAGCAGCGCGCGGAGCGTGTGACGGATGAGAACGCGCCAGTCACTTTCACGGACCCGGCGTCGCCGCTGTTGAATGCGCCCAACAAGATCACGCAGGACGATTTCAAGGGCTGGGTGCAGGAGCGCGCGACGTACATGCCCTCGACCTTCGATCCACATTATCACAGCATGCTGTCGATGAACGATCCGGGCGAGCCGCCGAATCGCGCCGCGATTCTCGCCGCTGCGTATGGGCGCGGGACTTACATCTACGTTCCGCTTGCACTCTTCAGGCAGCTGCCCGCCGGCGTTCCAGGCGGCGCCCGCATCTTCGCCAACCTCCTCGGCGGCAACACCATTAAATGATTCTGCGGAGCGCAATGAGGTTTTACCCGGCGTTCGCACGATGAGGTTTTTCCGCGCGGCACCATTGTTGGTGGCGCTAACAGTCCTCGCGGCGTGCAGCTCGGACAATCGAAAAGTTCTGATCGTCTACTCTCCGCACGGGAAGGAGCTGCTCGAGTACCTCGAGAAAGGCTTCGAGAAAGTGCACCCGGATATCGACGTGCAGTGGGTCGACATGGGATCGCAGGAAGTTCTCGAGCGAGTGCGTGCCGAGAAGCCGAATCCGCAGGCGGACGTGTGGTTCGGGGCGCCGGCCGAGGCGTTCGACAGGGCTACCAAGGAGGGATTGCTGCAGCCGTACAGGCCGACGTGGGCAGCGGCGATTGATCCCGAGGGTCGTGAAGCGCACGACAACTGGTACGGCACGTATCTCACTCCGGAAGTGATCGGCTACAACCGCGAGGCCGTGAAAGAAGCCGACGCCCCGAAGGACTGGGACGATCTCGTCGATCCGAAGTGGAAGGGGAAGATCGTGATCCGCGATCCGATCCAGTCGGGGACGATGCGGGCGATCTTCGGCGCGATCATGGTGCGGTCGATGGCTCAGACCGGCAAGCCCGATGCGGGCTACGAGTGGCTCAGAAAGCTGGACGCGAATACGAGGGAGTACACGCTGAACCCGACGATTCTCTACCAGAAGCTTGGGCGGCAGGAAGGCGTCGTCACCATGTGGGACATGCCTGATTTTGCCACGCTCGAGCAGCGGACGCGCATTCCGATCAAGTACGTCATCCCCAAGAGCGGAACTCCGCTGCTGGTCGATGGAATCGCGGTGGTACGCGGGAGCAAGCACCCGAAGGAAGCGGAGATGTATTATGAGTACGTCACGACTCCCGAAGCGATGATCGCCGCCGCAGATTCCTTTCTTCGCATTCCTGCCCGCAAGGACATTCCAGTGTCGAAGCTTCCTCCATGGATCCGCGATGCGATGGCGCAGATCAAGCCGATGCCGGTCGATCGCGAAGTGATGGCCGCGCACCTCGACGAGTGGATGAAGTACTGGGACGCGAACATCAGGAATCGCGGACACCAGCCGTGACCGGCGCGCCGCAGGCGCGAGATGGTGCTGGGGTGTTGGCGCTCAATGGAGTGTCGCGCCGCTTCGGTGAATTCACAGCGGTCGACGATGTTTCGGTAGAAGTCGGGCCTGGAGAGCTTCTGGCGCTGGTGGGCGCGTCTGGCTCGGGGAAGACGACTACGCTGCGCATCGCCGCAGGTTACGAGCAGCCCGACGCAGGCACGGTAACGCTCGGCGGAGCGGACATCACGCATGTTCCACCAGAGCGCCGGGGGTTCGGGATGGTCTTCCAGCACTACGCGCTCTTTCCCCACATGCCAGTCGAGGACAACGTCGCGTTCGGTCTCGAGGCGCGGCGCGTCGGCAAGTCGGAGCGATTGGAGAAAGCGCGCGCCGCGCTGGCGTCGGTCGGGTTGGCTGGCGCGGGAGAACGTGCGATCCAATCGCTTTCCGGCGGCGAGCAGCAGCGAGTTGCGCTAGCCCGTGCTCTGGTGATCGAGCCGCGTGCGCTGCTGCTCGACGAGCCGTTGTCGAATCTCGATCCTACTTTGCGGCAGGCCATGCGCGACGATCTTCGTGCTATGCTCAGACGCGTCGGCGTTCCGGCTCTGTTCGTGACACACGATCAGGAAGACGCGTTCGCCATCGCCGACCGGATTGCGCTGCTTAAGAACGGGAAGCTGCTCCAGGTCGGGACGCCTGAAGAGTTGTACGAAGCGCCCGAATCGAGGGAAGTCGCCGCGTTCATCGGGCGCGGCACGATGGTGCCGGCCATCGATCGCGGCACTACGGCGTCGGTGATAATTGGCGGACGGACGCACGAGCTGAAGGTGAATCGTCCGAAAGGAATGTCGCTGCCCTACGGAAAGGCATTCGTAGTTCTGCGGCCCGAGGCCCTGGAGCTGGTCGGGCAGGGCGGCAACTCAGCGTGGCCAGGCCGTGTCGTAAACCGCCGGTTCGCGGGCGGCGTCATCGTGTATCGCGTAGAGCTGGCGGGCGGAATCACGGTCGACGTCGAAACCTCGTCGGGGGTCGCGCACGAGGACGACAACGTATCTGTGGCTCCGACAAAAGGACCGTTTCCGATCGTGCCCGGATGAAATCGGCGTTCAAGCGACAGAGCTGGGTGATTGCGTTCCCAGTGATCCTGCTGCTGCTGTGGACGGTCGTGTACCCGAACGCGGCGGTGATTGCGGGCAGCTTCGAGAACGGACTTGGTCACTGGCGGGAATTCGCAGCGAGTCCCGCCGACCGCGAAGCGCTGTGGACGAGCCTCGTGATCTCGGTCGCGTCGGTGTTCGCCTCGCTGGCCATTGGCGTTCCACTCGCCTTTCTGCTCGGACGATTCGACTTTCCCGGCCGCCGACTCTTGCGCGCGGTCGCAACGCTCCCCGCCGCGCTTCCTCCGCTCGTCGGAGTGATCGCATTCCTCTTTCTCTATGGCGAGAGTGGATTGGTGACGCGCGTCGTACAGCGCGTCTTCGCGATGCAGGAGGCGCCGTGGAGACTCAAGGGCGTTGGCGCGATCGTGTTTGTCCACGCTTACACGATGTATGTCTACGTATTTCTGTTCGTCTCGGCCGGTCTCGAGCGATTTGACGCGACGCTCGATGAAGCTGCATCCGGGCTGGGTGCCAGCACGTGGCAGAGGCTGAGACGTGTCACGCTGCCGCTCCTCATGCCCGCGGTTGCGGGCTCTGCCCTCCTCGTCTTCATGAACGCGCTCGGCTCCTTCTCGGCGCCTTACGTCTTTGGCGGCGGACTGCGCGTTCTGTCGACGCAGATCCTGGCATCGAAAACGAATGGCGCGCTTGGTCTTGCCTACGTGGAGACGACGGTGCTGGCGCTGAGCGCCGTCGCAGGCCTGGTGCTCTTTCGCTGGCTGGATCGCAAACGGAAGTACACGCTGGCCAGCAAAGGAGGGCGCAAGCGTCGGGAGATTCGCTCGCGCCGGATTCAGATTCTCACCAGCATCGCGGCGGCGGTGATCGTGATCGCGCTGGTACTGCCGCATCTAATGGTCGTGCTCGTCTCCTTCGCCAGGGACGGGGCCTGGACGACGCAGGTCTTGCCACCCGAGTACACATTCGACAATTACAGGCGCCTCTTTACGGAGAGCGAGCTTTGGCGCCCGATAACGAACAGCGTGTCGATGGCGCTGGTGGCGACTGCGGCCAATCTCGTCGTCTGCTTTCTCGCAGCGTACCTGATTGTGTTCCGGAGATTTCGCGGGCGGGGATTGCTCGAGCTGCTCGTCGCGCTGCCGTGGGCAATTCCGGCGACGGCGATCGCGCTTGGCCTGGCGGCAACGTTCAACAGAAACGATCTGGCGTCCGCGCGCATTCTTCTCGTCGGGACGTTCTGGATTCTTCCGCTGGCGTATTTCATACGCGACATCCCTCTCGTTGCATCGGCGGTAGAGGGTTCGCTGCGACAGATGGAGGCGTCGCTCGAGGACGCAGCGCGCGGGTTGGGTGCCAGCTGGTTCATGACGATGCGACGCGTGATACTTCCCGCTGCGAGGCCAGGGCTTGTGGCAGGCGGCCTGCTCGCGGCGGTGACCGCTGTCGGTGAATTCGTGGCGAGCGTCGTACTGTACACTCATTCCAACCGGCCGATCTCGATGGAGATCCTCGCGCAGCTGCGTGCTCTGGCTTTCGGGACGGCGGCGGCGTACAGTGTCCTGCTGATATTTCTGGTGCTACTCATGACGCTCGCCGCCAGATCCTTCGAGGAGAGACTTGCCTGACGGGCCGAAGCGGCCGCGCGTCCTGATCATCGGCGGCGGATTCGGAGGCATTTCTGCCGCGCGCGCTCTTCGCCGCGCGAATGTCGATGTCACGCTGATCGACAGAACCAACCACTTCATCTTTCAGCCG
>DATARP010000205.1:0-10692 GCA_036264075.1 Gemmatimonadaceae bacterium
AGCGCGCTCGCGACGTGTGTGTCGTACGATGTCATCGACATTCTGGCGAAGCAGCGCACGCCGATCGAATCACTCGAGATCGACGTCGTCGGAGAAAGGGTCGATACGGTGCCGCGCCGGTACAAGTACATCACGCTCAACTTTCGGATCGGCGGGAAGGGGATCGAGAAGGAGCAGGCGCTGCGGGCGATCGAGCTGTCAGCGACCAAGTATTGCTCGGTTCGGGATTCGCTGAGGGCGGATATTCAGGTCGCGTGGACTGTTGAGATTCTCGGAGAGTCAGGTTCCAACTGAACTGACAGGGGACGAGGTGCCAGTGGTGTAGGTGCCTGGCACCGGATTACCACGACAAGACTTTACTATTGGCGTTCGTCAGTTCAGTTGCAGTTATCAGTTCCGCCGCCTCTGCGATTTGGATGCGGCAGAGTACGGCGCCCACTTCCTCTCCGAATCCTCGATCTCTTCCCGTAGTCGCAGGTAGCTATCGTAACGCTCCGCGCTGATCGAGCCATCCTGTACCGCTTTTATCACCGCGCAGCCCGGCTCCACGCGGTGGGTGCAGTCGCCGAACTTGCACTCGGCGATGCGGGGAACGAACTCGCGGAAGCACGCGTCGAGGTGCTCCGACGACAGCCCCCACATGCCGACTTCGCGTAGACCGGGGGTGTCCACCACGTATCCGGCATCGGGCAGCGGGTGAAGCAGCGCGCCGACCGTCGTGTGCTGCCCTTTGTTGACAGATTCGCTGATCTCGCCGACGCGGAGATCAAGGCCCGGGTACATCGAGTTCATGAGAGATGATTTCCCAACGCCCGATGGGCCCGTCAGAACGGACGTCTTGCCGGCCAGCTCGTCGTGCAGCTCCGTGAGACCAACCCGCTGTTTGACGCTCGTGTAATGGACCGGATAACCGGCGCGCACATAATCTGCGAACGCCAGCTCCGTCTCCGCGCGGTCGACCAGCTCGATTTTGTTGATCACTATCCGGGATTGAAGCGAATTTCCTTCGGCGATGACGAGAAATCGGTCGAGCATTCTCCGGTGCGGCTCCGGCTTGGCGGCGGAGAACACGACCACCACCTGATCCACATTCGCGGCGACGATTCGCTCGCCCTGCCCCGCGCCTGGTTCCCTGCGTGCGAGCTGTGACTTTCGCGGCAGGATCTCGGCGATCGCCCATTTGTCGCCGCGTTCATCCGTCTCCAGGACAACACGGTCACCGACAGCGAGCTTCTTGCTCTGCTCGCGCTCCTGCTTGAGTCTTCCGCGTAGCGACGCTTCGTGTATCTCCCCCGATTCCGCGCGGACATGCCACACGCCGCCGGTTCCCTTCAACACGATCCCTTCCTTGCGGGTCAAGAGCTACCCTCTTGGCGCATCGCGTCCCACCATGGAAGCTGTTCCGCCCGCCTCGCCGCGATCAGCTGATCCAGACGCAGCTTCACTTCATTGAGCAGCATCGCGCCAACCAGGTTGCGCGCATCCGCTTCCTCGTCGGCGAACGCGAGGAATTCGGTTTCCAGGTGTCCGCTGGCGACGGGGTCACCTTCGCGCCAACGCACGAAAAGGAGATACGCGCCAAAGGGCCGCGTCCGGTCGCCACTCCTGTCGGTAACGATCTCGACGCTGTAGGATGCGCCGTCGCTGCCCTCGAACGCGGCCGGACGGTCGTGCACGGCCATGTACCCGCCGATCGTATTGGGGTCGCCCTTCGAGTGATCGGCGGGAAGGAATCGTCCCATCAGCGGCGGCGGCGCTTGCCGACCATCTCCTTGAAGACACTTCCGGTGAGAAATGCGAGGTTGGCGGGTCGCTCCGCGAGACGCCGCATGAGATACGGGTACCACTGTGTGCCGAACGGGACGTAAACCCGCATGCGGTAGCCCTCACGCACGAGCTGGTTCTGCAGATCGCGCCGAACTCCGTAGAGCATCTGGAACTCGAAGCGATCGGGCGAGATGTGATTCTCTTTCGCGAATCGCTTCGCGTCCCTGATCATCGCTTCGTCGTGCGTCGCGATGCCTGGATAGTTCCCGTGCTGCATCAGCGCATGCATGCAGCGAATGTAACTCGCATCGACGTCCTTCTTGTCGGGATACGCCACCGTCTCCGGCTCCTTGTACGCGCCCTTGCAGATACGCACGCGGGCTTTCGTGAGATTCGCGTGCTCCACATCCGCAAAAGTGCGGTACAGATAACTCTGTAGCACGATTCCCACGTTTTCCCTGTAGGCCGGATACAGACGCTGCTCGAAGAGGTCCAGGGTGCGTTGGGTGTACTCACTCGACTCCATGTCGATGCGGACGAAAGTGCGGTACTCGCGCGCGCGTTGCAGAACCTTGTGCATGGTGGCGACACAAAGGTCCTCCGAGATGTCGAGCCCCATCGCAGTGAGCTTGACCGAGACGTTCGCGTCGAGTTTTCTCTCGTAGATCCGGTCCAGCATGTTGACGTACGCCTGGCCCGCGGTGCGCGCCTCGGCCTCGTTGTGCACGCTCTCACCCAGCAGATCCAGCGACGCAGTGATCCCGCTCGCATTGAGACGCGCGACTGCGGCGAGCGCCGTCTCCAGCGTCTCTCCCGCCACGAACCTGTTGGCAAAACTCTTTGCAAGCTTGTTGTTGCGGACGAACCTGAAGATCTGCTGCTGCCCGGACAAATAGAGAAATGCGCTTCGGAGCATTAGTAATCGAGTGGCTGTGAGGACGATGCAGACGAGCGACGCGCGGCGCCCCTACCGCGCCGGAGGTCGAAGATACGCTTCACGGGATATTTTCCGCCCTTCTTTGTGTCTTTATCGAAGAGATTCCACGTTGCAAGGCCATCGTCGCTTTCCGGCTCCAGCAGGTAGACGATGAGAGCGCCGCGCGGTTGAGCGGTTGATACGAGGAAGGAGCCTGATGGAAGTGCTTGCAATCCGCGATCCCAGTGGCCTTTGAGTCGCACTTCGTGGTGCCCCTGGAAGGGGCGCGGGCTGGTGATGACCGAGTCGATGGTGAACGTTTCTCCGCGCGCGCTCCACGCCGAGTCGGATCGATCGACGCGCACGCCGTGCAGGCGCAGCAAGGTTGCGACGGCCGTATCTTCGGGTGCGATGACGTATGCAGCCGGAGGGATGCGGTCGAGCGTCGAGACGAATCTGTCGTAGACGGGCATTCGGATGGTTCTGTATCGGCCCGTGCGGCGCTCGCCTCGCGGAACCCCCGGTTGTGTGAGCGATGAGTCGCCCGTTTTTTCCAGATCCTCCTTGATCACATCGAGCTTAGGGGGATTTGCAATCAGCTCCGAGCGCACGGCGATCATCCGCACGGAATCGGGAGAGCGCCCCCACGCCAGCGGTTGACTGTCCGCGCTCGCACTCAACGATCTGATCGCCGCTCCCCTCTCGGCGACCAGAGACAGCGTCTCCTTCACGAACGCATAGGTGGAAGCGATACGCCGCTGGAGCGAGTCATGGGAGTACGCTTCGCTCAGAATCGCGATCCGTCCACGCAATCCGTAATAGTTCGTTCCGAAGCGCGGGCGGGAATCGTAGGTCTCCCACCCTTCCGGCACCGTGGTGTCCGCGACGAGCCCTCGTCCGTCGCTGACGAAATTCCCGTAATCGAAAACATCGAAACCATCTCTGGCGCGCATTCGACTGCGAAGCACCGGCAGCAGCGAATCTCGCGCGTAAACGCCACCGAAGACCGCCGCCGGACTGAGCGACGGCGAGTAGGTCAGCGCGTAACCGTGAAAGCTCCCATCGGTGGTGTGAAGATCCATGAAGACGTCGGGATCCCAGCTGTTGAACATCGCGAGCGATGCGCGCGTCTCCGGCGCTTCGGCCTTCACGTAGTCGCGATTGAGATCGAGGTTCTGGGCGTTAGCGCGAATCCCGACCATCTCGGGTCCGTTCTGCTCCGTTCTGTTCACGGATTGCGGCGCGAACCGCTCGTTGCCGTCGGCGTTGTAGATCGGCACGACGATCAGCACTATCGAATCGAGCGCGTTCGGCTTGCTCGAGAATGTCAGGTCCCGCACCAGCGCGAGCAGAGCATCTTTTCCTTCGACCTCGCCCGCATGAATGTTCCCCTGCACGTACACTATCGGCCGGCCGAGTGCTTTTGCCGCTGACGGGGTCGAAACCAGAGGGCGCGACGCGATGACGTACGGAATCTCCCGTCCTTCGCTCGTTTTCCCAATCGATCCGAAAGCGATGGGTGCCCGCAGCTTGCGCAACGAGTCGAGGAAATTGCGGACGTCGCTGTAATGCGATGTCTCTCTGTAGTTGGTGAGCTCGGGACGAGTGCGAGGATACGAAGCCGGGCCGATCGGCCCCGGTGCCACTCCCGTGCAAGCCGCGAGTGCCGTCATAAGTGCAGCTGCCGTCAGGGAGCGCATCGTTGTGGCTGCTCTACGGCTCACCCGTGATCGTCTGCGTAGAATGTCTGGTTACGGCGCGCCATGTCGAGCAGAAGCTCCGCCGGCTCGAACCTTCCCGGAAAACGTGCGTTGAGGTCCTCGAGGCGCTGCACGACGATCTTGATCCCGAGCGTGTCCATGTAGCGAAATGGTCCGCCGCGGAAAGGTGGAAAGCCGATTCCAAACACTGCGCCAACATCGCCGTCCCGTGGCGACCGGATGATCCCGTCGCTGAGGCAGCGGGCTGCTTCGTTCAACATGGCGAGGACCGTGCGCTGCTGGACCTGAACGGCGGGCATTTCCGGATACTCCGGCGCTTCCGCAGACGGGGGCGTGATCGACGGCGCGACGGGAATGCTTCCGGGAGCGAGGAAGATGCTGTATACCGACGGGTCCACATCGCTCTTCTTCCCTTCCTTGTCGTACGTGTAGAAACCCTTCTTCGACTTCCGTCCGTATCGCCCGGCAGCTACGACCGCCTGAATCGATTTCGCCGGCTGCAGTCTCTCCGGAAAAGCCTCCGCCATGATCTTCCCGGCCTTGGTCGCGACATCGAGTCCGACTTCGTCGATGAGAGTAATGGGCCCTACAGGAAATCCGAAATCGACGAGCGCTCGGTCGATGATGTCTATGGCGACGCCCTGGTCGAGCAGAATCCCCGCTTCGTTGATGTACGGCGAGAGAATGCGATTCGCGTAGAAGCCCGGCCCGTCGTTCACTACGATCACGGTTTTTCCAAGCTTCTTTCCGTAGGCGACGACCGTCGTGGTCACCTGCGGGTACGTGTTCGGAGTGATGATCACCTCGAGCAGGGGCATCTTCTGCACCGGAGAGAAGAAGTGCATCCCGATCACACGCTCCGGCCGGCTCGACGCCTGCGCGATCTGCCCGATCGGAATCGTCGACGTATTGGAGGCGAATATTGCGCTCGGATGGATCGAGGCCTCCGTCTCGCGCAGCACCTGATGCTTGACCGCGAGATCCTCGAACACGGCCTCGATCACCAGATCGACGTTGCCGAATCCCGAGTAGTCGACAGTTCCACCGAGTAGCGCCATGTAGTCGCTATACTGGACCTTGGTGATCTGCCTTTTCGTCAAGCGCTCCTTGAGAATATCGCGTACAGCCGCGTAGCCCTTGGCAACGCGGCCGTGATCGGCGTCCTTGAGGCGCACGAGACTCCCGTGTGTCACGGCAAGCGACGCGATCCCCGCTCCCATGAATCCCGCGCCGATGATCGCTATCTTCTCCACCGGGAGGGGCTCAAACGCGGACACCGGGAGCTCCGGATACTGCGAGGGCTCGATGCCTGGATCCTTCTTCAGCTCGTTGGTGGCAAAGAACAGGAAGATCAGCTGGCGCGAGACATCGGTCATCGCGAGCTCGCCGAAGCGCCGCGATTCCTCGCGGTATCCATGGGCTACTCCCCTTTCGTATCCGGCCCCGATCACGTCTATCGCCGCGATAAGCGCGGGATAATGTCCGCGGGATTTGGCCAGCGTTTGCTCGCGCGCTTTTCGGAGCACGATCGCACGGCCAGCCGGATTGGAATCGAGCAGGATTCCCTTCATCCCACCGCTGTGCTTCTCGCTCTTGCGTCTTCCTTCCCCGACTTCGTGCGCGCGCTGAATGGCGACGCTGCGGAGTATCGACGGATGCACCAGCTCATCGATCAAGCCGAGCTTGAGGGCTTTGCTCCCGCGAACGGTCTTTCCGGTGAGGATCAGATCCAACGCGTTGGTCAGTCCGATCCTTCGCGGAAGTCTCTGAGTTCCGCCCGCTCCAGGAATCAACCCCAGCTGGACTTCGGGCAGACCGAGAATCGTTTTGGGATGATCGGTGGCAATGCGATACCGGCAGGCGAGTGCGGTCTCGAGTCCACCGCCCAGGCAGGCGCCGTGAATTGCGGCGATGATCGGGATGCGCAAGCGTTCGACCGAATCGAGAAGCATCTGGCCATCTCGGCTGAGCCGCTCAGCGTCTGCCGCCGTGCGCAGCTCCTGGAACTCCTCGATGTCTGCGCCGGCAATCCATACATCAGGTTTGCCGCTGATGAACACAGCTGCATGGACGGTCGTGTCGCGCTCGAGCCTGGTCACGAGCGCCACGAATTCGTCCTTGACCGTTCGATTCAGCTTATTGACCGATTCGTTCGGCAGGTCGAACGTGATGATCGCGATACCGTCGCTGACCTCGACCGACAGCGCCGGCCTGTATCTCGTTCCCACGAGTCCGCCCAGTGGCGCCTCGGTCGAGCTCATCGGGTTCGCTCCACCACCATCGCGAAGCCCATTCCTCCCGCAGCGCAAACAGTCATCAGCCCGAATTGACCGCCGCGGCGACGCAATTCGTTCAATAGCGTCGTGGTGATGCGCGCTCCCGTTGCGCCAAATGGATGGCCAATCGCGATCGAGCCGCCCATCACGTTGAGCTTCGCCCTGTCGACTTCACCGACAGGCTGCGAGAATCCGGCGCGCTCCGCCCAGTACTTCGACTCAAACCCTTTGAGATTCGAGAGCACTTGTGCCGCAAAGGCTTCGTGCATCTCGACCAGATCGATGTCCTTCAGCGTAAGTCCCGCGCGCTTGAGCGCGACCGGTGCGGCTAGCACCGGAGCCTGGAGCAGCTGCTCGCCCGGGTCGAGCGCGGCGTAGGCGTAAGACCGGATAATCCCGAGAGGAGGATAGCCGAGTGCGCGCGCCTTTTCTTCATTCATGAGGAGAACGCACGCGCCGCCATCGGTTAGCGGGGAGGAATTCCCAGCTGTCACGGAGCCGTACTTCCTGTCGAACACGGGCTTGAGCGCCGCGAGTTGCTCGTAGCTCGTGTCCTCGCGAATGCCGTTGTCAGACGTGAGCACGCTTTCGAATCTGGGCGGGATGTACACCGGCATGATCTCGGCAGTCAGTCTCCCGTCCGAGGTACCGGCAGCTGCCAAGCGGTGGGATCGGAGCGCGAAATGATCCTGCTCCTCCCGCGCAATCGCGTTGAGCTTCGCCATCTTCTCCGCCGACTGACCCATCGTCTCGCCAGTCGAAGGCTCGGCGATCGCCGGCGTGACGGGAACGAGGTCTTTCGGGCGGATCCGCGACAGCGCCTTGAGACGGGCAGCGAATGACTTCGCCTTAGACGCAAGGACTAGGGCGTCGGCGAAGCCCTGCGCGTGCAGTATCGGGATGTTGGAAAGTGACTCGGATCCGCCGGCGATCGCGACATCGAGATGGCCGAGCGCGATCTGATCGGCCGCGTCGGTTATCGCCTGATTGGCGGACGCGCACGCGCGACTGACGCTGTATGCCTGGACGCCTTTCGGCAGCAGCGGCAGCAGCGAAACCTCGCGGGCAATGTTTGGCGCGATTACCGACGGAATGACGGTGCCGAACACGAGCGCCTGAACTTCCTTGCCGTCGAGGTTTGTGCGCTGGAGCAGCTCCGCAACGCAGAGCTTGCCAAGATCTATCGCCGAAATCGACTTGAATGCAGTTCCCGCTTTTGCAAACGGCGTCCTAACGCCAGCGACGATAGCGACGCGGCGTCCGTTCCCGAATGTAGCCATGCAGGGAACATAGACGCGCGCCGTTTATCTTTCTAGGAGATACCTCGCTCTCGCGCGGCCTGTTCTTTTTCGACCAGACGCCTCTTGCGCTCGATTCCCCAACGGTAACCGCCGAGCTCGCCGCCCCGCCTGAGAACGCGATGACAGGGGATAAGAACGGCGACACGATTGTTGGCGCAGGCGCTCGCTACCGCGCGTGCTGCCCGCGGAGATCCGATCGCCTCGGCGATCTCGGTATAGGTACGTGTCTCGCCGAACGGGATCTTCTGCAGCTCCCGCCACACCTTCCATTGAAACGCTGAGGCTCGCACATCGATTGGAGTTTCAGCCCGTGCTGATTCGCCGTCGACCACGGCGACGATTTTCTCCACCCAAGCACCGAGGGAGCCCGACGAATCTGTGACGCGCGTACGGGTCGCTGCGGGATATTCTCGCGCGAGTGCGGCCTCGAGGCTCTTTGCATCGTCACCGAGCGTCACCGCGCACACGCCGCGATCGGTCGCGCCGACGAGCAAAGTGCCGAGCGATGTCTTCGTGGTCACGTAGCCGATTTCCATTCCCGCGCCGCCGCGACGATAAGTGGCCGGTGTCATGCCCAGCCTGGCGTCAGAGTCGCCGTAGACTCTGCTGCTGGAGCCGTAGCCGGCACCGAAGGTCGCTCTGCTCACTGTCTCGCCACGCTTCAGCTCGCCCTTGAGCCGCTCGCTCTTGCGCGCGCGGATGTATTGTGCCGGCGACAGTCCGAACCGCTCCTTGAATTTCCGTTGGAGGTGATACGGACTGAGTCCGGACTCTTCGCTTAGCACCTCGAGCGTTATGCGCGCGTCCGTGAAATCTCCGACGTACCGATCGATGTAGTCTCGCGCCCGTTGGATCGGGCCATTGGGCGACTTGGCGCGATTGGGACGGCAGCGCTGGCAAGCGCGGAATCCTGCCCGCTCCGCGGCTTCGGCCGAAGAAAAAAACGCGACGTTGTTTCGCTTCGGGCGCCGCGATGGACACGACGGACGGCAGTAGATGCCCGTCGTGGTAACACCGTAGAGGAGACGGTCGTCGGCCGAGACATCCCTGCGGAGGACGGACTCCCATGCAACGGTTTCATTCATCGGAGCGTCCTCCGTTCGAGGTGCTTGCTTGCGTCGTTTGAGTTTCATCGCCCGTCCTTTCGACCCGAAAATCATAACATCCGGCCTCGGTATCTCTCACGTGGATATAGGCCACGTCGCGATCCTCGAGGAGCTGTTGGATCTGCTGCTGAACGGCCCCATTGGAAACATAGCTCTGGGAAACCAATCGCCGGCCCGATGCATAAGCGTTGAGGGTGAGCCTGCGGGAAAGCATGTCGACAGGGAAGCCGGCATCCTCGGGATATTGTTCGCAGTCCTGCTCGTGGATGAAAACTGGCCCGGGCAGCGGTAGCTCCTCCTTCCCGTAAAATGCATCGTACGTAAAGAGTATCCGGCGCTCTTTACCGACTTCAAAGCCCTTCAGGCATTGGCGGCACGGCCCGAATCCAGTAGCCAGCTCGGCGTGTGCCGGGTGCCCATAGCCTGGCGACCGAAGAGTTGTACGAACCGCCTCCGCAATTCTGGCCTCGACAGCCACTACACGGTACGACTGCATTGTGCCCTCACCGTTCATTGTTGATTTCCCGATCGTGAACGAAGGATGCGAGGTCTCAGTGATCCACGATATCCGAATCTTGCTGTCAAATTCCTTATACTTGGGCTGGTTCCGCGGCACCCCCGATCTCAAGAGAGAATGACAGCACCGTCCGGAGAACAATTCGACGTCCTCGTGATCGGCGGAGGAATCACCGGTTGCGGCGTCGCTCGCGATGCTGCGATGCGGGGGCTCAGAGTCGCGCTCTTCGAGGCCGATGATTTCGCGAGCGGGACTTCGGGGCGCTCGTCCCGACTGATACACGGCGGCATCAGGTATCTGGAGCGCGCTCAGCTCCATCTCGTCCACGAATCGATTCGCGAGCGGGAGATACTGCTTCGCATCGCGCCCCATATCGTGAAGCCACTCGCCTTCACCTGGCCGATCTATCGCGATGCCCGAGTGGGGAAACTGAAGCTGAGTGCCGGACTCCTGGTGTACAGGCTCATGGCGGCGGGACGGTCGCGCCGCCACTTCACGCTGAACGCTGCGGAGACGATAGAGCGTGAGCCGGCTCTCGAGGGGGTTGGACTGACCGGTGGTGCGGTCTACTATGATGCCTGCACCGACGACGCGCGACTGACTATGGTGAATGCGCTTTCCGCGCGTAACCATGGGGCCACCATCGCGAATTATACCCGCGTCACCGGACTCATCAGAGAAAGTGGAAAAACAATCGGCGCAGTCGTGGAGTCCCGGCTCGGCGGCGAAACGTATAGGGTGGCGGCGCGCGTTATCGTGAACGCCACAGGAGTGTGGGAGAACAAATTCATGGCCGAAGGGCACGCGCCGCGCAGTCACGGAAGCAAGGGCGTGCACATATCGGTGCCCAGGGACCGCGTTGGCAATCACGACGCGCTGACACTGATTTCCCCCGTCGATGGGCGGGTGATGTTCTGCTTGCCGGCGGGACCTCAGACGATAATAGGCACAACGGACACCTGGACGGACGAACCTCCCGAGACCGTACACGCGTCGCCAGCCGATCTGGATTACCTGCTGCGATCTGCGAACGCGTATTTTCCGCGCGCGCGACTGACACGCGAGGACGTCGTCAGCGCGTGGGCGGG
>DATARP010000210.1:0-11372 GCA_036264075.1 Gemmatimonadaceae bacterium
TCTGCCCGTCGACGGACAGATCGCCGCCGGCGATGAGGAGCCGGAGCGCTCTTCAATCCGTGCGATCTTTCCGCCGGACACTTTGCTCGTCGTTCCGGCTGGAACGCATCTCCTTCCCGAGCTGGAAAGGACGTGGAGCGAAGCCCAGCACCACATCGACCTTGCGCGCCGGAGTGGAGAAGACAGTCCCAGCAGAGACGAGCTGTTCGAGTCGCCCGAAATCTCGCTGGCGGCGCTGAATGCTTTCGGGACGATCGGACTCTCTGGCGAGAGCGCGCAGATCGTTTTTCCGTTTCGGGAGCCCGAGGAGATTCAGCGCGACATCAAGCGGTTGAAGCAGATCGTGGCGGACGGAATTCCAACCGTCATCCTCTGCGACAACGCGGGTCAGGCGGAACGGCTCGACGAGCTTCTGAACGATGATCGGGTATCGCCAGCGAATCTCGCCATCGGAGTGCTAGACGGCGGCTTCGTAATCCCTCCGAGCGGCGAGAGCTTCCATGGATATCGGGTTCTAACCGACCACGAGATCTTTCGCCGCGAGCGCCGCTTTCGCCGGGCCCGACGCTACGCTGCAGGCAGCGCGCTGGAGAGTCTCACCGCGCTCAAGCCCGGCGACTACGTAGTGCACCTGGAGCACGGCGTCGGGATTTACCGCGGCATGGAGAAGATGTTCGTCCGCGAGAGCACCGTCGAAGTAGCCGTCATCGAGTACGAAGGCGGCGACAGGTTGAACGTCCCGCTCTATCGGATCGATCAGATCGAGCGCTATCGCTCCGCGGCCGACATAACCGCGGACGCGCCGCCACCGCGCCTCCATGCGCTGGGCGGCAAACGCTGGGCATCGCAGCGGGACAAGACCCGCGCGGCGATTCAGGAGATGACGGTCGAGCTGTTGGATCTCTACGCCCGCCGCAAAGTGGCCACCAGGCCGCCGCACTTCCCCGACACAGTATGGCAGCGGCAGCTCGAGTCCTCTTTCCTCTTCGAAGACACGCCCGATCAGCGGACGGCCACGACTGACGTGAAGGGCGACATGGAGCGCCCGCGACCGATGGACCGTCTCCTCGTCGGGGACGTCGGGTACGGGAAGACAGAGATCGCCGTCCGCGCCGCCTTCAAGGCGGTCCAATCGGGCCGTCAGGTCGTAGTCCTCGTGCCGACGACTATTCTGGCCGATCAGCACGCGAGAACGTTCAGCGAGCGGCTCGCCGATTTTCCGGTGAACGTGAAAACGATGAGCCGGTTCCAGACGCCGAAGGAGCAGACGGCGGTGCTGGCTGACCTCAAGGCGGGGAAGATCGACGTAGTCATCGGCACGCACCGTCTCCTGAGCGGGGACGTGGCGTTCGCCCAGCTCGGACTGATTGTCGTTGACGAGGAGCATCGCTTCGGTGTCAAACACAAAGAGCGCCTCAAGCGCCTTCGCCTCGACACCGACGTGCTGACTCTGACTGCGACACCAATCCCGCGAACCCTGCACCTCTCGCTGGCCGGACTGCGTGACATGACCCTCATGCAGACGCCGCCGCGCGACCGCTCGCCGGTGCTCACTTATGTAGAGCCCTGGGACGACGGGCTGATCGATGAGGGAATCTCTCGCGAGCTGGATCGCGGAGGCCAGGTTTTCTTCGTCCACAACCGGGTCGAGACGATCGACGGCATGGCGGAGCACATTCGGCGGGTCGTCCCGCGCGCCCGCGTCGGCGTTGGCCACGGCCAGATGCGCGAGCGCGAGCTGGAGGAAATCATGCGCACCTTCGTGGATGGCGAGATCGACGTCCTCGTGTCGACCATGATCGTCGAATCCGGGCTCGATGTGCCGAACGCGAACACGATGTTCGTCAACCGCGCCGACACGTTCGGCCTGGCCCAGCTCTACCAGCTTCGGGGCCGTGTTGGGCGGTCGCATAGACGGGCGAGCTGCTACCTGCTCGTGCCCGATTCGATCGACGAGGATGCAAACCGGCGTCTCACCATTCTGGAGCACCACACGCAGCTCGGATCCGGATATCAGATCGCCCTCAAGGACCTCGAGCTGCGCGGGGCGGGGAACCTGCTCGGTCCGGAACAGTCGGGGTTCGTGCACGCCGTCGGCTTCGACATGTACCTCCGGATGCTGGACGAGACGGTTAAGCGACTCCTGCGGGGTGACGACGCGCCGAGGCTGCAGCCCTCCGAGGTATCGCTGGACGTCCCGTCCTATCTGCCCGACGAGTACATCACATCCCAGGACGCAAAGCTCGACATATATCGCCGGCTGACCCACATGACGGACGTCAGGGAGATCGAAGCCCTTGGTGAGGAGGTGCGCGATCGCTTCGGCGTGTTGCCGGAGCCGGCCCGCGCCTTCTTCGCCACGGCGATCCTCCGCATCCTCGGCGGCGCGTCCGACATTGAATCTGTGCTGGTGCGCGGAAACGAGGCCCGCATTACATTTCGCGAGCACGCGGTACCCCGGATGAAGGGGATTTCGGCAGCGTTCCACGAGGTACAGTTCCAGGCGGAAGTGCGACGCGCGCATCCGCTTTCCCTCAAGCTCACCCGTCTTGGAGGAGCTGAGATGCTCGATGGACTTGTCCGAGCTTTGACGACACTGCGTCCCACCTGATGACAGTTAACCCGCACTTCGGAAAAATGAAACGTACCTTTGCTATCGCCGCTGCGGCGGCTCTCACGCTATCGGCCTGCTCCAGCCTGAAGGATGCGCTGAGCGCTCACACCGACCGCGTCGCCCGCGTCGAGAGCGCGGAGCTGTCTGCTACGCGCCTCGCTACACTGCTCGGGAAATCGCGCGCGCCGATCCGTAAAGACATCGCCAAGTCGATCGCCAACGTCTGGGTCGACTATCAGCTCCTGGGCGTTGCCGCGGCGCACAATGACTCGCTGGCCGACACCGCGCTGATCAACGAAGCGATGTGGCCGGCGATTGCAAACCTGAAGGCGAGGAAGTGGTACGACATCGTCTCCAAGAGCTGGGGAACTCCCGACAGCTCGGCGGCGCAGCGTCAGTGGGCGTCCGGAGAGATCCTTGCCGCCGACCACATCCTGCTGCTCACGCAGGGCATGAACGATTCGCAGAAAGCCGAAGTGAAAAAGAAGATCGACGGGATCCGCGCCAAGGTGAACGGAGCAAACTTTGCCGCGACCGCTTCGGCGAACAGCCAGGATCAGCAGACTGCACGGCAAGGCGGATCGCTGGGAATCTTTCCGAAGGGCACAATGGTTCCCGAGTTCGAAAAAGCGCTTCTGGCGCTCAAGCCGGGCGAGATCTCTCCGGTGGTCCAGACGACCTACGGCTACCATATCATCCGCCGGCCGACGTACGACCAGGTGAAGAGCCAGCTGATGCTTGCATCCAAGGGTCGCAGTGTCGCCGTCGCGGAAAGCACCTACCTGGCGAAGCTCGAAAAGAGCGGCAAGATCGAGGTCAAGAGAGACGCGCCTTCCACATTGAGGGCGATCGCCAACGACCCCGACGCGTATCGTCACAACAACACCGTGCTGGCGACATCGACCGCCGGAAATTTCACGGCATCGCGGATGGTCGGATGGCTGGAGACCCTGCCGCCGAACGCGAGAATCATAGATCAGATCAAGCAGGCGCCTGATTCAGTCCTCGTTTCGATGGTGAAACGGTTCGCCAACAACGAGCTCGTGCTCAAGCAGGCGGACAGCGCGAAAATCGTCATAGATCCCGCCGAGGTCGCCAATCTTCACGCTAGCTTCGTGAACGCGGTGAAGCAGGCGTGGAGCCAGCTGGGCGTTACGCCCGCGTCACTGCAGGACAGCGCGAAGACGGAAGGCGATCGTGAGAAGCTCGCCGAGAAACGAATCGACGCCTACTTCGACAAGTTGGTGCAGGAGCAGGCGCCCTTCGTCGCCGTGCCTACTCCGGTCTCCAACGTGCTGCGCAGCAAGTACAGCTACTCGTTCAACGACGCCGGATTCGATCGCGCAGTAGAGCTGGCGTCCAAGATTCGTAACTCGGCCGATTCAGCGCGCTCGGCAGGGCAGCCGCCAACGGCAGTTCCGTTGAATCCGTCGGCGCCGCCCACCGCTTCTACCACTCCGGGTAAGAAGTGATCGAACACCGCTCGGCCGCGGGTGTACGATCGGGGATGTTGAGACATATCCTGGCGGTTGCCGCGCTTGTTCCCGCTGCTCTGGGCGCGCAGACACCCGTCACCACAGTTAGTAATACTTCCGGAGCGCTGCCGATTGACCGGGTTGTCGCGATCATCGGCGAGCAGCCGCTTCTCTGGACCGATGTGCTCACCGCAATCAATCAGCGGCGCGCACAGGGATTACAGGTGCCGACCGATTCCGTTCAACAGGCGGCGTTGGCGCGCAGCGTTCTCAGCGATCTCGTCGACGAGGAGATCCTGGTGCAGAAAGCGAAGGAGATGAAGCTCGAAGTGACGGAGTCCGAGATCACTTCGGCCGCCGATCGCCAGATCAAGAGCGTTCGCGCACAGTTCAAGTCCGACGACGAATACAAGACCGAGCTGCGCAACGCCGGGCTCGGCACGCCGGACGAGTACCGCAAGGCACTCATCGAGCAGTATCGTCGGCAAAATCTCCAGCAGAAGGCGTTCGCGGAGCTGCGCAAGCGCGCCAAGCCCGTGAACGTCACCGATGAGGAAGTGACGGCGGCGTTCGAGAAGAGCAGAGCGGACCTGCAGAAGCGTCCAGCGTCTGTCACGTTCCGACAGATCATCGTTTCGCCCCACGCTTCGGCGGCGGCAAAGGCCAAGGCCAAAGCGCGCGCCGATTCGCTCCTCGTCGAGATCAGAAAGGGCGGCGACTTCGAGCTGATCGCCAAGCGCGAGTCGATGGATCCCGGCACGAAGCAGCTCGGCGGCGACCTCGGCTGGAATCGCCGCGGCAGTGGCCTCGTGCCCGAGTTCGAAGCGATGATGTTCGCTCTCCGGCCGGGCGAGGTGAGCCCGGTAATCGAGACCGCGTTCGGCTATCACATCATCAAGGTGGATCGCGTCCAGTCGGCGGAGGTGAAAGCCCGGCACATCCTCATCGCGCCGGTGATCGATTCCGCCGACGTCGAGCGAGCGAGGATCGAGGCCGATTCCGTTGCCGCCCAGTGGAGGCGCGGAGTTTCCTACGACTCGCTGCTGGCCAAGCACCACGATCCTACTGAAGAGAAGGGAGTGCTCCAGCCCTTCAATCGCGATTCGCTCCCTGCTTCCTACCAGGCTGCACTGACGGGGGCGAAAGCCGGAACGATCACGAGTCCGTTCCAGCTCGCAAACCCGCGCGGACAGCCGAAGTTTGCGGTGCTACAGGTCGTGACGCTGACCGATGCGGGGGAATACAACCCGAGCGAGGTTCGCGAGCAGATTCGGGCACAGCTCGCAGATGAGCGCTCGATCCGTCAGCTCCTCGATGAGCTGAGAAAGCACACCTACGTGTCGCTCCGGATGTAGCAGTGAAAGCGCGCCTTGCCATGACCGTGGGCGATCCCCGCGGAATTGGTCCCGAGGTTGTCGCCAAAGCGCTCGCCGACTCACGGGTCAGCGAGCGCTGTGACGTTGTGGTCATTGGGCCGGCGGGCGCCGGGGTCGAGGTGGCCGAATCAGTCGGGCAATGGCGGCCCGGGTCCGACGCGGCGCTCGCCGGAATGCTCAGCGGGCTGGCAATCGAGCGCGCGGTGCAGATGGCGCAAGCCGGAGATGTCGACGGAATCGTGACCGCACCCATCGACAAAGCGGCCCTGCTCGCGGGAGGCTACGACTTTCCCGGTCACACGGAAATGTTGGCCGCCCTGACAGGATCGAGCGTGGCAATGATGCTCGCGTCGGACAAGCTCCGCGTCGTGCTGGCCACAACCCACATCCCGCTTCGCAGCGTCGTCGAGAATCTGAGCGCGGCCTCCATCGTCGAAGCCGCCCGCATCACGCGCGATGGACTAAAGGCGTGGTTCGGAATCGAGAACCCTCGAATTGCGTTGTGCGCGCTGAATCCGCACGCAGGCGACGGCGGACGATTCGGCAGCGAAGACACGAGGATGCTCGAGCCAGCGGCTCGCCAGGCAGGAATCGAAGGTCCCTTTCCGGCGGACACTGTTTTCGTGCGGGCGATGCGCGGGGAATTCGACGCGGTGATCGCGCCGTATCACGACGTCGGGATGACCGCGATCAAGGTCGCGTCCTTCGGAGCTGCGGTGAATGTCACGCTGGGGCTTCCGTTCCCGCGCACGTCGCCTGATCACGGCACGGCGCTCGACATCGCGGGTCAGAACCGCGCGGACCCATCCAGCATGATTGCCGCTACGCTTCTGTGTGCGACGATTGTATCTCGCGCTCAGCGGTCCGGCGGTCGCCGAGCGAGTGCAGATCGACCGCAAGAGTCTCGATCCTCCGCCCGTCCATCTCGCGCACCGTAAAGATCGCTCCACCGGCAATCACCCGATCGCCGACCACCGGTAGGCGACCGAGCACACCGAAAACGTAACCACCGATTGTCGTGGAGTCCTCGTCGGGTACCGTGAGGCTGAAATGCTCGTTGAGCTCGCCGATGTGCGTGCTCCCCGGCACCAATGTCTCGCCAGCGCGGGTGTGGAGCGGAGCTTCGGCGTCTTCGGGCGTGTCGTATTCGTCGAGAATCTCTCCGACGATCTCCTCCAGCAGGTCTTCCATCGTCACGACGCCGGCAGTTCCGCCGTATTCGTCGAGCACAACGGCCATGTGCTCCTTGAGCCGCTTGAAATCCGCGAGAACCTCTTCGACCTCACGCGAGCCGGGAATTACGTGGACTGGTCGCATGATCGACGGTAAATCGAACGCATCCGTGTTCGCGCGCGGGGCGAGCAGCTTGAGGAGATCCTTTGCCAGCACGACCCCAATGATGTTGTCGATCGATTCGTCGTAGACGGGGTACCGCGACAACCCGCTTTCCTGGACTACGCCCAGCACTTCCGAAAGCGTCGCCTCGACGGGCAGGGCGACCAGCTCGGTCCGGGGTGTCATCACTTCGCGCGCGTTTTTTTCCGAGAACTCGAACACCGCGTCGATCAGGTCGGCATCGTGCGCCTGCATCTGCCCACTCTCCTGCGACTGCTCGACCAGAAGCCGGATTTCTTCCGGCGAATGTACTGCCTCCTCGGAGCCTGCCTTTTCCTGTCCCAGCGCGCGCAGTATCACCTGCGACGACTTGTTGAGGAAAAAGGTGAACGGAGTGGTTATCCAGGCAAAGAACAGCAGCGGCGGCGCGAGCCAGCGCGCGAGTGCCTCCGGGTGGTTCAGCGCCGCGGCTTTTGGCGTGAGCTCGCCGAACACTACGTGGAGGTACGTGACTACGATGATCGCGAGCGTGGCGCCTAGCGTGAGGCGCATCGACATCTCGATCGCGAATGGCAGGTTCTCGAACATGTTGGCGAAGACATCGCCGACCGTCGACTCGGCGACCCAGCCGAGTCCGAGGCTGGCGAGCGTGACGCCAAGCTGGCTCGCCGAGAGGATGCGGGAGATATTTGAGGAGGCACGAACCGCGAAGCGGGCTAATCTGTCGCCGCTGCGGGTCATCGCCTCCAGTCGCGTCCGTCTGGAGCGCACAAGAGCGAACTCGGCGCCCACGAAAAACGCGTTGAGGAGCACGAGCAGAATTATGGCGAGCAGCCGACCGAGCACGGATACAAGTTACCACAACCCCGTTGAGGGGCACCAGCATGGCGCCCATCACCATGGGCTAGGACACTCGCACGCAGCCGACGCGCCTGTCCGCAGCCTGCGGATAGCGTTGATTCTCACGGCACTGCTGCTCGTTGTGGAGGTCATCGGGGGCCTCCTCTCCAACTCGATCGCCCTCCTCGCCGACGCCGGGCACATGCTCACGGACGTGGCGGCGCTCGCCCTCGCGCTGTTCGTGGCGTGGTTCAGCAAACAACCAGAAACCCCAAGAAAGACTTTTGGCTATCTCCGATGGGAGATACTGGCGGCGTTCCTCAACGGAGCGACGCTGCTGCTTATCTCGGCGTGGATCCTCTGGGAAGCAATCACTCGGCTTGGCGCTCCGGAGCAAGTGCGCGGTGGGCTGATGCTGGCCGTTGCGACGGGCGGACTCGTAGTCAACCTGATCGCAGCGCGCGTGCTGGTCGGCAGCTCGTCGGAGAGCATGAATGCCCGCGGCGCGTACCTGCACGTTCTGGGGGATCTGCTGGCGAGCGTGGGGACACTCGTGGCGGCCGTCCTGATCCGGTATACAGGTTGGCTGATGGCCGATCCCATCGCATCGATTCTCACGACCGTGATCATAATGAACGGTGCCTGGCGTCTGGTGCGTGAATCGGTGGACATCCTCCTGGAATCGACGCCCGCTCATATTCCGCTGCCCGCAGTGCGCGCCCAGCTCGAAGCGATTCCCGGAATTGAATCGGTTCACGATCTGCACGTCTGGGCTGTCACTCCGGCGGTCGTGGCGATGAGTGCGCATTGCATCGTGCGCGATCCCGACCACCAGCAGCACGCGTTGGAGCACATCCACGATGCAATGCGACTATTCGGTATCGATCACGTGACGATTCAGCTCGAGCGCGAAGAGATGCTCGAGCGGGAGAGCCACTTGCACGCCTAGCTATCTTACGAGGCTATGGCAAAGCAGCAGTTCCGAAACATCGCGATCATCGCGCACGTCGATCACGGCAAGACGACTTTAGTGGACAAAATGCTCCGGCAGGCCGGTGCGTTCCGCGAAAACCAGGTCGTCATGGAGCGCGTGATGGATTCCAATCCGCTGGAGCGCGAACGCGGGATCACCATTCTGGCGAAGAACACGTCGATTCGCTGGAAGGGCACCAAGATCAACATCGTCGACACTCCCGGCCACGCCGACTTCGGTGGCGAAGTGGAGCGCATCCTTCGCATGGTCGACGGAGTGTTGCTCGTGGTCGATGCGTTCGATGGCCCGATGCCGCAGACCAGATTTGTCCTGCGCAAGGCGCTCGCACTTCATAGGACACCGATCGTGGTGATCAACAAGATCGACCGGCCCGGCTCGGACCCGATGCGCGTCCACGACGAAGTGCTCGATCTCCTGATCGAGCTCGAGGCGAACGAGGCACAGCTCGATGCGACGGTCGTGTACGCGTCCGCCCGCGAGGGCGTCGCGACGATGGACATGGAGGTCACTCCGGTCGATCTGTCGCCGCTGTTCGACGCCATCATAGAGCACGTCCCGGCGCCGCCGCACGATGATGCGGGCCCGTTTCAGATGCTGATCTCGACGATCGATCATTCACCATATCTGGGGCGGCTGGGCATCGGCCGCATCGAGCGCGGGACCATCAACGTCGGAGACGCGGTTGCGCTATTGCCGCTGGATGGATCGCAGAAGGCCGAGCAGTCGCGCGTGACCAGATTGTTCACGTACGAGGGACTGGACCGCATCGAGGTTCCGCAGGCTTCGGCGGGCGAGATCGTCGCGCTTGCTGGTCTGGAGGGCGTGGAGATCGGCTTGACGGTTACTGACCTCGAGCATCCGGAGCGGCTGGCGGGAATCTCGGTGGAGGAGCCGACGATCTCGGTGGATTTTCTGGTCAACAACTCTCCATTCGCCGGCAAGGACGGGAAATTCGTAACCTCCCGCCAGATCCGCGAGCGCCTGTTCAAGGAGCTCGAGCGGAACGTGGCGTTGAGAGTGGAAGACACCGACTCGACCGACACGTGGACGGTGTCGGGCCGCGGCGAGCTGCATCTCACCATCCTGATGGAGACGATGCGTCGCGAGGGCTACGAGTTTCAGGTTTCGCGGCCGCGCGTGATCACCCGCGAGGGCCCGAACGGTGAGAGGCTGGAGCCATACGAGGAGCTGTCGATCGACGTCCCCGAAGAGTTCCTTGGCGTCGTCATCGAGAAGCTCGGGCCTCGGCGCGCCGCGATGCTGGAGATGAAGAATCCGGGGCAGGGGATGGTTCGCCTGCTGTACAAGATTCCGGCGCGCGGGCTGTTCGGGTACCGCTCGGAGTTCCTCACCGATACGCGCGGCACCGGGATCATGCACCACCGGTTCCTCGAGTACGGGCCCTGGGCGGGTCCGCTGGCCGGCCGTATGCGTGGCACTCTCGTCTCTATGGAGGCGGGAGTCATAGTCGCTTTCGCGCTTGCAAATCTGGCGGAGCGCGCTACCCTATTCGTGGCGCCCGGAGACGCGGTTTACGAGGGAATGCTGGTGGGTGAGAATTCGAGGCCGGGCGACATGGACGTCAACCCGACCAGGGAGAAGAAGCTCACCAACATGCGGTCGAAATCGAGTGACGAGAACATCCAGCTCGAGCCGCCGCGGGAGTTGACGCTGGAAGGGGCGCTGGAGTATATCGAGGAAGACGAGCTGATTGAGGTCACGCCGCTGTCGATCCGGCTGCGGAAGCGCTTCCTCAGTGCGAACGATAGAAAGAAGCTGTCACGCGAGGCGAAGCGCGAGCGCGCTTCGGTCTAATCACCAGGAGAGTAAGGCAATGTGCGCCATGCTGGAGTCCGCGGGGAGTTTCCCGAACGACGGGGAAACAGAAGCGTGGCTGGCGAAGAGGGCCCCAGAGGAAGACCCCGAGGACGAGGATCTCGAGGACGATCTGGAAGACGATGACGAGGTCGAGGACGAGTGGAGCGCCGCGGACGACGATGACCTCGAGGACGAGGATCTCGACGACGAAGATCTGGATGATGACGACCTGGATGACGACGACCTCGACGACGATCTGGATGACGACCTCATAGACCTCGACGACGAGTTCGACACGGAAGACGAGGAGAAGCCGCATCCCGGCCATCCACGGAAGTACGAGGATTGAGCAGCGCGACGGATCGAGCGCCGATATGAGAAATGCCCCGCGATGGCGGGGCATTTTGTTTGGTGGTGTGCGCCGCCCGGCCCTCAGCCCAGAGGGATCACTCCGCTCGTCTGATCTTCGCCGGTCGTGCAGGCGATTATCCCGCTCCGCAACTCGCAGCTCTCTTTGGACTGGGTGTGTCTGGCGACAGCGGTGAACTCGGAGATGCGACTGCCGAGGATGTTGGTTGCAGTGAGGGTTACAGTGATGTCTTTCGAGGCGCGGAAACCTTGCACGGCAACGTCGGCGGTCGCGGTGCCCGAGAAATACTGCGCGTGGTTCTCGGACGCGTACTGCTCTTCGTAGATGGCTGCGTTATGGAGGTCGGCGATCATTGCCGCGACGTAAGCCTTGTCCTTGCTCCCCGAGTATCGCGGGATGGCGATGGCCACGAGTATCCCGATCACGAGCACGACGACCAAGAGCTCGACGAGGGTGAATCCACGCCGGCCAGCTTTGGTCGCGCGATCGGACCCTCGTGTTGCGGAGGGAAGAATGGGGTTACGGGACATGGCGAAATACTCACCGGCTT
>DATARP010000220.1:0-17478 GCA_036264075.1 Gemmatimonadaceae bacterium
TAGGCGCAAGAAGAAGGATGAACCGGCGGACGTGCCGCAGAAGGGGTGAGCCATCGAGATCAGCGCCGACATGGGCGAGGGTGCATCGGGCGAGCCGGAGATCTGGCCGCTCATTGACGCCGCGAACGTCGCCTGCGGCGGCCACGCCGGCGACGCGCAGACCATGCGCGAAGCCGCACGCCGCGCGCGCGAGCACGGCGTCGCCATCGGCGCCCATCCGTCATATCCCGACCGCGCGAATTTCGGCCGTACGTCGATGAAGATGGACCCCGCCGCGCTGCGCGAGTCTCTCGTCGAACAGATCGGCGCCATCGCAGCGATCTCGCCGCTCAGCCACGTCAAAGCGCACGGCGCGCTCTACAACGACGCCCACCGCGACCGCGGGCTCGCCGAGGTCCTGCTCGATGCGAGCGGCAACCTCCCCATCGTATGCAGCGACAGCTCCCAGATGGCCCTCGTCGCGCGCGAGCGGGGAGTCCGCGTCATCCGCGAAGCCTTCGCCGACCGCCGCTACGAGCCCGACGGCTCCCTCACTCCGCGCACTATCGCTGGCTCGCTCCTCACGATCGAAGAAGCCGCCGCCCAGGCACGCCTCCTGGCAACGGAAGGCACCGTCATCGCTCGCGACGGCACCCGCATCGCGATCCCCTGCGACACGTTGTGCATCCACGCCGACATGGCCGGCTCCGCTGAACGCCTCCGCGCCATCCGGGCCGTGCTCTAGGTTACAATCCGCGCCCCTCAAAACACTGTGGTGTAGCTCAGTTGGTAGAGCGCCGGATTGTTAATCCGTTGGTCCGTGGTTCGAGTCCACGCACCACAGCCAATTCAGAATCAAGCACTTAGGTTTGATCGCCTTGAAAAATTGACTCAGATCGGATGTCCGACGATCTAGCAAGTCTCTATTTTTCCGAATTCTCCTCGCAAACCCGTCTCCATTCACGTTGCATCAGCTCTCCTATCTTGCCGGGTTAGGGCATCTGCAACCTGCCGGCGGTTCGGTTTCTATCGACCTGGAGTCGAGCGCTGCCGTGTGTCGAGAGCTGCAAGCATTTGGCCCCGCAGCCCAGTGAGCTGACGTTAACGCCGTACGTCGGTGTAACCTACGCTCGAAATCCACAGGCAGTAGAAAATTCCAAGACGAACGTCGGCGAGAGAGGTCCTGCGCTGATGTTCCCGGGACGGAACCGGTGAGTTCTGTCGCGGCAAGGGAGCGTCCGTTGTCGAGCGTCGCAACACTTCGATTTCTACCTGAGCGTCCTCCGAAAATTGGAGAGCTCGTTCAAGTGCGTTCCCGACGATGGCTGGTCGACGGTGTGACGCCGTCCGAGGTGCCCGGCCAGTCCGCACTAGTCAGTCTCGCCTGTGCCGACGACGACAACCAAGGGCGGACCCTGAACGTCTTTTGGGACTATGAGATCGACCGACGCATTATTGAGGACGAGGGATGGGACGATCTCGCAACCAAGGGCTTCGATCCTCCCCGACATTTTGCCGCGTTTCTGCATACGCTGCGCTGGAACTGCGTGACGGCGACCGATCCAAATCTCTTCCAAGCGCCGTTTCGTGCCGGCATCAAGATCGACGCGTATCAGATGGAGCCGCTCCGCAAAGCACTTCGGCTTCCCCGCGTGAACCTATTCATCGCCGATGACACCGGCCTCGGAAAGACCATCGAGGCTGGACTCATCGCGCGAGAGCTGTTGCTGCGCAAGAAAGCGAAGACGATCGTCGTCGCCACGCCCGCATCGGTACTCGATCAGTGGAAGGGTGAGCTGGAAGACCGGTTCGGACTCGTGTTCGAGATCATCGACCGCCCGTATCTCACGAAGGTGCGCCGCGAGCGCGGGTTCGGCGTGAACCCGTGGCGCACGCACAGCCGCTTTCTCATCTCTCACAATCTGCTGATCGATCCCGTGTACGCGGACCCGATGCGCGAGTGGCTTGGGCCTATGCTCGCGGGAAGCCTGCTGATCCTCGATGAGGCCCACCATGCCGCGCCGTCGAGCGGGGGACGCTACGGCATCGAAACGAAGTTCACACGGGCGGTACGTGATCTCTCCGAACGGTTCGAACATCGCCTCTTCCTCTCAGCCACGCCACACAACGGACATTCGAACAGCTTCTCGACGCTGCTCGAGATTCTCGATCCCTGTCGCTTTACTCGTGGCGTGAAGGTTCGCGGGAAGAAGGCGCTCGAAGACGTGATGGTCCGCCGCCTCAAGGACGATATCCGCGCGATTCAGGGCGGATTCCCATTTCGAAACGTGGTTCGCCTACCGATCGACGGACTTCCCGATGACTCTCCCGAGCTCGTCCTCTCGCGTCTTCTCGATGAGTATCGCACGGTACGCGAAGAACGTTTCGCGACTGCGAAAGCGCGGACGCGAGCGGCGGCGGGACTCCTCGTCGTCGGCCTTCAGCAGCGCCTGCTCTCTTCGACCGAAGCGTTCGCACGGAGCTTGCGAGTGCATCGCGCGACCGTCGAACGGCAGTGGGACAAGACGGCGAAAGCCAGCAACCTCGATCTCCAATTCTTCACGAAAGCTCCCGATGCCGATGACGAGCGCGCAGAGTGGACCGAGGAAGAGTACGAAGCGGACGAGAAAGCGGAGATCGAGGCGATCACCGCCAGCGCCGAGGCGGAGGCGCCGCGCGACTCCGCGGCAGAAGTGCTCTGGCACAAGGAGCAGGCCCTTCTCGACCAGATGCAAGAGATCGCCGACGACACGCGTCACGCACCCGACGCGAAGATGTGGCGGCTGATCGACTGGATCCGCGAGAACCTCTGCCCCGATCTCCTTCCGTTCGGCGATGAGCCGAAAGACGCGACGCCGAAGTGGAACAACCGCCGCGTTCTTATCTTCACGGAGAATCGCGAAGGGACCAAGCGCTACCTCAAATCCATCCTGGAACAGGCTATCGAGGGAACCGATCGCGCGGACGAGCGCATCGAAGTCATCGACGGCCTCACGTGCGGCACACGACGCAAGGAAATTCAACGGCGCTTTAACACCGATCCTTCAAAAGACCCGCTCCGCATTCTCCTGGCCACCGACGCCGCGCGCGAGGGTCTCAACTTTCAGGCGCACTGCGCCGACCTCTTCCACTTCGACCTTCCCTGGAACCCTGGCCGCATCGAGCAGCGCAACGGCCGCATCGACCGCAAGCTCCAGGAAGCGCCCGAGGTCCGTTGCCACTACTTCGTTCTTCCGCAGCGCGTCGAGGATCACGTCCTCGACGTCATCGTGAAAAAGACCGAGACGATCCGTAAGGAGCTCGGCAGTCTCTCCAAGGTGATCGATGACGACATCGAACGCCGCCTCGGCGCCGGCATCCGCCATCGCGATGCGAAACGCCTGGCGCAGGAGATCGCAGCGGCCGATCTCGACGCGGAGAAGAAGCGCGTCACGAGTGAGGAACTGGAAGCGTCACGCGACCGGCAGGACGATTTGAAGGGCCAGATCAACCTTTGCCAAACGCTTCTCGACAATTCGCGAAACTGGGTACGCTTCAAAGAAGCGTCATTCCGCGATGCCCTCTCCTGCTCCCTCGAGATCCTCGGTACCGAGCCGCTGCGCGAAACCGTCGGTGAGAAAGACGTTCACACCTACACCTTCCCGCCGCTGGATCGCCGGATCGACGCCGACGCAAGCTGGGCGGCGACGCTCGATACCCTCCGCACGCCGCGCAAGCGCGATCAGAAGCTCACCGACTGGCGCAAAGAGGCACCGATCCGTCCTGTGATTTTCGAGGATGCCGGCAAGATGTCGGAAGACACCGTGCATCTCCACCTCGAGCAGCGCGTCGCGCAACGGCTCCTCGCACGGTTTCGAGCACAGGGCTTCATTCTTCATGAGCTCTCTCGCGCCTGTCTCGCGCAGACCTCCGACTCCATCCCCCGCGTCATCCTCCTCGGCCGCCTCTCGCTCTACGGCCGCGGCGCCGAGCGTCTGCACGAGGAGATCGTGCCGCTCACCGCGCGCTGGATCGAGCCGTCGCAGCGCCGCGGTCCACTCGCTCCGTACGCGCGTGAAGCGGAAACGAAAACACTCCAACTGCTCGATGAGTCCCTGACCGCATCCCGCGGACCATCGCCCAACGAAACGATTCAGCAGAAGCTCCTTGCCTCCGCTGCACGAGACATCGAAGAGCTGTTACCGAAACTCGAGCCGCGCGCGCGGGAGCTGGCCGCCATCGCTAACGACCGATTGCGCAAGCGCGGCGAGCAGGAAGAGAAGGACCTGCGCGAGACGCTCCAGCGGCAACGCGCCCGCGTCCGGGAGGAGCTGACCCGTTATGAGGGCGCGTTCACGCAACTCACCCTCGGCTTCGATGATGAGGAGAAGCGTCAGATGGAGTCCGACATGAAATCGTGGCGCTCGCGTCTGGTGCAGTTCGACCGCGATCTCGAGAAGGAGCCGCAACGCATCCGCGAGTTCTATGACGCTCGCGTCACCCGCATCGAACCGGTCGGGATCGTCTACCTCTGGCCGGAGAGCAACTGAGCTTCATGGCCAAACTCGATCCTGAAGTCCTCGCGCACCTCGAATGGATCGGCTTTGTTCGGCCGACGGGACTGGTCGTCTCCGCGCCGGCGCTCGTTCGCGCGGGCGCGAACCTCGACCGGAGCGATGCCGAGAGCCAGCGGCTGTTGCGTGCGGCCGTTGTGGACCGTACGTTCAGTGATAAGGAAGCTCCGGCTCCATTCCTCCCCGATTTTGTTACGTTCGCACGCTCGGTCCTCGGATGGAGCTTTTCGCCGAATGGGTACGCTGGAACAGAAGAGGGCCCGATTCCAGCAGAGCTGGAGATTGCTCGCGATGGCGACACATTCCGTCCCGACTTCGCAGTGCGCGAGCGTGACCCGCAGAGCGAGCGATCATCGTGGCAGCTCCTCGTGCGCGTGCTCGATGCGGGCGAGGACTTTGATCGCGTCTCGCGCGGCAAGGGTCAGATCGAGGCCTCGGAGCATGGGCGGATGGAGCGACTGCTGCGACAGACGCGCGTGCCGGCGGGCCTGCTGTTCAACGGCCGTGCAATCCGGATTCTCTCCGCGCCGTACGGCGAGAGCTCGGGATGGGTCGACTTCAAGGTCGCCGACATGGTGCAGACCGCCGGCCGGCCGATCACGACGGCAATGCGGCTGCTCCTCAACGAGCAGCGGCTGCTCAGCCTTCCGCGCGCGCAGCGTCTCGCGGCGCTACTCGACGACAGCCGCAAGTTCCAGAACGAAGTCAGCGAGCGGCTGGCCGAGCAAGTGCTGCACGCGCTGTACGAACTGCTCCGCGGATTCCAGCACGCCAATGACCAGTCGAAGGGCGACCTGCTGCGATACACGCTGGCGGATCATCCGGATGAGGTCTATCGCGGCCTCCTCACCGTTCTTCTTCGCCTGGTCTTTCTCCTCTATGCCGAGGAACGGGACATGCTGCCGGAGGACGAAACGTATCTGCGCAACTACTCGCTGGCCGGTTTGTACGAGCGATTGCGTGAAGACGCGGCGCTCTATCCCGACACGATGGAGCAGCGCTACGGCGCGTGGGCGCAGCTCCTCGCGCTCTTCCGGATGATCCACGACGGAGCGGACGCGGGCGCGATGCGCCTCCCGAAGCGGCACGGCGTCCTCTTCGATCCGGATCGCTATCCGTTCCTCGAAGGACGATTCGGCGCCGCGCGGCAGATCCACGAGCGCATCGAACCGCCACTCGTACCCGACGGCACGATCTGGCGCGCGCTGCAGAAACTGCTCGTGCTCGACGGCGAACGGATCTCCTATCGCGCGCTCGGCGTCGAGAACATCGGATCCGTTTACGAGACGATGATGGGCTTTCGCCTCGAGCGGACCATGGGCCCGTCGATCGCCATCAAGGCACAGAAGAGAAATGGAGCACCGACAGCGATCGATCTCGAGGCACTCCTCGCGCAGTCCGCGGAGAAGCGGGAGAAGTGGATTGCCGAGCGCGCCGATCGGAAGCTGACCGAGAACGTGAAGCGAGCGGTGAAGGCGGCGACGACGCTCGAGGATCTTCACGACGCGCTGTCTGCTGTCGTCGATCGCCACGCCACGCCGGACCTCGTCCCGGGGGGTGCGATGGTCCTGCAGCCGAGCGAGGAGCGACGCCGGTCGGGCTCGCACTACACGCCGACCACGCTCACGAAACCGATCGTCGAGACCACGCTCGAGCCGATCCTCAAACGGCTGCGCGGCAAAGACGATCGTCCTCCTACACCGGAGCAGATCCTCGATCTGAAGGTCTGCGATCCGGCCATGGGCTCCGGCGCGTTCCTCGTCGAGACCTGCCGCCAACTCGGCGCCGCGCTCGTCGAGTCCTGGCGCTTTCACGACGCCATGCCGCCGATCCCATTCGACGAAGACGAAGTGGTCTTCGCGCAACGTCTCGTCGCGCAGCGATGCCTCTATGGCGTCGACAAGAACCCGGTTGCCGTCGATCTCGCGAAAGTCTCGCTCTGGCTCGTCACGCTCGCGCGCGAGCACGCGCTGACGTTCGTCGATCACGCGCTGCGCCACGGCGATTCGCTCGTCGGTCTCTCGCGCAAACAAATCGAGGCGTTCCATTGGGACGAAACGGCGCCGGAGTTTCAGAAGGGCTTCGAGGCGATGCACGTCCGAGAACACCTCGATCGCGTGTCGGTTCTTCGCAAGCAGATTCGCGAAGCAGGCGAAAGCGTCACCGATCGCGAGTTGCGCGAGTGGTGGCATGCGGCACAAGCCGAGTTGGGCAGGGTCCGGTTGTTCGCGGACCTGACTGTTACAGCGTTTTTCGAGAGTGAGAGCGCGCGGGATCGAGAAGACCGACGGCGAGGTTACGCGAAAGCAGTGCTCGATGGAATGGTGGAACAGCACGGCGAACGACTCGAGGAGTGGCGACGCGCCGAGCCGCCGCTGGTGCCGTTTCACTGGCAGATCGAGTTTCCGGAGGTCTTTGGACGTCACAATCCCGGCTTCGACGCGATTGTCGGAAACCCTCCTTTTGCCGGAAAGAACTCGGTGGCGAGCTCGAATCCCGCTGGCTACCCGGACTGGCTGAAGCAATGCCACCAGGAGAGCCACGGCAACGCTGATCTCGTCGCGCATTTCTTCAGGAGGGCCTTCGACCTTCTGCGTGAACGCAGCACACTCGGACTGATCGCCACGAACACCATCGCGCAGGGCGATACTCGGTCCACAGGCCTGCGCTGGATCTGTCAGCACGGGGGCGAGATCTACAGTGCCCGCAAACACGTCAAGTGGCCCGGCCTGGCCGCCGTAGTCGTGAGCGTACTGCACGTACAGAAAGGAATCCTTCGTGACCAGAAGATGCTCGATGACCGCGAAGTCGAGACGATCACGGCATTCCTCTTCCATCGTGGTGGCCACGACGACCCAACGCGACTCGGAGCCAATGCCGGTAAGAGCTTTCAAGGAAGCATCGTGCTGGGCATGGGTTTTACCTTCGACGATACTGACTCGAAAGGCGCTGCTACTCCGCTCAACGAGATGCGAAGGCTCATTGAAGCGAGGCAGGCCAATCGGGAAGTGATCTTTCCGTATATTGGCGGCGAGGAGGTCAACAATAGCCCAACGCATGAACATCACCGTTTCGTCATCGACTTTGGTGAGCGAAGCGAATTGGAGTGTCGCCGTCTTTGGCCTGAGCTGATAGCAATCGCTGAACAACGGGTGAAGCCCAGCCGCGTTGATGCGCGCGGGTCACGCCGCGAACGATGGTGGCAACACGCAGAGAAGAGCGTGGGACTGTATGCTTCGCTCTCTGGCCTCAAACGAGCCCTTGCGATCAACTGCGGTGCCACACCGCACATGGCGTTCGCATTTCTGGAGCCGACTAAAGTATTCGCCAACACGTTAGACGTGTTCCCATTGCCTTCGTACGCCGCCTTCTGCGCCCTCCAATCCCGCCCGCACGAGATCTGGGCGCGGTTCTTCGGTTCGTCGTTGGAAGACCGCCTTCGCTACACGCCCTCCGACTGTTTCGAGACATTTCCCTTCCCCGAGAACTGGCAAACACATCCGACGCTCGAAGTGGCCGGCAAGGAGTATTACGAGTTTCGCGCCGCGTTGATGGTGCGCAATGACGAAGGACTGACGAAGACCTATAACCGCTTCCACGATCCCGACAAACGCGATGCAGACATCCGGAAACTGCGCGAGTTGCACGCGGCGATGGACCGTGCGGTGCTCGACGCGTACGGCTGTAGCGACATCCCGACCGACTGCGAGTTCCTCCTCGACTACGAGATTGACGCGGAGGAATGGGGAAACAAGAAGAAGCCATATCGCTACCGCTGGCCGGACGACGTCCGCGACGAGGTGCTCGCGCGTCTCCTCGAATTGAACGCTCAACGCGCAGCGGAGGAAGCGCGCTCCGGTGTCGCGGTTACCAAACGAGCGAAGGCCCAGACAACTAAAGCCGTCGCAGCGCAGCCGATAGAGAGCGCTGATGGGGGTCGCGCGGCAAGGGACCGCCATTTCCGTCGCGTCGTCCTGTCGGCCGAGATCGTTCATCAGCTTCACGATGAACCGACCTTCGGACGGGTCAAGCACCAGAAGATCTTCCATCTGTGTGAGTACATCGCCGAGCTGAGCGAAATTCAGGGCGACTACCACCGCGACGCGGCCGGCCCGCTCGACAATCGGCTCATCTTCGCCAATGAGAAGGACCTGAAGAAGCTGAAGTGGTACGAGCCCCACGAACAGAAGGTCGGGCACAACTACCGGCCGCTGGCCAAAGCCGGCGACCACCGGAAGTATCTGGAGAGTTATTGGCCGGACAAGATTCCCACGATTCGACGCCTCATCGATCTCATGCGCCGTTGGGATACAGAAGGTTGTGAGATCTTCTCGACGGCCTATGCGGTGTGGAACGACTTTCTCCTGGCCGGCCGTGACGTTTCTGACGACGCAATCGTCGATGAAGTCATCAGCAACTGGCATCCGAGCAAGCGGCGGATCCCCGAGAGACGTTGGCGCGATGTGCTGGCTTGGATGAGGACCGAGGGCTTCGTTCCAACTGGATTCGGCAAGCCAACGAAGATCATCGACAAACGCAAACCTGTGTCGAAGAAGAAGGGCGGCACGGGCGGTACTGGGGAGCTTTTTTGATGACCGCGACTTACAACTCGCGCAAAATCGATGGTCAAGGGCAAACGGCACTTTCTCCTCCGCGCCGCTGCATTCGGATGGACGCATGACGCAGCCGCCAAGACAGCCGAAGATCTACCACATCACCCATGTGGAAAACCTCTCCGCAATTGGCGCAGACGGATTGATCTCCGATGCTCAAATCGCGCTGCTTGGCGGGCCTGCTCAGACGATCGGCATGTCCGAGATCAAGCGCCGCCGCATCGAGGAAGTCGCCGTGCGTTGCTATCCGGGTACGAATGTCGGCGACTACGTGCCGTTCTACTTCTGCCCCCGTTCGATCATGTTGTACGTCATTCACTGCGCCAACCACCCTGAGTTGGCGTATCGCGGCGGGCAGGGCCCCATCGTTCATCTGGAGGCCGATCTACATCAAGTAGTCCAATGGGCAGAAGCGCAGGGCCAACGCTGGGCTTTTTCGCTCTCCAACGCCGGCGCCTACTACACTGAGTTCCGATCTCAGCTCGAGGAGCTCGACCAGCTTGTCTGGACTGATATTCACGCGACCGACTTCCGGCCCGCGGCGGTCAAGGAGCACAAGCAGGCGGAGTTCCTGGTGCATCGACATTTCCCGTTCTCGCTCGTCGAACGAATCGGAGTCCGGACCGGCGCCATCCAGTCGCGCGCAGTCGCCGCGCTTGCGGACGCCGGTCATCAGCCACCGATTGAAGTGCGGCCGGAGTGGTACTTTTGAACAGGAGCATCAACGCATGATCGAGTTCAAGACCGGGGACATCCTCGCGGAGAATGCCGAGGCGCTCGTGAATACCGTCAATTGTGTCGGCGTCATGGGTCGCGGGATCGCGCTCCAGTTCAAGAACACCTGGCCTGAGAACTTTCGAGCCTACGCCGCCGCCTGCACCCGAAAAGAGGTGCAGCCCGGTCGGATGTTCGTCTTCGAGACGGGACGGCAAGCGAACCCTCACTACATCATCAACTTTCCGACGAAGCGTCACTGGCGCGGCAAGTCGCGAATCGAAGATATCGAGGCCGGACTGAAAACGCTCGTGGCGGAAGTTGGAAACCGTGGGATCTCCTCGATCGCCATTCCGCCCCTGGGCGCAGGTCTCGGTGGACTCGATTGGCGCGATGTCCGCCCCCGGATCGAGCAGGCGTTCGATGCGTTGACGAACGTGAGGGTCGTCGTCTTCGAGCCCGCGGGCGAGACGACGGCCGCAGCGAAGCCCAGCGCCGGCCACATACCGCAGATGACACCAGGTCGCGCTGCGCTCGTCGGATTGATCGATCGATATCTGGCGGGGTTGCTCGATCCCTTTGTGTCGCTTCTCGAGATTCACAAACTGATGTACTTCATGCAGGAGGCGGGAGAACCGCTTCGTCTGCGCATCGTGAAGGGACACTACGGGCCGTATGTGGAGAACCTGAGGCACGTACTCCGCGAGATCGAAGGACACTATGTTTCCGGCTACGGCGTGGGTGGAGACGAGCCTGACAAGATTCTCGATCTCGTGCCTGGCGCCATTGACGACGCGATTGGGACTCTGCGAGAGAAACCGGAGACGCGCGCTCGGTTTGATCGTGTGGCTGGCCTGGTTCGGGGATTCGAGTCACCGTTCGGCCTCGAGTTACTGGCCACGGTTCACTGGGTGATGAGCCGCGAGAACGCAGCAACTGACGCGGAAGTCATCGCTCGAACCTTCGAGTGGGGAGCGCGGAAGCGCCAATTCTCAGAGCAACAGATTCGATTGGCGCGACAGGTGCTGATCGATCGTGGTTGGCGCGCTTCGGATCCTTCGCTTCCGCCGCTTCGAGTCGCGGATCACCCGTAGCCGGACGAAGCGAATGACTTCGGCGGAGATCCGGAAGCAACTCGTCGAGGCCCTGGAGCTCGACCTCGTGGGCCCCTGGGCCGGCCACGCATTCGCCGAGGAACGGATTCCGGGTTGGGTGCGTCCGTCCAACTGGTACCTCACCGGTTTCCTCATCCCCTCGGGTACGCCGCCTGAGAAACGGAGCGATGCGGATGAGGACGACGACTTCAACGAGGCTCCGGAACAGGCCGGCCTCGCCGAAGAGAGCAACGATGATCGGAAGGCGGCGAAGAAGGGGTTCTTCCCTTCGTCGATGGGGCTGAGCTTTCTCGTCGACGCGAAGGTGCATTCGCTCTCCGTCGTCGTTCGTTGGGGCGACTACACGCCGCAGGAGATCGAAGGCGCGGATGGCAAACCGCTCAGCGTCTGGCAGCGGACACCGCGCGACGAAACCATCGCCATCGAACTGCGTGGAGCGAATGACCCCGTCGTCCACGACGTTCCTCAATCCGCCGGCCTTCAGGTCAATGTGGTCGAACGCACCGTAGCTGCCGAGGACCTCGAGGAGCACCTGCCGAAGGGCACGCGATCTGTGTCGGTCTTTCTCGTCAATCATCGGAAGCCGGACGAAAAAGAGTCGGACCGCGCGCATGCGTTCCAGCCCGAGATCGAAGTGCGCAGCGACGCGCCGTTCGTCGCCCGACCCGATCTGCGCGGCGTACACGCCGGCGATTGGGACGAGCAGGTGGCCGACCTTCACTACGCCGATACGCCGGAGTACGCGACCGGCCATGGCATCTCCGCGGAGTGGGATCTCGTCGACGGCGCCTGTCGCGTGCTCCGCACCGCCTGGATCCCCAGCGCCGAGGTGGAGAAGACAGAGACGGTCCGCATCGCGCGCGTCGAGCTGTCGATGCAGGCCCTCGGAACTCTGGTTGATGGCGCTGCTGCAGTTGCAGCGATGCAACCGCTTGCCGATCAGTACCGAGACTGGATCGACAACAGCCGCGCATCGACTACGACGCTGAGCGGCGCTCGACGGGAGACGGCGGAAGAACTGATTCGTCTTGCAGGCACTGCCGTGGAGCGCATCGAGAGCGGGATTCGAGCATTGGAGACCGACGCCGGTGTGCTCGACGCGTTTCGCATGGCCAATCGCGCCGTGGCCAGCGCTTTACACCGGCGCCTGAACATCGAGAAGCCTGAATGGCGCGCGTTTCAGCTCGCGTTCATTCTGCTCAACCTCCCAGGACTGGCTGACCCGAAGGACAAGCATCGCGACACGGTCGACCTTCTCTTCTTCCCGACCGGCGGCGGAAAGACTGAGGCGTACCTCGGACTCGCGGCGATCGCGATGGTGCTGCGCCGGCTGCGCCATCCGGGCGAGAACGGACGCGACGGTGCGGGAGTGAGCGTGATCATGCGCTACACGCTGCGCCTCCTGACGCTCGATCAACTCGGCCGCGCGGCAGGGCTCGTCTGCGCGCTCGAATTAGAGAGAGCAACTCAGCGCGAGCGCTATGGCGAATGGCCATTCGAGATCGGGCTGTGGGTCGGCAAGGCGGCGACGCCAAACTTGATGGGGCACAAGGGATTTCACGGAGCGGGCGATGCGCGCAGCAAGGTGAGGCAGTTCAAGGACAATCCGCGCTACAAGCCGTCGCCGATCCCGCTGGAGAACTGCCCGTGGTGCGGCACGCGCTTCGAGCCAAGTTCGTTCTCGCTTCTGCCGGACACCGACCGTCCTCGCGAGCTGAAGATCGTCTGCGCAAACTTCGAGTGCGATTTCTCGGGAGATCGCGGGCTGCCGATTGTCGCGGTGGACGAGCCGATCTACCGCCGCCTTCCCGCGTTTCTCATCGCCACTGTTGACAAGTTCGCATCGCTTCCCTGGGTCGGAGAGGCGGGCGCGTTGCTCGGAAGCGCCGACCGCTTCGACACACATGGGTTCTACGGCGCGACGGAGCCCGGGCGCGGTCAGCGGCTCGCAGCACCGTTGCCACCACCCGATCTCGTGATTCAGGACGAGCTGCACTTGATCGCCGGTCCGCTCGGCACGATGGCCGGACTCTATGAAACGGCGATCGAGGCGCTCTGCATGCGCGACACGAACGTGCGCCCGAAGATCGTCGCGTCGACGGCAACAGTTCGCCGAGCACAGGATCAGATCCAGGCGCTCTTCGGTCGTGGCCAGACCCAGATCTTCCCTCCATCGGGACCGGACCGGCGCGACTCCTTCTTCGCGCGCACCGTTCCTTCGTCCACCACACCCGCGCGTCTCTACCTCGGCATCGCCTCGCCGGGCCGCAGTCCGAAGGTTCTGATGCGCAAGGTCTGGCTCGCGCTGATGGGCGCAGCCGAGCGTGCCTATCGTGACGCGGGCGGTCACAAGAACGAGGCCAATCCCGCCGATCCGTACATGACGGTCCTCGGCTACTTCAACAGTCTCCGCGAGCTCGGCGGCGCGCGGCGGATTCTCGAAGAGGAAGTACAGAACACCATCAAGAGCTACGGGATGCGGAAGCGGATCGGTGAGGAGCCAGGCCTCTTCCGCGATCGTAAGACGTTTTCCGAGGTGCTGGAGCTGACGTCGCGCGTGTCGACGGACAAGGTGGCGGAAGCCAGGCGGCGGCTCGAAGCGCGGTTTGGGGATCAGCAGCGCGTCGACTGCGCGATCGCCACCAACATGATCTCGGTCGGGCTGGACATCCCTCGCCTCGGATTGATGGTCGTGCTCGGGCAGCCGAAGACGCACGCGGAGTACATCCAGGCGACGAGCCGCGTCGGGCGCCGCGACGAGTGGCCGGGACTCGTGGTCACGCTGCTCAACATCCATAAGCCGCGCGACCGCTCGCATTACGAGCGCTTCCGGCACTACCACGAGACGTTCTACCGATCGGTGGAAGTGGCGAGCGTGACGCCGTTCTCCGCGCGCGCACTCGATCGCGGGTTTGCGGGAGCGCTCGTCAGTCTGGCGCGTCATCTTGAGGGGCGAATGACACCGCCGCTGGGAGCCGGGCAGATCGCGGAGACGCGCGCGCTGCTCGAGCAGGGGTTGCGGGATGCGTTCCTGGAACGGGTTCGTCAGCAGCCGTTCACCGACGAGGATGAGCGCGAGGAGCGACTGCGCAGCGTGCAGAGCCGCGTCGTCGATCTGCTCGACTCGTGGCGGAAGGTCTTCGACGACTACCGTGCCGCCGGAGTGTCCCTTCAGTACCAGAAATATGAGCTGGATAGGCCTCTGACGAAGCCGCTTCTCCGCGAGATGCTCGCTACTGATTTCGAATCGGAGCACCACGCGAAGTTCCGCGCGAACCGTTCGCTCCGTGACGTGGAGCCGGAAGTGAATCTGTTCATGAGAGATCTCAAAGGGATGCGCGTGGAGGATGAGCGTGAGTAAGAAGTCCGACGGCCAGATCCGCCGCAGCCAGGCGATCACGACGTGGGGCCCGGGCTCACTGCTCGATCTCCCTCGCCATGCGGTCATCGTCGGTGGTCTCGATACGTGGCCGCTGACGAAGGACCTCGACGAGATTCACGAGCCACGACTCGCTCGCAAACTCTCGGAGATGACCCACATCCTCACGCCTCGCTTCTACGCGCCGCCCGCGGACTCGAACGATCCGCGCGAGAAAAAACTGGGGATTGTCGTCTGGAGTTTTCCTGACTGGTTCGTGGTGCAGGAAGAGCGCGGAGAAGAGCGCGAGCGATCGCGCCGGCTCGTGAAGCGCAAGGCACTCGATGAGAAGGGACGGATCGAAGGACGACTGGTCGTCCCGACGCGATTTGTTCGCGCATGCCCGCGTGGACACATCGACGATCTCGACTGGTGGCGTTTCGTTCATGCCGAAGACAAGTGCCGGCGTCAGCTCTGGCTCGACGAAACGGGAACGACGGGTGATCTCGGTGATCTACGCGTGCGCTGTGAGTGCGGGAAGTCACGAGGTCTCCACGAGGCGGCGGTGCTCGAGCTCAAACCGCTGGGCTCCTGCAACGGCTCGAGACCGTGGCTTGGCGCGGATGCGAGCGAAGCTTGCGGCCTGCCGAGCCGCCTTCTCATCCGCACCGCGGCGAACGCGTACTTTCCCCAGGTCATGAGCGTGCTTTCGTTGCCGGATCGCGGAAGTGCGGTGCAGGTCGTCGTGAGCGAACTATGGGAGGACCTGCAGATCGTCGACGACACCGCGGATCTGAAGGTGCTGAAGAAGAAGCCACGCATCGCCGAGACGCTCGCTTCCTTCATTGATGCGGAAGTGCTCGAAGCGATTCGGGAGCGAAAGAGCGGCGGAGCGACGGAACGGCCCGTCAAGCAGGTCGAGCTGGACGCGTTGCTGGCTGTGCAGGAAGGCTTCGGTGACGATGTCCCTGTCGATCCGAACTTTCACGCGCGGCGACTGCCCGATCACACCTGGCGGCATTCGAAGCGCTCCCAGGAGATCGAGGCGGTGATTCAGGTCCACCGGCTTCGTGAGGTTCAGACACTCACCGGCTTCACGCGGTTCGAGGCCGTGACGCCAGACATCGACGGGGAGTATGAAAGCGATGTGGAACGGGCCGACCTGGCGCGCGAGCCGAAATGGTTTCCGGCGGTCGAGAACCGCGGAGAAGGCGTCTTCGTTCAGCTTCGCGCCTCATCGATTCGCGAATGGCTCGGGCGATCGAGAGTGAAGACCCGGCTCGATCATCTCGCGGTTGGCCATGCGCGTTTCGTGGCAGAGCGCAGCGCGAAAACGCAACGCCCGTTCCCCGGCGGACCTTACGTCCTCTTGCACACGCTCTCGCACCTGTTCATCCAGTCGCTGGCAATGCGCAGCGGCTATCCGGCGAGCTCGATCCGTGAGCGGATCTACGCGGATTCGGAGACAGGCCGCTATGGAATCCTCCTATACACCGGCACGCCCGATGCGGACGGAACGCTCGGCGGGCTCGTGCAGCAGGGCCGCCATATCGAGTCCCATCTCGCGCATGCACTGTGGATGGCGGCGCTCTGCTCCAACGATCCCATCTGCGCGCAGCACGACCCGAGCGAGACGCATGAAGGGCGCTGGCTGCACGGTGCCTCCTGCCACGGGTGCGCGCTCATTGCTGAAACTTCCTGCGAGATGCGCAACGACTATCTCGACCGCGCCCTCGTCGTGCCCGTCCTCACCCACTCCGATGCCGCGTTCTTCGGAGCCACCGGATGACGGAGGCGCTCTTCGCCCTTCCCACGCACCTCCGCCGGCGACTCGCCGACGCCCTCGCCGCGGGCACATTGCCCGCCCCGTGTTCTCTATCTTCACTGCGATCCGTGCTCGGCCTGCGCGAGGGCGCAGAGGAGATCGCCGGCGCTGTCGCGTCACTCGTCGAAATGGGATTCTCCGGTATTGCCTGCGCAAATTGGATTCGTTCGGTGGAAGCCGCGGCCTCGCGCGCTCCGCGTCCGGACCTCGTTTGGTCGGGACCGGAAGTACCAGGCGTTCATGCCCGCGACACGCGTAGCGTCTACGAAGAGTTGCTCGGTTCCGCGGAACGATCGATATGGGCATGCAGCTATGCGTACTTCGACGGGCCGAAAGCGTTCAACGTGCTTGCACAACGCATGGACGCGAAGCCCGACTTGCGCGTGATCCTTCTCCTCAATATTCAGCGTGGGCGAGGAGATACAACCATCGCGAGCGATCTCGTTCGTCGCTTCGCCGATCGTTTCTGGGGAAAGGACTGGCCCGGGAAAGCTCGACCGAATGTCTTCTATGACCCGCGCGCCCTCGAACCGGACAAACCGGGCGGCGTGCTGCACGCAAAGGCCGTCGTTACAGATGACGAGTCAGTCTTCATCACCTCCGCGAACATGACCGAGGCGGCGCTGGATCGCAACATCGAGATCGGCTTGATCGTGCGTGACCCTGCGCTTGCCCTCAATGTCATCAGTCACTTTCGGGCGCTGATCGATCAACGGTTACTCAGCCGCCTCCCGGCGGCGTGATCACATTGACCCGAGGGTGAGCACCCTCAATTCTGTCCAGGACCAGTACAATTTCGACTGGATCGCGCATCCGCGATCTGGAGTCCGGACAGAAACTCGCTCCTCGTTCTTTGATGATCCAGTTCGTGTGGCCTTTCTTTGCGTGTGGCTTTCGGCTGGGGTCTCTAACAAGTCTCTATTTTTCCCGCAGATGATTGCGCCCGCCGGCTCCAGAACGGTCCAGATCACGCGTAAACCGCTGATCTGGTACCGTCTGCCGCGGTCGGGAGCGAAACCCCCTGATTGTTAATCCGGTGGTCGGAGGTTCGAGTCCTCCCGCCACAGCCAGCGGGCAGGCGAACGGACCCCAGGACTCCATCTGGATGCCGTGCAGCTCGGCGCGCTGCGCCTCACCGAGATAGTTGTGTCCGTCAAGTTCAGCAGATAGGGTTATTCGCCCCCGGTCGGTTCTCGTCGTCGTTTGGCTCTCTTTTTCTAACGGCAGGGGCTGTGGGAGCTGTGGGAAACGGCGGCGGATTCTTGCCGGCGTTTTCCAAGTCCTGTGGAAAGACGCAGCTTCATCGCGGCTTTCCATAGGA
>DATARP010000256.1:0-16763 GCA_036264075.1 Gemmatimonadaceae bacterium
GTAATTGCCCGGGAGAAAACGGTCGGCGATGTCAAAATTGGAGAAGAGCGGAAAATCCGCCGTCTTGTCGGGCTTCACGTACAGAGCCAGCTTTCGAACGACAGCGTCGACAATCCGGTAACTCCGCAACAGCTCCACCCAGGCGGTGGAAGCCAGCAACTCCTGCGGTCTGATGGGGCCGGAAGCTTGCTGCCCCTGCGATTGCGGCTCGATCCAGATAGTTGCGCGCACCTCATACTGTGGAGTCACGAGGCGAGTGGCGAGGATCCCGCCTGGAATCGCGAGCAGCAGGACGCCGAGCATCAACCACTTATAGCGGCGCACCGCAGCCAGCGGGCGCTCGAAGGATGGCCTCGGAATCGCCGGCACCGAAGGGGGGCGGTTTTCCCACGCTGCGACCGATTGAGGGCCACCGCCGGGAATTACGTTCAAAGAAGACCCGTTTTCACTCATCTTAGCAATGGCGCGTTGTTCATCACCGGCGCATGAAATAGGTGATCAGAAGACCAGCGACCGTAGTTCCAATCGGAATGAACATTCCCCAGTTGGTGTGGGATTGTCTCCCGACTTCGATCTCGTCCCCGCCCTGCAGGTTGAGCATGTCGGCGGACATTCCCTCTCGGATCGCAGTCGCTGTATTGGGCTGATCGATGATCACGTCCCCTTCCCGCCGCACCGTCACCTTCGCCAGATCCGCATCTGGCCCCGGACCACCCGCTCTCATCAGAATGTCTGGAAGTGGAAGGTCCGCAGGCGTGTAAAAGAAGCCCGGCCGGCCCACTGCGCCGATGACGGCCAGACGAATAAGCGGTGTCGCTTTGACATTCGGGCTGCGCAGGTACTTGCCCATGTACGCGCTCAGGCTTGTCTCCAGCTCGGACCGCAACACGCCGTCGAGCGAGACGTCGCCCATCTGCGGCAGATCCAGTCGCTTCCCCTCCCGAACCACCAGCGTGTCGGCAAATCCAGTCGCGCCCTGCTCTACCCGCACGAAAATTCTGTCACCGGGATAGAAGTCGCCGTGCTCGAGCCGATACTTGATCATGTACGACGCCGCCGTGTTGTGGCTCGAATCCGCCGCTTTCAGCTGCGTCTGGAGCGTGGCGCGGGTCTCGAACCGCTGGCGCAGCTCAGGGGCGCCAGTCTGCGCGCGACACGGAACAGCCGTCGACAGTGAAGCCGACAGGCACCCGAGGGCGATGACCTGTAAACGCATCTTTGCTGGCATGAAGTGTTGACCTGACTGTGCGCAGCCCCTCCGCGGGGCGGCAGACCCACCACTGGCAACCCCTACGGGGACTTGACGATACGACCCCCAGCAGAGGTGCACCGGGGAGCCTAATGTGTCATGGGGAACTCAGGAAAGCGAGACAAATTATCGTGACTTGGGGGTTGGTGGCCGGAGGACGATCAGACGCTGCGGGGCGTTATCAGGGACAGGGGAGGCGTAAAGCTCGCCGAAGGGTCGATCTTCTTCTGACCCCGGGTTGGGGTGTCATTCGCCAGGTACCAGTTGATCGCTTCCCCTATCCCCTCGGCGACCGTCCGGCTGGGGGCGTATCCCAGATCCCGGTGAATCTTCGTCACGTCGGCCACGGAATGTCGGATGTCGCCCTCCCGGAAATCAGCGTACACCGCGTCCGGTGGAGTAAAGCTCAATTTCTCGATTAGCTTCGCCCGAATGATTGCGTAGAGCTGATTCAAGGTGGTGGCCTGCCCGCTGGCGACGTTATAGACGTGGGCCGTCTCGGATTTCCCCTCCGCGAATGCGGCCAGGAGATTGGCCTGCACCACATCGTCGACGTGGAAGAAATCTCGTGTAGTCTCGCCGTCGCCGTTGATTATGCACGCCTTGCTGGCGGCGAGAGTCGATACCCATTGCGGGATGACAGCTGCGTACGGACCCTGTGGATCCTGGCGCCGACCAAAGACGTTGAAGTAGCGGAGGCCGACGGTCTGCAGCCCATACACTCGCTGGAAAACCGCGGCGTAGATCTCGTTCACGACTTTCGTCGCAGCATATGGCGAGAGCGGTGCGCCAATGCGCTCCTCACGTTTTGGCGACGCTGGATCGTCCCCGTACACCGCACTCGAGGAAGCGTAGATGAAGTGCTTCACGCCGGCATCGCGCGCAGCAACCAGAAGGTTCGCGAATCCATCGACGTTTGCTGTGTGACATGCGAGTGGGTCGGCGATGGAGCCGGGCACGGAAGCAAGAGCAGCGTGGTGGAGCACGACGTCGACGCCCTTGCACGCTTCCTGACAGACGGCGAGATCGCGCGTGTCGCCGTAAATGAGTCGAAACCGGGCGTCGACCGCGCCGCGCTCCATCGCTTCGTCGACGTTCTTCGGGTGGCCGGTGGAGAAGTTGTCCAGACCGATCACCGACTGGCCGAGGCTGAGTAGACACTCGAGCAGGTTGGACCCAATAAAGCCGGCAACGCCTGTCACCAGCCAGGTACGGGGCGCCTGCCGGAGCTTTGCCTGTGCGGCTTTATAACGATCCATGTTCTCAGGAAGTGAGGAATCCCGCAGACGCCACGGCATCTTCCATTCCTCAGCGAAGGCGCCGGGAGCCTCGCGTAAGTTCTGGAAAACCAACGTTTTGTGGCGCCGACGTCCGGGGATTATCCGGAACGCATTTGTTTCTGTTGAACAGGCGCTGCATCCTGTGACAATGTGTGGCAGGATGGTGGCGGCGGTATTACAACGGGGTTACAAATAAAACGGGAAGGCGCGAGCCTTCCCGTCTTAATTGCAAGCTGTAGCAGCTCTCGATCTACTACAACTTACACACAGACAATCACACCAGTGGCGTTGGAGCAGGTCTTGGGCGACTGCGAGTGGGTTGCAGTCGCGGTCCAGGATGGCGGCGGACCAACAAGGGCTATGGCAACGATCGTCACGTTCTGCGACGGCGTGAAACCCTGAAGCGGCGTAGTGTAGGTCGCGGTTCCGGAGAAATACGCGCCGTTGTTGTCGGCGGCGTACTGCTCTTCGTAAGTCGCCATGTTGCGAAGGTCAGACTTCATCGCGGCGACGTACGCCTTGTCCTTTGTGTTGGCGAACTTCGGAATCGCAATCGCGGCAAGAATGCCGATGATGACGACTACGATCAAAAGCTCAATGAGTGTAAAACCCTTTTTGTTGCTCATTTCAAATCTCCTGAAGCTGTTATAGGGACTCAGTGCGCGAGGCACTCAGTACCAGAAAGACGCGCGCCCCTTTACGAGGCAACCCCACCTCAGGCACCGTCGGTGCCGAGGCCGGGCATCCTGAGATATGTCGTTACCGACCAATGTGTTACGACCTTGCCACTAGCGGCCGAAAACGCGCGATTGCACCGCGTTTTGCAAACCGCTTTGCAATTTGCAAAGGTCAGCTATTGAGACCGTAGCGTGAGAGCTTCCGGTAAAGCGTCGAGGAGTCGATGCCGAGCACTTCCGCGGTGCGCGCCTTGTTCCCGCCTTCGTTTTCCAGGACCCACATGATGTACGCGCGCTCGATGGTGTCGAGCGTAGGGTTGCTCTGCACCGCGTCGCTGACCAGTGGGTCGGATTTGGGCTCGACCACCCGCTCCGGAAGTGCGGACAGCGGAATAAGGTCTCCTTTGGCCAGGATGGCGGCGCGTTCCAGGGCGTTCTCCAGCTCGCGCACGTTGCCTGGCCACGAGTATTTCTGCATCGCCTGCAACGCTTCCGGAGTCAGACCCAGCGGGGCCTCGCCGCGCGCCTCCCCGGTTCTCTTGAGAAACAATTCAGCGAGAACGGCAATGTCATTCGGCCGTTCCCTGAGGGGGGGCAGGATTATCGAGATCACGTTCAGGCGGTAATAGAGATCGCTCCGGAAGTTCCCGCGCTTTATCTCTTCCTCCAGGTCACGGTTGGTCGCCGCGATCACTCGCGCGTGCACGGGCTTCGCCTCCGTCGCTCCCACCGGAATGACCTCTCGCTGCTGCAGCACGCGAAGGAGCTTAACCTGAGTGGCGGGCGTCGTCTCCCCAATCTCATCGAGGAAGAAGGTGCCGTCCCCAGCCGCTGAAAAGAGCCCATCCTTGTCGCGTGACGCGCCAGTAAAGGATCCCTTCACGTGTCCGAACAGCTCGCTTTCGAGCAAGCTCTCCGGGAGAGCGCCGCAGTTTATGGAGAGGAACGGCTTGCCCGCACGAGGAGACTGATCGTGGATGTAGCGCGCCACTACTTCCTTGCCTGTCCCTGACTCACCCTGCAGCAGTACCGTCGAATCCGTGGCGGCAACGGATTCGGCTACGTGCAGCGCATCAACCCATGCCTTACTCGACCCGATTGGGCGCCCGGTCCGATCCCTCTTCTTTACTTCCGCCTTGAGTGTCTTGTTTTCGCGTCGGAGGCTCCGGTGTTCCGCCGCGCGACGCACGATCGTCACCAACTCCTCGTTCTTGAACGGCTTCTGTATGTAGTAGAAGGCGCCATTGTTCACGGCGCCGATGGCCGACTGCAGGCTGGCCTGGGCCGTCATCAGAATGACGACTGCTTCGGGGTCGTGCGCTCGAACCGATGCGAGGATGTCGAGGCCCGTCACGTCCGGCATTCTGACATCCGTCAGTATCAGCTCAGGCCTCAAAGCCGCAATCTGCTCGAGGCCCTTCTTTCCTCCTAGAGCAGTGTAAGGAGTGAACCCTTCATTCTTGAGCAGAATTCGAATCGTGTCGAGTATGCCCATCTCGTCATCTATGACTAGAACGGTGGGCGAGGCAATCGGGGCTGCCGTCATGTATCGACCTTCTTCGACACCCTGCGAGTGCGGCGGGGAGTGCTCTTGGCGACATCAGAACCCAGCTTGGGCAGAATCACCGTAAACCGGGTACCTCCTTTCTGGTCGGGCGTGTCGACGAGAATGAAGCCGTGGTGCGCTTCGACGGCGCGATGCACGATCGAGAGACCCAGCCCGCTGCCTCCGGACTTCGTCGTCACGAATGGTTCAAAGAGCCTTTCCTTGATGGAGTCCGGAATCCCCCGCCCCTGGTCGGTAATCCGCAGCATGATCGCTCCGCGGGACAGGTGCTCGGCCTGCGGCGGCAGCTGATGATGCGCCAGCTCAATGGCTTCGACGCGGACTTCACCACCCGGAGGGGATGCCTGCACTGCGTTCAGAAGAAGGTTGAAGATCGCGCGGTGCAGCAGGTCGTCATCGCCGACGACGACCAGCGGACCCGAAGGGAATAGCTCTCGAATCGTCACTTGCTCCGGTCTGTCGGGATGCGCACCAACCAACGCGGCCGCGTGGCGAGCGATCTCGACTATGTCCAGACGCCGCACGCTCGTGACTCCTGTTCGCGCGAAATCGAGAAATTCCGACAGCAGCCGGGACAGCCGATCCGACTCACGCTGCACGAGCCTGGTGAGAGTGCGGGTATCATCATCGGCACCCGGAACCTTGGCCAGGAGCTCCGCCGCGCTGCGAATCGATGCGAGCGGGTTCTTTATCTCGTGCGCCAGCGAGGCGCTCATCTCCGCCACCGCCTCCAGCCGCTCGGCGCGTGTGTGCAGACGCTCGATGTCCGCTTCGCGAAGCCTGAAAGCGGCGAGCTCCGCAGCCATCTCCTCACGACCCGCGTTCGCCTCCCGCAAACGAGCCCCGATGTATCCGCAGCCTAGTGCAACCGCTCCAAAAATTCCAAGCTGCACCAGAACCGGCACGTCGAAGGGCGAAGCCTGGTCGACAATTGTCACTGCGAAGTACAGAACGTCGCCAAGGAGCGCGATCAGCAAGACTCCGGTCGCCGGAAGCACGAGCGCGCTGACGGCGATGACAAGTATGTAGAGCGGAGCAAGCTGTGAAGGTGTACCGGCCTGGGTCAGGTGGACGACCGCCGTCACCAGAAACAGATCGAAGAGGACCTGCACGTAAAAGAAGCGGTCGCCCGGGGGGGCGGCTTTCCTGACGTTGTACAGCATCGATCCGCCCGTGAACAACAGGGCCGACACGAATGCAAGCGTCGCTAATAGTGTCGCGGTGCTGTCCGCTGCGCGCCATACCACTACTGCGGCGATGAAGATTGCGGTCGCCAGCGATAGGCGGCCGACGTAGAGAACCCGAAGGACCCTTTCTCTGCCGCCTCCCGACCCCATCGGCAAAGCACGCGTCGCCCGCGTCCCGGTGGGGGTCACGGGAATGGGCTGTAAGGAGGGTTCCGACATGCGTTGTTGAGTGACAGACGTCAATTATACGCTCCGCCGTGAGCCTAAGTCCCTACTACTATATAGATTACACACATATGGTCCTTGGACTTCTTGCTGCGGACGCCGCGGATCCTCCGTCAATGACCGCGGCCGCCAGTAGCATGGTTGCCGTGCTTGGACTGGTCGCCCTCAACGCCTTTTTTGTCGCTGCCGAGTTTTCCCTGGTAGCCGCTCGGCGAAGCAAAATCGACGAGATGATCGGCAAGGGCGATCGGGGTGCGCGCGCCGTTCAGGCCGCGCTCCAACATCTAGACCGCTACATCGCCGCCACGCAACTTGGAATTACGATGGCGTCCCTCGCCCTGGGGTGGATAGGGGAGCCCGCTCTCGCCCATCTATTCGACAACCTTCTGCGTTCAGCGGGCCTGAACCCTTCGCCAACCGCCAGTCACGCGGCGGCCGTGCCGGTGGCGTTCTTCCTCCTCACCTTCTTGCACATAGTTCTGGGAGAGTTGGCTCCCAAGTCGTTAGCGCTTGCCAGTCCGGAAAAAACGGCCAAAGCAGTTACACGGCCTCTCGTCCTGTTCTCGCGGTTCATGTCCCCGTTCATCTGGGTCTTCAACGGCGCGGCGAATGGAGTGCTCCGGATTCTCGGAGTGGATCCCGCGACGGACGAGGAAGGTCACAGCCCGGAAGAGATTCGCTTCATGGTGATGCAGGCCCACGCGCGCGGCACGCTCGATGAGTCTGACCGCGCGATGCTGGCCGGTGTTCTGGACTTCCACGAGAAGAAGGCAAGAGACGTAATGCGGCCCCGGACCGAAGTCGTTGCTCTGGACATCGAGTCGACGGAGCAGGAAGTCTGGGAAGTTCTTCGACGGGAGCGCTATTCGCGCTATCCGGTGTACCGGGAATCCCTCGACGATGTCATCGGAGTTTTTCTCGCCAAGGACCTATGGCTTCACTCCGGCGACGCTCCATTCAATCTCGCGGACTTCGTGCGCGAGCCCATGTACGTACCGGACAGCCGTCCGGCGGAGCGTGTGCTCGATGATTTGAGAAAAACGCGGGCTCACATGGCAGTGGTCCTGGACGAGTACGGCGGAACCGCCGGCATCGTGACGATGGAAGACCTGGTGGAGGAGGTAATCGGAGACATCGCCGATGAATACGATTTCGCCTCCCGCGAATCGATCGTCACCGATGGTGTCCTCGAGCTGGCTGGGTCTCTCTCGCTCATCGATGTGCGCTCGGACTACCGGGTGCAAATACCGGAGGGAGATTGGACGACCCTGGGCGGATACGCATTTGCCAAGCTCGGACGTCTGCCAAGGATGGGCGACAGGATCCCGATTCCGGGCGGCGAGATGGAAGTCGTCGCAATGGACGGTCGACGGATCGCGGCGCTCAGGATTCACCGCGCCGGCGCGCGGGCTGCCCCTGCGGCGACCGCCACAGCGCACTCTACGTCGCCGGTCTAGAGTTTTTTCCGGAATACCCCGCAGGCATCGAACGTAGCCGCATCATCCGATCTGGAGACGCGCCCACCACACGGCAGGAGTGAGTTCTTTGCCACCCAGCGTGAGCGCCGCCGGGACCCGACGTCGGAAACGAAGCCCTCGACGAGTCCGGTGCGCGAAGAATCGAATGCCGAGAGTGCTGCTGCAGTCTTGATTGCGAGCTCGCTCTCCTGCGCCCGCACGTACAGCAGCGGCAGGTGCGCTGCGACGGCGATGTCCGCGGTAGGAATCGTTCGGTCAATCGTCCCCGGTCGGTCCCACACAGCCTTGGTGTATTTCTCCTCGAGGTAGCTCGAGTAGAGCCTCGCCGCGACATCGCCGCGTCCCGAGAACTCGAGACGCTTGCCGACCGCGAGATAAGTTTCCGGCGCACCCACGTACCGGTGCCTGAGCGAGCTCTCGAGCAAAACCAGCGCCGAGTCAGTCTTGCCATCCCTGAGGTAATACTCCGCCAGCGCGTAGCGTGGCTCGCCGAGATCGGGGTCGATCCTGACTGCATCCTGGAGTACCAACCGCGCTCGATCAGATTCACCTTCTTCGGTGTAGGCGCTGGCGAGGAGCATTCTCGACTGAATGCGGCGCGGCGTCAGGCGGATCGCTTGGTCCAGGCTGGCGATGGCCGCTTCTGCGTAGGACTGTGAGGCGTAGAAGCGCGCCTCGTCGAGGAGCATCGCCGCTCGGTGTGTATAGAGTCGGTCGTTCAACGTGTCGCGGTGGATCTCCTGACGGAACGCTGCATCGGTGCGAGCGATGGCTGCTTCGAGCATTCGTCGCTCGTTGGAGTTGCGTCGCATCTCGGAGTATCGAGGGCGCAGCGAAGCGAGATACTGGCCCATGACCAGCGGGGTGTGCGCCGTCTGGCGACCAGGCGAGGCCGCAAGAAGATTGAATTCGGCCAGCGTCTGATCGACTGACGCGTGAGAGCCATCTATTCTGTCGAGGGCACGATTGGCGCGGAGCGGCGTGTATGCCTCTGAATAGAGCGCCGTTCCAACAAGTAAAAAGGAAAATGCCGTCACCACCTGCGGAAGCCCGCGCGGTGCGAAGCTACGCTCCGTCGCCGGTCGGACCACGCCGTACGGATTCTCTCGAGACGCGATCAATGCAGCGAAGAGAATCCAGAGCATCGTCGAGTTCAGATCGACGAACCAGAAAAAGAGATACACCGCGTACGCCACCTGCAAACCGCTGAGAATTGCCAGCGAGGCGGCGGATATTCGGTCATCGCGGTACGCCCTGATCAGAGTCACCGCGATCGCAAGCCAGATCCCGAGAAACGCAAGCGTGCCGACCAATCCGGTCGTCGCCAACAACTCCAAATACTGATTGTGTGTCCTGTCGAAGACATCCGTGCCCGACCGGTAGATGCCCGGGTCGAAGTGGGCAGACCACACCAGATGGTGGTTCTCGAGTCCATATCCTAGTAGCGGACGCTCTTTGAACCCGTCGATCGCGGCGCGCCAATTCATCGTTCGCGATTCGTCGGCTCCATCAGGATTGCTCAGCGCGAGACGCTGGAGCACAGTCGGCGCGCCCCGCGCCAATGGGTTTGACGGAAATTCTCTGATCCCAACGCTGATTCCGACAACCATCAGCGCCACGCCGATCGCCGCCGCCGGAGCAATCCAGCGCCGGCGCGGTGCCGAATGGATAGCTGCGAATATAAGGGAGCCGGTCACTGCACCCAGGGAGAGACCGACGACCGTGCTTCTGTTCTCGGCGTATACGAGGGCAAGCAGGTTCACACCGGCGGCAGCGAGGTACAGCAGACGAAAGCGGACGCCCGTCGACGCCAGGTACCCGCCCAGTGCGATTCCGAACAGCAGGTAGGGCGCGAGCAGTCCTGAGTTGCCCACCGTGGAGACGCTGCCGCCGACCATCGAGTCAGAAAGTCGTGCTTCGGATGCGATTGTCGAGTGCTCGAAAATCGCGCTGACGCCCACGACGAGGCTCACGATCAGCGCCGCGTTGAGAACCCAGCTCCATTCCTCTTCACGTAGCGCGCGCAGTAGCAGGAAGAACAGCGCCAGGTGCAGCCACGCCCACACCCCACCCATGCGCTCGAAATCCCCGAACAGACTGTGGTCTCTGGCTGGAGAGAAGACCGCCGACAACAATGCCGCGACTACAAAAGCGACAAGCGCCCAGAAAATCGGCTCGTAACGCAGATCCATCTCTTCGTTCTCGAAACAAAGGGCCCAAACGAGAGCGAGAGATCCAAGCTCCATCACGGCACGAAAGAAAATATTCCTCGGTGCAACGTACGGGAAAAAGAAACCCGTAGGCACAATCAGAGGCGCGAACAGCGACGCGATCAGAAGAAACAGAATCGCGAGACGCCAGTTGGCGGCTGCCGACAATCTCGTGAGGATTCGTACCACTAAGTCCGACCCTCTGAGCGAAGAAGGGGTGGTGAATGGAACATGTCTTGCCCCCAGGGAATTTACTCTTTTACCCGGCGCTAAATGACTCGTTCACTCATCCTGCTCGCTTTTGTGTCCATCCTCGCGTCCTGCTCCGTCTCGCAGGATCAGGAAGTCGCTCTCGGCAAGCAGAACGCCGAGGAGATCAACGCGCAGCTGCCGATTGTAACCGATCCCGTGATCAGCGGCTACATCCAGAATCTTGGCGACTCGATCGCGAAGACCACAAGTCGCGCCGACCTGGACTGGCATTTCTACGTCGTGAATACCAAGCAGGTGAACGCTTTTGCCTTACCCGGCGGCTACATCTATGTCAATCGCGGGCTCATTGAGAGCGCAACCAAGCTCGACGAGCTGACGGGAACTCTCGGCCACGAGATCGGTCACGTTATCCAACGCCACACTGTCAAGCAGATGCAGACGGCGGAAAAAGCCAACGTCGGAGTCGCCGTCGTGTGCACGCTGACGAGCATCTGCCACAGCGGGCTTGCGCAAGCCGCAGTGCAGGTTGGTGGTACCGCGTTGTTCGCCAAGCATAGCCGGCTGGACGAGCTGCAAGCGGATTCAGAAGGCGTAGTAAATGTGACGCGAGCTGGCTACGACCCGCAGGGAATCCCGGATCTGTTTCAGGTCCTGTTGAAGGAACGGCAGTACCAGCCGACCGTTGTCGAGGGATGGTTCGCGTCGCATCCGCTCGAGGAGACGCGAATCGCCAGAGCGAACCAGTTGATCGCGCAAATGAAGGTGGATGATGCGCGCCGGCTGGTAGTGGACAATCCTCAATTCCAGGCGTTCAAGGCACGCGTCTCCGAGTTGCCCCCGCCGCCGCCCCCGAGGCAGTTGCCGAGCGGAAAACCCTAGCGCCGCGGGAGTCCGGGCACCGTATCACGGACGGGACCGTCTGTAGAGTCCCGTGTGTCGGAGGTGTCGTTCCCGCTGTGCATCTGGACAGACTGGTCGCCGTCGCTCTCGTTCATCTGCATGTTCATGTCAGCATTGCTGCTCTCTGACGTGTCGACGTGCATGTCGAACGCCTCGGCTTGTTCTCGCGCGAGACGATCGTCTCGCCCCGCAAGCAGCACGCGCCCTCGATATCTCTGAACAAACTGGAAATTGTCTGCGGGTATTGGCGTCGCGCTCGTAGACTTCCCGGTCTCGACCGCCTCCGACGCCTGCGCCAGCGCGATCGTCTCGAGCACGAAATCGCGCACCGAGAGTCCCGTGCGCTCGATAGCCGTCCGTGCACGCGGACTTGATTCGAGGCGGGCGACGGCGCGGTCGACTGCGTTCCTGCCGGATGCCACGCCCGATTGGATAGCGGACCGAGGCACGTCGTCCAGATTGTTCTGGGCTTCCTCCCAGCGCGCGAAGTTGTCTTCGGTGAGGCGGAACTCCACCGTAGTCGCGAGCGCCTGGCGGGCTTCAGAGGAACCGTTGTCGAAGATGAGCGACGTCGCGAGCGGATCCGACGGACCGTCGCTGTTCCGTTTGCACGCCGCAATGGCCAGGGCGAGGACAGCGAGCGCGCCTGCGCGCGATAGGGTCAGATGCATCAACCGCTTCTCCTTGCTGCAAGCCAGCGAGGCTTTTTCGACGCTGGCGTCCTCAACGAGAGCTAACGAATCAGCTCTTGTGCCGAAAGGTGATGCGCCCTCTCGTCAGGTCGTACGGCGAAACCTCGAGAGTTACGCGATCCCCGGCAAGAACTCGAATGCGAAACCTCCGCATTTTTCCCGCGATGGTGGCGTGGACGTCGTGACCGTTATTCACCTGCACACGAAACGTAGCATCGGGCAGTACTTCGGTGACCGTTCCCTCGAGCTCGATTGCTTCTTCTTTTGCCATAATCCTCCGAATGGGTGAAGCAGTGATACCAAATAAAAAAGCGGGGCCGGCCTGGACTTGTCCAGATCGGCCCCGCCTTCTATACGGCGTTCAGCAAGCTGAGACTTAAGCGCCGAGCTTGGTTACGTTCTCTGCCGCCGGGCCCTTCTGACCCTGCACGACGTCGAATTCAACCCGCTCGCCCTCGGCCAACGACTTGAAGCCGTTGCCCTGAATGGCGGAGTGATGAACGAAGCAATCCTTCTGTCCGTTCTCGGGGGTGATGAAGCCAAAGCCCTTGGCGTCGTTGAACCACTTTACTTTGCCGGTGGTACGCATTTTCGGTACATCCTCATTCAATTGTGTCGGAGTGCCGTTTGTGCGGTACCGAGCCGACTACTGTTTGTTCGCGGCCGAAATGGCCGCATTTGTCCGCCAGAAACCAAAAAAGACCCGGCGACTTCCCAGGTCCCTCTACAGTTCGCTGGCACTGGAACGCAATCGTTGCGCCTCAGGGTAATAACTTAACCACTTAAGATCTTGCCGTCAATAAAGATGCGGACCCACGGGGCAATTGGTCCTCTGGCTCGGCGAAATCTTGGAGGGCGTCGCTGTATGTCTCGTAAACGGACCGCGGGGCGGCTGCCCGCTCACCTGTGACCATGGACTTCAGCATGAGGGCGTTGGCGACCGCTTTGCCCTTGTAGTGGTTGTTCGTGATCACGTAGACCTCTGCTGCAGCGGGATCGCTTGCGATCTCCTTTGCTCGTTCTGCCCACGGCGCCAGCTCATCGGCACGGTAGAGGTAGTTGTACCGCTGTTCCACCGGCGCCTTGTCCCGGAACCAATCTTTGTAATTCCGGCCGTGCACCCGGACGTATCCGACGTGAGACGTCACGTGGGCCGTCGGCCCGATCGAGTCGTGGTACAGAGGTTGGTCGATGTTCACGAATCCCACTCCGTCCTCCTGCAGAGTGCGCAGGAACTCGGGGACGAGCCACGACTTGTGGCGAACCTCGACCACCAGCGGATAACGGCTGAACGTCCGCACGACATCGCCGAGCCACTCGTTATTCGCTTCGGTGTGACGAAAGCTCCAGGGAAACTGCATCAGCACCGCCCCGAGTCTCTCCGATTCCATCAGCACGTCGAAGCCTGCGCGCACCTGGTCCACTTCTGCAGTCGTCCAGGCTTTGGCCCGCTCGTGCGTGAACCGCTTCCACAGCTTGGCCGTGAAACGAAAGTTCGCGGCGTCCTCCACCCTGCGTACCCAGCTGCTGGCGGTCGTGGCGAGCGGCGGGCCATAAAAACTGGAGTTGATTTCTACGGCGTCGAAGAACGTGGAGATGTATCGGAGCTGGTCGAAGCGCGGCGGCTTGGGCCGCGGATACACTGTGCCCTCCCAATCCTTGTACATCCATCCAGCTGGTCCGAACCGGAGCTTCATGCTCGCCCTAAATGCTTGTTCAATGCCACGGCGGTCCGGCGCTGAGGATCCTTCCGGCAGTAGCCACGAGCGTCCGGCGTCAGCATTATCTACGACGCAATGTCTTACGCATTTCACACAGCGGACGTATTCACCGATCGCCTCCACGGAGGAAATCCGCTGGCGGTGATTCCGGATGCGCGCGGTCTCTCGGAGCGACAGATGCTCGCGATAACCCGCGAGTTCAACTACTCGGAGACCGTCTTCGTCTTTCCGCCCGAATTGAAAACCAACACACGTCGCGTTCGGATCTACACGCCGGCAGGAGAGATTCCCTTTGCGGGACACCCGACGGTTGGATGCGCATTCGTGTTGGCGGCCATCGGCCAATTACCCATGAACGGTGAGGAGACACGCGTCGTTCTGGAGGAAGGCGTCGGCCCGGTTTCCGTTCTCATCCGCGCGAAGGCAGGCAAGCCCGTATTCACGCAGCTCACCGCGGCGCGCCTACCTGAGATAAATGACCCGCCTCCGTCGCCCGAAACGCTCTGCGAGGTACTCTCACTAGAGCCGAGCCACATCGTTGCCGATGACATGATCGAGCCTGAAGCGGTGTCGTGCGGACTCCCGTTTCTTTTCATTCCGCTCAAGAAGCCCGAGATGCTGTCATGGGTGAAAGTGGACACGCTCAAGTGGGAGCAGGCTCTGCGCGATTACTGGGCCCCCGAGATGTTCGTTTTCAGCACCGATGACTGGAGCAACATCTTCGAGGGTGGCCACATCAGCGCGCGCATGTTCGCGCCGGGCGTCGGCATCGCCGAAGATCCGGCAACGGGCAGCGCCTGCGCCGCCCTGGCGGGATTCCTTGGGCTGCGATCCGAGAAGCGCGATGGCACCGTGCGCTGGACCGTGGATCAGGGCGTCGATATGGGTCGACCCAGCAGGCTCGACCTTGAGGTCGATCTCAAACGCGGCCAGCTCGAATCGATTCGGGTGGGCGGCGCCTCAGTTCTCGTGAGCTCGGGAACGCTTCATATCGACGGCGAAGCCTAGCTCGGTGCTCTCCAGTGCCGTCTGTCGGCAGGATCCTGCGGGGGACGGACGACGCGCTGCGAGTAGTCCGTTGCAGCGACGACGACCAGAACCAATATACCCATCGCCAGAAAAAAATTTCTCGCGGGCGCGTCCTGGGCGAAGCCCACAACCCACGGCGCCGCGAGGAAGAATATTCCCGCGACCAGCTCGATCACGCCGTGGATTCGGAACGGAATCCACTTGAAGAACCCGAGGGGAAAGTCCGTGCAGCCGGTCATCAGCAGGTGAATTCCGGCCACCCAGTAGGCGACGGCGGCCGGAGTTCCGTGAAACCCGAACACCATCGGTGCGTTGAGAAACGCTGCCACCGTCGCGTAATCGAGCACGCCGTGCACGCGCGCGGATATCGGCTTCGTCACGCTGACTCCTGCCTCAGTAAAGTATCCGTGTTGGAAGGAGCATCACGCCGGAAGCTTATTCGAGATAGTGGTACAGCCCGAACAGGCCCATGCCTGCGCCGACGATAATGACAATGGTCCCAGCCGTACCGCCGATGAGAGCGCCAGCAATCATTGCACCGACTCCAACGGCCATCAAAGCGACATCCTGACCCTGATGTCTCTGCACGAGTGCAGTTGACGACACTTTGGTCGACGCATCGACTTTCGCGTCGCTTACGCGAAACCCGACTGCCGCCGACTGAATCGTCGGCCCTTGTGCATTAAGGGGAGCGGACTTCTGCGCGCTTGACGTAGCGGGCAGCACAGCGAGAGCACACAAGCTTATAGCCAGAAAGCGCATTTCGTTCTCCGTTGAGGGCAGGCTGAAAGTTCAGTCGAGAAGACGCACGCAAGCATCTCCGCGTTTCCCGCCTTTGCGAAGCCGAGACCGGCAATAACCGTGCGCGAACGTACATTGCACGCCGCGCAAAACTAGGTGTTATCGCTCATCGCCTCGGCGATATCGCCCGTGCCGGCGGTCGGGGACGTCCACCTGACCGGCCACAGCAGTGTACTCGATGGTCCCGCTTCCCTTCGATTCGACCTTGAAGTCGCGTCCGACCTTGTTGACATCGATCTCACCGGAGCCGTCGTTCTGCACGATCACCGATCCTCGTATGTCGGTCGCGTAGATGCTCCCCGATCCGTCGCTCTCGACTGTGAAAGATCCCGTCACGTTGCGCACGTCGATGTCGCCGGAGCCGTCGTTGACCGTCACGTCGCCGCCGACATTCTCGATCAGGAGGTTGCCGGACCCATCGGTGATGTGGACAGTTCCCGTCGCGCCGACGACGGAGAAATCCCCCGAGCCATCGTTGGCATCGAGCGAGCCGACGTTCAGCACTTTCGAGTCGCCGCTCCCGTCCGATATGTCCGCATTCATTCCCTGCGGCACCTGAATGACCAGATCGAGTGCCCCGGAGGAGTTATTGTCATCCCTCCAGTTTTCCTCCGGAATGTCCGCCTTGATGAACACCACGTCACCCCTCCGTTCCGCGATGAGCTTGATCTGGCTCAGATACTGTTGTGAAGAGGCGCGGGCCGTTCCACTGACCTGTACCTGCCTCAGGCCCGATTTGCCTTCCACGCGAAGACTGCCGGCACCGGCTTCGACTTCCACCATCCGCGCGCCAGATGCGTCCACGATCGCGTTTCGAGGTGCCGTGTAGGCGCTCGACCATTGCGCGTGCGCGGTAGATCCCAATAGAAATGGAGCCGCAGCGAACGCCGCTCCCTGTATCTGTCGCTTCATTGATGACTCCGTTCGGGTGTGACCGGGTTAGACAACCCCTCTTTCCATACGGTTTGAACCCTGCCTTGTTTCAGGACTGGCTGAGCGGCGGCTGGCCCACCGAGGGTCCGGGGATTAGACTTTCCGCATACCGCATCGGGGATGACGCATGACTGCTCGCCTGAAGACGTGGATGCTTGGCGCCACAGCATTGATCGCTGCCTCTGGAGTCCTGGAAGGTCAACAGGCCTCAGCTGTGTCCGTTGATCCAGGCCCTCGCGTCAACGATATGGCACCGGACTTTGCCCTCGCTGGCGCCACCCGATACGGATTGCTCAAGACACCAGTTCGACTCTCCGAGTACCGAGGCCGCACAGTGGTTCTAGCATTTTTTTACCAGGCGCGAACCAAGGGCTGAACAATCCAAATGGAGGCGTACCGTGATCAGTACGCCACGCTCTTCAACAACGGCCGTAACGTCGCGGTGATCGGAATCAGCGTGGACGCGGACACGGCTCAGGCTTCGTGGGCGCGCGATGAGGACTTCCCGATCGTTTTCGCCAGCGATCCCGGCGGCAAGGTGGGGCAGCTTTACGCCGCCTTCGACGCCAAGAACAAGCTCGACAACCGTTCGCTGTTCGTG
>DATARP010000004.1:0-22388 GCA_036264075.1 Gemmatimonadaceae bacterium
CGCTATTGTTGGTTCCGGTAATCGGCGGGCTGGTCGTGGGACTCATGGCTCGCTACGGCTCGGCGGCGATACGCGGTCACGGAATCCCCGAGGTAATGCACCGGGTGCTCTACGGTGAGAGCCGGATCCAGGCGCGCGTGATGATTCTCAAGCCCACATCGGCCGCCGTGGCAATCGGCACGGGCGGGCCATTCGGCGCAGAGGGTCCAATCATCGCCACCGGAGGAGCGCTGGGCTCGGTTATCGGGCAGATCGTTCACGTAACCGCCGACGAACGAAAGACGCTTCTGGCCGCGGGCGCTGCCGCGGGAATGGCCGCGACTTTCGGAAGCCCAGTCTCGGCGGTCCTCCTCGCCGTCGAGCTGCTTCTGTTCGAGTACCGTCCGCGTTCGATCATTCCAGTCGCTCTGTCGTCCGCTGTCGCGACGAGCGTTCGGATTCTTTTCAACGGATCCGCTCCCGTTTTTCCGATCGCCAATCTCCAGCAGCCAACCGATTCCGCGCTCGCGTTCTATACGCTGGTCGGGGCCCTGGTGGGTCTGGCCGCTGTAGGGATATCGCGATTCGTCTATGCGACGGAGGAAGCCTACGAGCACGTCGGTGAGAGGCTTCACATCCATTGGATGTGGTGGCCTGCCTTCGGAGCGCTGGTGGTCGGGGCCTTGGGGCTCATCGATCCTCGCATTCTTGGCGTGGGGTACTCGAACATCATCGGCGCATTGTCCGGCACGATCGTCGGCAGAGCGCTGATCACTCTCGTCGTGCTGAAGTTTCTGGCCTGGGCTCTGTACCTCGGGAGCGGCACATCGGGCGGAATTCTCGCGCCGCTCTTCACGATGGGGAGTGGCCTCGGCGCGTGGCTGGGCGGCCTGGGCGCTGACATGCTTCCAACAATCGGGATCGATCCTCGGATCGCCGGGCTCGTCGGAATGGCCGCGATCTTTGCGGGCGCGACACACGCTCTTCTCACCGCGATCGTGTTTGCGTTCGAGACAACGCGACAGCCCGTCGGACTGCTTCCACTCCTGCTCGGCTGTGCAGCCGCGTACCTGGTGGCGCTGCTTTCGAGCCGATTCTCTCTGCTCACGGAGAAACTGGCGAGACGCGAGGGGAGTGTGCACACCGAGTATACTGTCGATCATCTTGCGCACGTCTTGGTTCGAGACGCAGCCACCCGCGATGTCGTCGCGGTTCGTTCATCCCAGACGGTCGGGGAAGTGCGCAGCTGGCTCCGATCGATGGGCAACGCGAAGGGCGCGGGCTCGCATCAGGGATTCCCGGTTCTGGACGAAGAATCGCTGCTCGTCGGAGTCGTGACGCGCCGCGATTTGTTCGACGCCGCCAAAGCTGACGACTTGCTGGTAACGGAGCTGTTACAGCGTCCTGCGGCCGTCGCTTACGAGGACAACACCTTGCGTGATGCCGCCGACCACATGGTGCTGGAAGGAGTCGGTCGCCTGCCGGTCGTCATGCGCGACAATTCACGAAGAGTGGTCGGCATGATCTCGAGGAGCGACCTCTTGCTCGCGCATGCTCCCCGCCTCGAGGCCGCACACGAGATGAAGCCCTCGCGCAAATGGCGTCAATAGAGAAGCCGGCCGGAAAGAAGCCGGCCGGATACTCTGGCACACCGCTGGTTGCCAAGCTCGGAATCAAACCGGGAACGCGCGCGCAGATCGTGAATCCGCCGGCAGATTTCCCGGAAACGCTGGGAAGCATGCCGGAAGGGGTGACGCTCACGCCCCGAGGCCCGCTCGATTTCGCGATGCTGTTCACTACCAGAAAAGAGGATCTGGCGAAGCGGTTTCCGGTTTTGCGCGACAGACTCGCCGCCGGCGGAATGTTGTGGGTCGCCTGGCCGAAACAAAGCTCCGGCGTCGCGACCGAGCTGACCGAGAGCGTTGTTCGCGCGGCAGGTCTTGAGTTCGGGCTCGTGGACGTGAAAGTTTGCGCGGTCGATTCCACCTGGTCCGGACTCAAGTTCGTCAGACGCCTGAGCGATCGCTGACTTATCGCGCGGTAGCCGTTCGCGATAAGTTTTGTCATGAGCATCCGCAAGCCGAAGGAGCATCGTTGAAGGCAATCGCCGCACTCTTGCACGGACTCGTCGACTACGCGGGACTTTTTCCTCCCGCCAGCGAGGACATGCGGCCCGCCCTCGAGAGCTATGCATCCTATCTCGAAGGCCCTGACCAAAGCGCGCTCGGAAGATTCATCGTTCCTTTGCGGCGGCTGAAGGAGCTGGAGGATGTTGGAGCTGACCTCTTTCCACGCAACCGGAATTCCGATCCCTGGCGATTGAGCGTCCTCGTCGCGGATGACGTCCACGCGGCTGGCGAGGAGATGCTTCGGTTCAACAGTGAACACTCTTCAGGATCGCGCGCAGGGCACGCTGTGATCGACGTTGCAGAGCTGAAGGCGAGCACTGTGGCGGAGATCGAAAGCCAGCGCGATGAGCTCCCCGGATCATTCATATCTTACTTCGAGGTTCCCACCACCGGCGACGTCTCGCCGCTGATCCAGGTGATCGCGCGCGGAGGCTCTCGCGCGAAAATCCGAACGGGAGGAGTGACGCCAGAGGCCTTCCCACCGGCGGAGGAAATCATCGACTTCATCTCGGCCTGCAGGCGGGAGCGAGTCCCATTCAAGGCGACGGCGGGACTTCATCATCCAGTTCGAGGTACATACAGACTCACCTACGAGCCGGATGGACCGACTGGCAAGATGTATGGATTTCTGAACGTGTTCGTGGCAGCGGCCATCGCCTACGCGGGCGAGTCCAACGACACTGCGCTCGCCGTTCTCCAGGAGGAGGACGCGCTGGCATTCTCGTTTACGAGTGACGCGATCTGTTGGCGTGACAAGCGCATCGACGTCGATCAGATTCAGGCGTCGCGCGCGGAGTTCGCTGTCTCGTTCGGCTCGTGCTCCTTCCGTGAGCCGGTCGACGAGATCGAGAGTCTCGCCCACGCGGCACCACCAAAGAATCAGTGAACGAAACGCACGATCCGACGCTCAAGTCGTGGGTGGAGTCGGCGAATGCCGCCGACTCGGACTTTCCGATCCAGAATCTTCCGTTCGGTGTCTTCTCCCGCAAAGGCGAAACCGAGCGCCGCGTCGGCGTCGCGATCGGTGATCAGATCGTCGACATCGGCGAATCGCTGAGCGCGAATCTGTGGACGGGCAAGGCGCGCGACGTAGCGCGGTTCTGCGACCGCCCGACGATGGACGAGCTGATGCAGGCTCCGAGGGACGCGCTGTCCGAGTTCCGGTCGCGCCTGAGCCAGCTGCTTTCCGGAACGCCGGGTGACGACAGCGCGATCAATCCGCTTCCTCCGGGCGCGCTTGTCCCGATGTCGGAAGCCGAGATGCGTTCGCCGACTCGAATTGGCGATTACACGGATTTCTATGCGTCGATCTATCACGCGACGAACGTCGGGAAGCTCTTCCGCCCGGAGAGTCCGCTTTTCCCGAACTACAAGTATGTGCCGATCGGGTATCACGGACGCGCGTCGTCGATCGTTCTGAGTGGCAGTGAAGTCCGGCGGCCAAACGGGCAGACCCTCGCCACCGGGTCGAAGACTCCCACGTTCGGACCGTCGCAGATGCTCGACTACGAGGCCGAGGTCGGGTTCTTTGTCGGGCAGGGTAACGCTCTGGGGCAGCCGGTTCCCATCGAGGAGGCCGAAGATCACATCTTCGGCATTTGCATCGTCAACGATTGGTCGGCGCGGGACATCCAGTCCTGGGAATACCAGCCGCTCGGACCTTTTCTCTCCAAGAATTTTGCGACGAGCATCTCCCCGTGGGTCGTCACCTGGGAAGCCCTCGAGCCGTATCGCACACCGGCCTTCTTCCGTCCGCCGGGCGACCCACAGCCGCTCGCCTATCTCTCCTCGGAAAAGGACAAGAACGAGGGCGGGTTGGATCTCACCATCGAGGTCTACATCCGCTCGATGCTGATGCGTGAAGGCCATTTACGGCCTTCGCGGTTGAGCTCGGCCTCCCTCGCTGATATGTACTGGACTCCGGCGCAGATGCTCACCCATCACACGAGCGGCGGTTGCAACATGGCGCCTGGTGATCTTTTCGCGAGCGGCACAGTGTCCGGACCGGAGGCCGGCTCGCAGGGCTGCCTTCTCGAGCTCACCCGACGCGGCGCCGAGGCCATCGTCCTTCCGACTGGAGAGGAGCGTCGATTCCTGCACGACGGCGACGAGATCATCATGAAGGCGTTTCTACAGCGCGAGGGAGCCGGCCGTATCGGCCTCGGCGAGTGCGCTGGCCTCATTGTCGCATCTTCAGCGCGATAACACTCAACGACAATCGATGTCTGCTTCAGGGAATGGGCGAGAGCCCCTTTATATCGTGCGCACCTCGCACATCCACGGCCGCGGGGTCTTTGCTCTGCGCTACATCCGAAAGGGAACCAGGATTCTCGAGTACACGGGGCAGCGCATCGACAACGACGAAGCCGACCGCCGCTACGATGACACCAAGATGAAGCGTCACCACACCTTTCTGTTCGCGCTGGACAAGACCACGGTCATCGACGGAGCCTCGAGCACGGGTGGCGGGGATGCCAGCTTCATAAATCACTCGTGCGATCCGAACTGCGAGGCGGTGATCACGGGGAAGAAGATCTTCATCCACGCGCTGCGCGGCATCGAGGCGGGCGAGGAGCTCGCTTACGACTACCAGTACGAGCGCACCGGCGAGAACGATGCGGAGCTGGAGAAGTTCTACGTCTGCAAATGCGGCGCGGACAATTGCCGTGGATCCATAATGAAGCCCGACAAAAAGAGCCGCGCAGCAAAGCGCCGAGCAGCGAAGGGCCGATTGATCAGGCGTTAGCGCGGGACTGGACTTCGCGTGCGCGGTCCTTTTAGTCCACCTGTCAATTCATCCAGGAGCATCTGAATGCGTCTCGTCAACCGCGCTCTGGCCTTCACCTTTGCGCTTGCGAGTTCGGCAGCGGCACAGACTTCAGTCGTCCCGATGCAAACCAAGCCTCTCGCTCCGGCGAATCTCGACCGGTCGGTCTCGGCTTGCACCGATTTCTACCACTTTGCGAACGGTGGGTGGATCAAAACCCATCCCGTTCCCGCGGCATTCTCGCGCTGGGGCAGCTTCGACGAGCTGACGGAGAACAATCAAGCCAACCTTCTGACCATCCTCCGGAGCGCGGCGGCGAACGGCAACACGCAGGCGAATGCGGATTTGCGCAAGCTCTCTGTCTACTACGCATCGTGTATGGACTCTGCCGGAGCCGAGCGCGTGGGAGGCCAACCCATCGCCGCCGAGCTGTCGCGAATAAACGGGATTGCCAATCGCGCGCAGGTCGAAGCCGAGATTGCCCGACTCCACTCGATGGGCGTCCGCGCTTTGATGGGATTCGGCGCATCGCAGGACGCGAAAAACAGCAGCGAAGTCATAGCCGGAATAAGTCAGGGCGGGCTGGGGCTGCCGGATCGTGACTACTACCTGAACCCTGACAAGCGCTACGTCGATATCCGCGCCAATTACCAGGATCACATCGCGCGGATGTTCCAGCTCACGGGAGAAAATGCGGCGCAAGCAGCAACCGACGCCCAGAGGGTCGTTGCGCTCGAGACTGCTCTGGCCAAGCCCGCCAAGACGCGCGTCGAGCTGCGCGATCCCAATTCCAACTATCACAAGATGACCTCGGCGGAAGTAGCTCAGCTCGCGCCGGGCTTCAACTGGCCGACGTTCTTTGCCGGCGAAGGGCGGAGCGACATCTCGACGATCGACGTCCAAAATCCAGTTTTCCTGAAAGCCGCGGACAGTCTCCTCAGCTCTGCTTCACTGGACGACTGGAAGGCGTACCTGCGATGGGACGTCATCAATTCGGCTGCGTCGAGCCTGAGCTCAGCTTTCGTCAATGAGGACTTCCGCTTCGCCAGCACTCTGAGTGGCGCGAAGGAAATGTTGCCGCGTGAGAAGCGTTGCGCCCGCGCAACCGACAGCGGGCTGCGGGACGCGCTCGGCCAGGCCTACGTGGCGCAGTACTTCACGCCCGCCGCCAAGCAGCGCGCGCTGGAGATGGTTCGCAATCTCGAGTCGGTATTCCACGACAAGATTCTGACACTTGGCTGGATGAGCGACACGACCAAGACGCAGGCTGAAACCAAGCTCGCTGCGTTCACGAACAAGATCGGCTACCCCGACAAGTGGCGGGACTATTCAACCCTCACCCTCCAGCCGGGCCCATTTCTGAATAATGTGCTGGCCGTTCGCCAGTATGAGCGGCGCCGGAGCCTTTCGAGAATCGGGCAGCCTGTCGATCGCACGGAGTGGGGAATGACGCCGCCGACGGTCAACGCGTATTACAGCCCGCAGATGAATGAGATCGTCTTTCCGGCCGGGATTCTCCAGCCGCCCTTCTTCGATGCCAACGCGGACGATGCCGTTAATTATGGCGGCATGGGCGCGGTGATTGGACACGAGATGACGCACGGTTTCGACGATCAGGGGGCACAATACGACGCGCAGGGGAATCTTAGAAACTGGTGGGGCACGACTGACCTGGAGAAGTTCAAGCACGGAACGGGGCTCGTTGCCTCACAGTTCGACTCATACACCGTCCTCGACAGCGTTCACGTGAACGGAAAGCTAACGCTCGGTGAAAACCTGGCCGATCTCGGCGGGCTCTCGGTCTCGTACGCCGCCCTCGAGAAAGCTCTCGCCGCGAAAGGACGCCCGCCAAACATCGACGGATTCACGCCGGAGCAGCGGTTCTTCCTGGCGTGGGCGCAAATCTGGAGGGCCAATACGACTCCCGAGGCCGCGAGATTGCGCATCAACACCGATCCGCACGCCCCAGGCGAGTGGAGAACGAACGGTCCGATCTCGAATATGCCGCAGTTTGCGGCTGCCTTCGGGTGCAAGCCCGGTGATCCGATGGTGCGGCCGGAATCGGTGAGGCCGGTCATCTGGTAGTTGCAGGACCGCCTTGCCTCATTTGACCTTCGACTGAGAGGAGAGTTAGGCTCTCACCTAACTCTCCTCTCAGTTAACGCACCAACGCACTAACTTGCAGCATGACCGCGCGCACTTTTTTTTACCGGGAGACCGAGGGAATTCGCGTCACGGTGCGGCCAGTCTACCTTCGCGATCATTCGGAGCCGTCGCAGAGCCATTACGTGTTCGCCTATTTCGTCCGGATCGAAAACGTCGGCGCCAGGGCGGCGCAGCTGCTCACGCGCCGCTGGCTAATCCACGATTCCGTTGGCGATGGCGTCGACACTGAAGTGATCGGGGAGGGCGTCGTCGGAGAACAGCCGACGATCGCGCCAGGCGCGGTGCACGAGTATCAGAGCTTTTGCATTCTGAAGTCAGGCGAGGGCTGGATGGAGGGCAACTACGGTCTTCTCCGCCAGGATGGAACATCGTTCGAGGCAGCGATTCCGCGCTTCATCCTGAGCGCAAGCGAGTCCACGAGCCTGCCATCCTGAACCGCGCACGACAGTTGCTCATGCCAAGGCCGTGAGTCGCATTTACGACATCTCCGTGCCGATCCGTTCGGGCGGACTCGTCTACCCGGGCAACCCCGAGATAGAGATCAGTCTCCAGCAAGCCGTAGCCAAAGGCGCCGGAGCAAACGTCTCTTTCGTTCGCTTCGGATCGCATACGGGCACCCACGCGGACGCAGCGCGGCACTTCTTCGACGACGGCCAAACAGTCGACAAGATTCCTCTCGATCGCTTGATCGGGCCTGCGCTGCTTCTCGCATTTCCCGACGATCTGCGCTCCGTAGGCGTCGCCGATCTCCAGAAGCACGACCTCAAAGGACATAAACGCGTCCTTCTCCGCACGCGGAACTCGGCGTTGCTGTCGAAAAAAGACTTCGTTCCGGACTACACCTATCTCGCTCCCGACGGCGCGCAGTACCTCGTAGACAAAGGCGTGGAGCTCGTTGGGATCGACTACCTCTCCATCGAGCAGTTCCATTCCGGGCACCACAAGACTCACCGCACACTGCTCGAGCGATCGGTTGTGATTCTCGAAGGACTCGATCTTTCCGTACCGGTGGCGGGTGAATACCAGCTCATTTGCCTTCCACTGCGGATCGAAGGCTGTGACGGCGCGCCGGCGCGTGCGGTGTTGATCTCGTGACCGAGATCCGCCACATCTTCTTCGACATCGGCGGAGTCCTCGGCTCCAATGGCTGGGACAAGGAGCAGAGACAACGCGCAATCGAGCGATTCGGTCTCGATCACGATGAATTCCAGTGGCGGCACGAGGAAGTCATCGGAGAATGGGAAGAAGGCAGAATCACGCTCGAGGAGTACTTAGATATCGCGGTGTTCTACATGGAGCGGCCGTTCTCCCGCCAGGAGTTCATTGATTTCATGTGCGCGCAGAGCGTTCCGAACGAAGAGACCGTTGCAATCGCGCGCGCGCTGCAGACGGACTCCCGATTCACTCTGATGACGCTGAACAACGAGTCGGAAGAGCTCAACATTCACCGGATCGAAGCGTTTGGGATCTCTCAGATCTTCGAGGCGTTCCTCTCGTCGTGCTGGCTTGGCGTCCGGAAACCGATCCGGCGATTCTACCACCGCGCGCTCGGCATCGCGCACGCGGAGCCGGCAAGCTCGCTGTTCATCGATGACCGGCAGCAGAATCTTACTCCGGCGAGAGCGTTGGGCATGAACGTGATTCACTTCACATCCGCAGCACAGTTGCGCTCCGATCTGGAGCGTATTCTCGATCTCGAACTACCCGGAGCATAGGCAATGCGTTTGGCGATGATCGGCCTCGGCCGAATGGGCGGCAACATGTCGGAGCGATTGATGAAGGGCGGCCACGAAGTCGTGGTGTTCGACCGAAAGCCAGATACAAGGCAGCGCTATGTCGCGCTTGGCGCCACCGAGGCGGCCACTGTCGGCGAGATCACGGCCAAGCTCAAGGCGCCGCGAATAGTGTGGATCATGGTGCCCGCCGGCAAACCCGTCGATGATACGATTGCCCTGCTGTTGCCCGGGATGTCCAAAGGTGATGTGATCATCGATGGAGGCAACTCGAATTTCCACGACTCGATGCGCAGAGCCGCAGAACTGCAGGGGAAGGGGATCCATTTCGTCGACTCCGGCACCAGCGGCGGAATCTGGGGGCTCGCCAACGGGTATTGCCTGATGATCGGCGCGTCAGAGGAGGCTTTCAAACTGTGCGAGCCGATCTTCAAGACACTGGCGCCGCCCGACGGCTACGCGCGAATGGGGCCGCCCGGATCTGGTCATTACGTCAAGATGGTTCACAACGGGATCGAGTACGGAGCCCTGCAGGCGTACGCGGAGGGCTACGAGATTCTACATGCGTCCAGGGACTTCAAGCTGGATCTGCACAAGATCGCCGCGGTGTGGAATCACGGAAGCGTGGTGCGATCGTGGCTCAACGAGCTGGCGGAACTGGCCTTCGAGAAAGATGGGGAGCTGAGCGACCTCCGCGGATACGTGGAAGATTCCGGCGAAGGCCGCTGGACAGTTCAGGAGGCAATCGATACCGACGTACCAGCTCCGGTGATCACGCTCTCGCTGTTGATGCGCCTTCGCTCCCGGCAGCCGGATTCCTTCTCGGCAAAAGTGATTGCGGCGCTGCGAAACGAATTCGGCGGTCACGCGGTAAAGAAGTCATGAAAACACCCCAGGCGGTCCCGCTTGTCCGCGCACGCCGGCCGCACGGGAGCCGCGACAAGGCGGATCCGTGCACGATGGTGATCTTCGGCGCCGCTGGGGACCTGACCAAGCGAAAGCTGATACCGGCCATCTACTATCTGGCCGAGCAGAAGCTGCTTCCGGACAATTTCGCTCTACTGGGCGTGGCCCGCGATCCGAATACGGACGAGGGATACCGCGCCCTGATGCGAAAGGCGATGGACACGTCCGACGAAATCCATCGCGTCAAGGAAGACGTATGGCAGTGGCTCTGCGAACGGACGTTCTACGCGAACGGCGATTTCAGCAAGGACGAGGCGTACTCGACGATCGAGCAGCGATTGCGCGACATCGAGTCGCGCTCACAGGCGCCAGATCGCAATCGCCTTTTTTATCTGGCGATCCCACCCAGCGTTTTCGAGACGACGCTCACCCATCTATGCACGAGCGGACTCGCCTGGCGGACTCACTCGTATGAGGAGCGCCCGTGGGTGCGTGTCGTGATCGAGAAGCCGTTCGGCCGTGATCTCGAATCCGCGCGCGCGCTGAACCGTCTGGTGCTCGACGAGTTCGGCGAGCACCAGATCTACCGCATCGATCACTACCTCGGCAAAGAGAGCGTGCAGAACATCCTCGTCTTCCGCTTTGCCAACTCGATCTTCGAGCCGTTGTGGAATCGGAACTACATCGCGCACATCCAGATCACGGCGGCTGAGTCGGTCGGCGTCGAGGGCCGGGGCAAGTACTACGAGGAAGCCGGTGTTCTGCGCGACATGTTCCAGAACCACCTGCTGCAGCTTCTCACTCTGGCTGCGATGGAGCCGCCCAGCTCATTCACCGGCGACGCGGTGCGGGACGAAAAAGTGAAAGTCCTTCACTCCGTCCGGCCGCTGATTCAGCAGTGCGAGCCGGCAGTGGTGCGCGCCCAGTACGGCGCTGGAGTGATCGATGGAAAATCGGTTCCCGGATACAGGAGCGAGCCTGACGTTGCGCCCACTTCCACGACGCCGACGTTCGCGGCAATGCGCATCTCGATCGACAACTGGCGCTGGACAGGTGTGCCGTTTTACCTGCGCTCGGGTAAGCGAATGGAGCGGCGGGTCTCGGAGATCGCGGTACAATTCAAGGCGCCGCCCTTTCTCCTGTTCGGCCAGAAGGCGGTCGAAGAGATGGCTCCCAGTCTGCTGACGCTGCGCGTTCAGCCGAACGAAGGAATCTCCCTGCGATTTCAGGTGAAGACACCGGGTGCGATGCATGAGCTTACTCCGGGTCTGGAGATTACGCCGGTCGATATGGACTTCACTTATGCGGAAGCCTTCGGAAACGACGCCCACCCTGCCTACGAAACGCTGCTGCTCGATTGCATGATCGGCGACCCAACGCTCTTCACGCGTAGCGACGAGGTCGAGATGGCATGGGAGATCATCGACCCGGTGCTGCAGTACTGGGATCAGCACCCGGACGCTCCGCTCCCGACATATCCGGCAGGAAGTTGGGGGCCAAAGGAGGCGGATCAACTGCTCGATGGAGACCACACACGTTGGCGATAAGTCAACTTCTGTTGCCGCTGATGGCGCTCATGCTCTCCTCGAGCGCCTGCCAGAATCAACAACCGACTCGAAAGGATTCCACCGCGGTTCTCGCGGGGGACACCACGCGTCACGTCCTTTCGCCCGACGATCGCACGCTGGTGCTGCACGCACGAGAGCTGGATCGCGCCGACAGTCTAGATCAGGCACGGTCCGCATACGAGGAAGCAGCCAGAAAGCTGCCGCAGATCTCCGACTGGCTCTACCTCCGCGCTGCCGGCGTCACGGGCGATAGCGCCGCCCGCGGAGGTTACTACTCGAAGCTTCGCACGGATGTGGCGCGCGCTCGCATCGGCTGGACCGACGCCATCGCGCGCGAGCGAACACGCGATTTTGCGGGCGCAATCAGAGCTTATACTGCGCTGGGTGCACCGTTGGACGCGCTCCGGCTGCGCGTCGCTCCACCAGCGGACGAAGCATCGAAGGCCGCTGCCCGCAACGACCTGCTCTCGTTCATTTCGACGTCCAACAATTCGGCGGACACGCGTGAGGCGATCGATCTCTTCGACAAGGTGTTCAAGACGACGACACCAGCAGAGGAGCTCACAATCGCGCGGGCCGCGAGCAAGTCGGGACTGCCCGAACGCGCCGCCGCTGGCTACGCGAAGTCGCTTCGCTCCGGACTGGGCGACGCCACGGATAATTTCTCGTACGGCTCGATGCTGTACCGATTGAGGCGCTTCGCCGACGCCGCCGCGCAGTTCGACAGGGTCCGCACTCCGCCAAAACTTGCTGCTGCGGCGCAATACCAGGTGGCTCGAGCTCAGATCGCCCTCGGAAATACGGAAGAGGGTCGCGCGACCCTGCGCCGGATCACCACCGCATATCCAGCGGACACGAGTTCGGCCTCGGCGCTGCTTCTTCTCGCTGACCTCGCGACAGACGACAACCGCGATCAGGATGCGCGTCAGGCGCTGCTCACGCTGCTGAAGCGGTTTCCGACCGGCCGCCACGCGACGAGCGCGCGCTTTCGCGCAGGTATGATCTCGTACATCCAGGGCGACAGGAAAGCGGCGGCGGCGGAGTGGGACTCGCTTGTGGCGCGCGATGCCAACAGCAGCGAGGCGCTCGCCGCTGGATATTGGGCGGGACGGTCCTACGCTGCGCTCGGCGACAAGGCGAAAAGCAAAGCGAGGTGGCGGACGGTGATCAAACAGGACCCGCTCAGCTACTACGCCGTGATGGCCGCCAAGCGTCTCGACACGACGCTCGTTGCCAAGGATGTCTCGCCGTCGGCGTACCCCCGTGTGGCGGCGGTCGACAGCGTCACGGGACGCGTCACTGCTCTGAAAGATGTGGGGATGGACGTGGAAGCCGGCTTCGAGAACGACAAGCTGTTCAAGGACGCGCTGACTGACCCGACGCGGCTTGTCGCCACGGCAAGCGCACTCTCGGGCAGCGACCAGGCGTCGCGCTCGATTGCGCTCGGCAAGCGAGCCATCGACGACCTCGGGGGAACGCCCGCCAACTACCGGCTGTATTTCCCCGTTCTCGAGCGAGAAACCCTCATAGCTTCGTCGAAGGAGAACGGGCTGGATCCTGTGCTCGTCGCGGCGTTGATAAGACAGGAATCCAATTTCAATCCGCTTGCCACCTCGCCGGTTGGGGCAAGAGGCCTGATGCAGCTAATGCCGGACGTCGGCAAGACACTCGCCGGCGCGAAGGGAATCAGCCCGTGGAATCCGGACATGCTCTATGAGCCGGCGACGAACATCAAACTCGGCACGGCTCACCTGAGCACGCTGATGCGAAAATATCCGGAAGTTGTGAAGTCACTCGCGGCTTACAACGCCGGCGAGTCACGCGTGGTGAAGTGGTCCACCAAGACGGGAGCGGATGATCCGGAAGTGTTCACGGAGCGCATTCCGTTCGTGGAGACGCGCGACTATGTTCGCACGATACTCCGCAATCGTGCGTACTACCAGGCGCTCTATCCCTGGTAGCCCGTCTCCCCGGTTTCGACGGCGGTCTGCTCGCCCTTGCGCCTCTTCAGCCAGTCGAGAAGCCAGGTGCCCGGCACAATGAACAACGGGGTCAGGAACATCCCCAATAGTGAGTTCAGCCAGATCAACGCGATGTAGAACGCGATCAGGCCGAACGAAACCCACAGCGTTCCCAGCGGACCGTGCGTTTCCAAGCGAAACTCCCCCGTGAATTAGGTAAATTAAAACTATCATGACAGCGGCCAGGGTTGAAGCGTCGCAACTCGAGTGCGTTGTGGGCTCCGCGCTCGCTGACTGTGCGCACGCAGTTCTCGCCGTCTCCGGCGGCCTCGATTCGATGGTGCTTCTTAAAGCAGCGTCACGCCTGCCGCCGCGTGCGCGCCGGAACATCATCGTCGCCACGTTCGACCATGGTACCGGCAAGGCGGCCGGCAAGGCGGCAGCCCTCGTTGCGCGACAGGCAGATCGATCCGGGTTCCTCTGTGTCACCGGCCGGGCCTCCACCATCGGAAAGAAAGAAGAAGAGTGGCGGCGGGGGCGCTGGGCATTTCTGCAACAGGTCGCGGCGTCGCGGGACTCGTGTGTCGTGACCGCGCACAACCTGGACGATCAGGTCGAGACCGTCTTCATGCGCATCCTTCGCGATGCCGGCCCCCGCGGGCTCGCCGGCCTTTACGCGGAATCGGAGATCGTCCGGCCTTTCCTAAACATCAGGCGCGCTACTTTGGCGGAGTACGCCACCCTTCATCGGGTCGTCTTCGTGCAGGACCCGTCCAATTGCGACCGAAAGCACCTTCGCAATCGGATCAGGCTGGACATTCTCCCGTCGATCGTGAAGCGGAACCCAGGATTCCCTGACGAGCTGTTGGCGCTGGCCCGCAAGGCGGCCGAGTGGCGCCGCTCGCTGGAGGATCTGGCGGGCAGTGTCGAGTCGGAGGCCGAGCGCGAAGGAGGCCTTCGCATCAATCGGTCGAGCCTCCAGGGTTTCGACGAGGACTGTCTGCGCGTTTTATGGCCTGCTCTGGCTGCGCGCGCAAGCGTGGTAATGGACCGGCGCGGAACCCACCGCGCTGCGGAGTTTACTATTAAGGGAGCTACTGGCGGAACAATTCAGCTCTCCGGAGGAGTCGAGATCGTAATGCGGCGCGATCACATGTTGCTGCGGCGTTGGCGATCCCAACCGACGGAGATCAGAGCGTGAGCAGCACCGTCAGACCGGTGGGCTCCAGAAGCGATCCGCGTCTTTCGGGAAGAGTCGTCAAACGGATCGCTTTCGACGAGGTGGCAATCGCAGACAGGGTGTTCGAGCTCGGCAGAGAGATCACCGCTGCCTATCCGGACGGCGATCTGCTGGTGCTTGGTTTGCTCAAGGGAAGCTTCATCTTTCTCAGCGACCTGGTTCGCCAGATCACGCGACCCCTTCAGGTCGATTTCCTGGTGGCCTCCAGCTACGGAGACGGAACGGTCTCGTCGGGCACCGTAAACCTGGTTTACGACCCGGAAACTCAGCTGGAAGGGAAGGACATACTCCTGGTCGAAGACATCATTGATTCCGGCCGCACATTGAATCGTCTGATGGCTATACTAAAGGAGCGGAGGCCCAGGTCTCTGGAGATCTGTGCCCTGCTTCACAAACGGATTGCCGACGGGTTGCTGTACGATGCGAGGTTCGTCGGTTTCGATGCGCCGAATGAGTTTTTGGTTGGATACGGGTTGGATCACGCGGAGAACTTCCGCCACTTGCCGTACATAGCGAGCTTGCAGTAATGCCCATACAAATGCCTAACAAGAATCCGAAAAAGCCGACGAACTGGAGCAAGGTTTCCAAGCAGCTCTCGTTCTGGGTTTTCGTCATACTGGTGCCCGTCGCCATCATCCAGTTTTCGGGGAAGGGGTCCGACGCCACGCCGGAGATCTCGTACTCGCAGTACGACGATCAGCTGCAGCACAACAACGTCGACAAGGTGACCGTCCAGGCTGGCCGGATGGTGACTGGCGACTTCAAGTCGAAGATCAACGTCAAGGGACGTCAGGTTCAGAAGTTCCGGACGCTCCTTCCGACGGAGAATTCGAGCGATGAGATCACGCGCCTGCGCGACCACGGCGTGCAGATCCAGGCCGAGGATGCTCGTCCGTCGCTGACGACGATACTGATCAGCCTCTTCCCGTACCTGCTGATCTTCGGAATCTGGTTCTTCCTGTTCCGTTCGATGCAGGCCGGTGGCGCAAAGGCGTTCAGCTTCGGTAAGTCGAAGGCCAAGCTCCTCACGGGCGACACTCCCAAGGTCACGTTCGACGATGTCGCCGGGGCGGATGAAGCAAAGGTCGAGCTGCAGGAGATCATCGAGTTCCTGAAGGATCCGCAGAAGTTCACCAAGCTGGGCGGACGTTTGCCGAAGGGCGCGCTCCTCGTCGGGCCACCGGGTACCGGCAAGACGTTGCTTGCGCGCGCGGTCGCCGGTGAGGCGGGGCGCCCGTTCTTCTCGATGTCGGGCTCCGACTTCGTGGAGATGTTCGTCGGCGTAGGCGCCAGCAGAGTGCGCGACCTGTTCGAGCAGGGCAAGGCGCACGCGCCCTGCATCATCTTCATCGACGAGATCGACGCCGTTGGCCGCCATCGCGGCGCGGGACTCGGCGGTGGCCACGACGAGCGCGAGCAGACGCTGAATCAGCTTCTCGTCGAGATGGATGGGTTCGAATCCAACGACGGCGTGATCCTGATCGCGGCGACCAATCGCCCAGATGTTCTCGACCCAGCGCTGATGCGCCCGGGCCGCTTCGATCGACAGATTGTGGTCGACCTGCCTGACCTGCGCGGACGCGAAGGCATTCTGCGCGTCCACATCCGCAACAAGCCAATGGCCGAGGACGTCGACGTCACGACGCTCGCGCGCGGAACTCCAGGCATGGCGGGAGCCGATCTGGCGAACCTCGTGAACGAAGGAGCTCTGCTCGCCGCGCGACGGAACCACGAGAAGGTCTACATGGCCGATCTCGAGGACGCCAAGGACAAGGTGATGATGGGCGCAGAGCGGAAGTCGATGGTGATGAAGGACGAGGAGCGGAAGCTCACGGCCTACCACGAGGGTGGCCACGCCATCTGCGCGGTGAAGGTGAAGGGCAACGATCCCCTCCACAAAGTCACGATTGTTCCGCGCGGTCGCACGCTCGGTGTGGCGTGGACGCTTCCGGAAGACGATCGCGTCTCCGTTACGCGAGAGCAGCTCGAGGCGAATCTCGTGAAGGCGTATGGCGGTCGCGTTGCCGAGGAGCTGGTGTTCGGTCGCGAGCGCGTTACGACCGGAGCGGCCAGCGACATTCAGCAGGCCACCGGTCTGGCCCGCCGGTACGTATCGCAGTGGGGACTGTCCGACGAAATCGGGCCGATCCTCGTCGGTGACAACGAGCAGGAGCTTTTCCTGGGACGCGAGCTGCAGACGCGTCGGGAAGTTTCGGAGCGCACCGCGCAGCTCGTCGATTCTGAAGTAACACGCGTGATCAAGGAAGCGTATGCGCGTGCTACGGTGGTGCTCCAGGAAAACATGGATCTGCTCCACACGGTTGCGGCGGCGCTGCTGGACAGGGAGACGCTCACGGGTGATGAAGTCGCTGCACTCGCGCGGGGCGAAAAACTTCCGCCGCGGCCGATCAGTCCGCCACCGACAGCACCAGCGCTGGCAACACCGGTGATGCACGCCAAGCCGTCCAAGCCGCCTCTCTTCGGAGGTCCCGAGGTAGCTCCGGCGTGATTTTCTCGTGGCCGTCAAAGTCACAGCGGCCAAACATCTTCGGAATTCTCAACGTTACCCCCGACAGCTTCAGCGACGGGGGTAACTTCGTTTCAACCGAGGCGGCGATCGCACAGGCGGACCGGATGATCTCCGAAGGCGCCGATGCTATCGATGTCGGTGGGGAATCGACGAGACCGGGCGCCAAGCCCGTCCCCGTGCGCGAAGAGCTGAAGCGAGTGCTGCCCGCGATCCGCGCGATTCGATCGAGGTGGAGCGATGTCGCAATCTCCATCGACACCGTCAAATCAGAGGTTGCCAGCGCCGCGCTCGCGGAAGGAGCGTCGATCGTAAACGATGTCTCGGGGATGTCGCTCGACCCTGACATGGCGCGCGTTTGCGCCGAAGCTGGCTGCAACGTCGTGCTGATGCATTCCCGCGGAACCGTCGGCGAGATGGCGAGCTACGACATGGCGACCTACGGACGCGATCCCGTCGGTGAAATTCTCTCCGAGCTCGAGGAAAGAATCCAGATAGCGCAGCGCGCAGGGATCCATCCCGGAAAAATTGCGCTGGATCCGGGCATTGGCTTCTCCAAGAACACGGGGCATTCACTCGCCGCACTCGTTGAGCTGCCGCGCATCGTTGCGGCTGGATACCCGGTTTTTGTCGGCGCCTCACGAAAGCGAGTGATTGCGGAGCTGATCCGTTTCACATCGGCGACCGGAGGAGGATCGAGCGGTACGACACTCGCTCCAGGAGTCATCTCGAACGAAGATCGGGACATGGCAACGGTAGGCGTAAACGTGGTGGCATTCTTCGCGGGTGCGCGCATCTTCCGCGTCCACCATGTGCGCCCGAACCGTCTGGCGCTCGATGCTGCGTGGGCGCTCACTCCGGAGGAATCGGAGCTGCTGGCGGACCAGGGCAAGATGCAAGTGTAGCTGAGTTCGATTGCTCTCCCCTCACCTCGTGAGCCGCTGAGGTAATTTTGAAAGGCTACTCATCACTGAGGCACGACCGATAAGACGCTTTCCCTCGCCGGGTTGGACGACGGCCGCGATCCTGCTTTTTGTCTACATGCTCACCCTTGCCCCCGGCGTCACGCTGTGGGACTCGGGTGAATTTCTCGCCGCGATCCACGCCCTCGGAATACCCCACCCGCCCGGCACGCCGCTCTACGTATTGCTCGGCAACGTCTGGAGCCTGTTGTTCGCCGATGTGTTCGGCTTCGCTCGCGCGATCAATCTTCTGTCGGCTGTTTCCACGGCGGTCGGCTGCGGAATCTTCGCAAGTCTGTTTGCGAGGTGGACTGGAGACGAATTCGGCGCGACTGCGGCGGGAATCGCGGCGGGACTGATGTCGACCGTGTGGATGAGCGCGACCGAGACGGAGGTCTATGCGGTGGCGCTATTGTTCGGCGCACTGATTCTTTGGGCCGGCGACAGGGCGGGCGAGAGATCGGACATGCGGTGGAGCCTGCTCACCGCTTATCTCGCTGGACTCGCGTGGTCACTCCATCTCACTGCGCTCCTCGTCTTGCCGAGCGCCATCCTGCTCGTGTTCAGCACGCAGGACGGATACTTCGCGATCCCGGTTGGACGACGCCACGTCGACGGCCGGCGCGAGACACACTCGCTGGCAAAGTTGATGAGGGCCTCGATTGTCGTTGCGCTGGTGGGGATGACCGGTGTGTTGTACCTCTACATCCGGGCGCGGCACGATCCGGCGATCAATCAGGGAAATCCTTCGACTCTCAGTGCGCTCGTCGACGTGATTATGCGGCGCCAGTACGACGTCCCGTCGCTATGGCCCAGGCAGGCGCCGTTTTATCTCCAGGTCGGAAATCTCTTCGAGTACGCCGACTGGCAGTTCGCGAAGGGCCTAGCTCCGGATGCGCCGCCGAGCTGGTGGCGGACGCCGATAACAGTTCTCTACGCGCTGCTGGGTGTCGTTGGGTGCATCGCGCACAGGAACAGCGACCGCCGGAGCTGGCGCGCGATGTTTCTGCTCTTCCTCATCTCCACGCTCGGCGTGGTGATCTATCTGAATCTGAAGGCGAGCCCATCGTTTGGCATCGGCGTTCTTCCGGCCAACGCTCCGCACGAAGCGCGCGAGAGAGACTATTTCTTTTTCTTCGCGTTCATCTGCTGGGGACTCTGGGCGGGGTTCGGATCGATTCGGTTGTCGCGCCTGCTCAAGACACCGTTCAACATGGTCGCGATAGTTCTGCCGTTTGCGCCGCTGATTCTCAATTGGACCGCGGTGGACCGCAGAACGGATCCGGTCGAGGCCCGCGCGCGAATCGATTCGGGAGAGATGCTGTCGAAAGTTCCGCCTGGCGGAATCATGCTCGCCCTGGGGGACAACGACACTTACCCGCTCTGGTACTTACAGCAAGTGGAAAGCACGCGGCGGGATGTGACCATCGTCACGGTTCCGCTGCTCGGCGCGAAATGGTATCGCGCCGAGCTGGCGCGTCGCTACAAGCTGCTCGACTCTGCCGCCGTCGAACACTGGGAGGGACGCGACAGCACCGTCGCCCTGCTCACAAAGCGTTCCTACTCGCAGAACCGCCCGGTGGTGAAGTCGCCCTTCTTTTCGATCGACTCCACCGCCCGTACGAAATAGCGGCTAGTAGCGGTAGTGTTCCGGCTTGTACGGCCCTTCGGGTGCGACCCCGAGATAATCCGCCTGATCCTTCGAGAGCTTCGTCAGCCTGACCCCGAGCTTGTCGAGGTGCAGCCGCGCGACCTTCTCATCCAGCTTCTTCGGTAGCGTGTAGACCCTGCACTCGTAGGCGTCGCAGTTCGTGTGCAGCTCGATCTGCGCCATGACCTGATTCGTGAAGCTCGCCGACATCACGAAGCTCGGATGTCCGGTCGCGCAGCCGAGGTTGAGCAGGCGGCCTTCGGCGAGAATCATCACGCTGTGCCCGTCGGGGAACACGTACTCGTCGTACTGTGGCTTGATCTGCACCCGCTTGATGCCCTTGGTCTTCTTGAGACCGGCCATGTCGATCTCGTTGTCGAAGTGGCCGATGTTGCCCACGATCGCCTTGTCCTTCATCTGCGCCATGTGCTGCGCGGTGATGATGTTCATGTTGCCGGTTGCCGTGACGAAGATGTCAGCGGTTTTCACGACGTCTTCGAGCGTCGTCACCTGGTAGCCTTCCATCGCCGCCTGCAGCGCGCAGATCGGATCGATCTCGGTGATGACCACCCGCGCGCCCTGACCCTTCAGCGCCTGCGCGCAGCCCTTCCCGACATCGCCGTAGCCGCAGATCACCGCGACTTTTCCGGCTAGCATCACGTCCGACGCGCGCAGAATGCCGTCGGTAAGCGAGTGACGGCAGCCGTACAGGTTGTCGAACTTGCTCTTGGTGACCGAGTCGTTGACGTTGATTGCGGGAAAGAGCAGTGTACCCGCTTCCATCATCTGGTAGAGACGGTGCACGCCGGTCGTGGTCTCTTCTGAGACACCGCGCAGGTCCTTCGACATGCGCGTCCAGCGCTTCGGATCTTTCTCGTACTCGCGCTGAAGAAGGCCGAGGATGACGCCGTACTCCTCAGAATCCTTGTTCGCATCGAACTTCGGAACGCGCCCGGCCTTTTCGAACTCGACGCCCTTGTGCACGAGCAGCGTTGCGTCGCCGCCATCGTCCAGAAGGAGATTTGGGCCCGAGCCATCCGGCCAGACGAGCGCCTGATCGGTGCACCACCAATATTCCTCGAGCGTCTCGCCCTTCCAGGCAAAAACAGGCGTGCCCTGCGGATTGTCGATCGTTCCCTTCCTGCCGACGACTACCGCTGCAGCCGCGTGGTCCTGTGTCGAGAAGATGTTGCACGACACCCAGCGCACATCCGCGCCGAGGTCGGTGAGAGTCTCGATGAGAACGGCTGTCTGTACCGTCATGTGCAACGAGCCCATGATCTTGGCGCCGGCGAGCGGCTGCTTTGCTTTGTACTCGGAGCGGAGCGCCATCAGGCCCGGCATCTCGTGCTCGGCGAGGCGTATCTCGTTGCGTCCGAACTCGGCGAGCGAGATGTCCTTCACCTTGTAGGGCTCGCGTCCAGCTTCGGCGGCCGCCGTAAATGCGTTCATCGGTTCTGCAATCGTGCCCACGTTGCGCTCCATTAGAAGGTCTGTGTTGATTCGTGTCAGGCGGTCTTCTTCAGCGGAACCGAGTCCGCTTTCTTGCGTGGTGCGGTGCGTGTTGCAGCCGCAGTACTGCGCATTGCCGTCGCCGCAAAGAGAACCGGTCCCTTTGCATCCGGATCCGGCGGAAGCGGACTGTACCGGAAGCCATCAAATCCGGCCGACTGCACCCAGCCGGCCAGCGTGCCGCTGTCGAATCCCTGCCACAAGTGCCCCATCGTCTGTCTGAGGTCCTGTCTGTCGTGAGGCATCATGTCCAGCACCAGAAGGCGGCCGCCCGGCTTGAGAACCCGTCCAGCCTCGGCGATCACGCGCACTGGTTCGGTCGCGTAGTGGAGCACCAGGAAGAGGAGGGCGACATCGACCTCACCATCCGCGAGCGGCAGTGATTCCAGCCGCCCATTTCGGATGTCGACGTTCTCGACGCCGTGCAGTCTCTTTCGCGCTGCAGAAAGCATGGCGTTGGATTCATCCACCGCGATCACCTGTGCGACGAAAGGCGCGAGTGCCTGTGTGACGGCTCCGGTGCCGGAGCCAAGGTCGGCAACTTTCCAGCTTTCATCGAGCAGGCCCAACAGTGCGACGTCCGCGCGCCGGCCGAAGAGCTCGAGTCGCATTTTGTCCCACTGGCCTGCAGACGTCGAAAAGAATTGCTGGGATCGCGTGCTCCGCTCCGCCAGCACCGATTGGGTGCGCCGCGCATCCTGCTCGGCGGCGGTGGAATGCATCACCTCGTCGCGAACCAGATGCCACAGGCGTCGGGTTGAGGCGTCGAGGGAATCGGTCGCTATTCTGTAGTGCCGGCTGGTGCCTTCGGCCCGCGCTTCTACCCAGCCTTCGGCGGCGAGCATCTTCAGATGACGGCTGATCGTGGACTGCGGGAGCTGGAGGATGGACCGCAGCTCGTTCACCGTCAGCTCGTTGCGCTCGAGGGCGAGCAAAAGCCTGCTCCTCGTGGGATCCGCGAGGGCGGTCATCTGCCCGAAGAGGGCGGGCGGGGTCAAGGCTTCCATCCGTTCATCCGGATTTAAGGTTATAGCAATCGGAGCGGCAAGTCAAGCGCCCTGTTACGCGAGGCCCGGAGCCCTATCTTCCCCGCATGACTTCGAAAGCTTTGCCAATCGGCGTGGCGTTTCTTGGCGCCGCGTGCGCGCACCAACAGCGGCCCCGCCAGGTCTTCCAGGATTGCAGCAACGGTGGTTATTGCACCGATGTTCAGTACCGACCCACTGCATCGGCGCTCCCTGCTTCGGAGGCAGAGTGGCCCAGTTACGGCCGCACGCCCTTTGGCGA
>DATARP010000026.1:0-15763 GCA_036264075.1 Gemmatimonadaceae bacterium
GATCTTCATCGGGTTCGTGATCCTGCTGTACTTCGGATTTCTGCTGAAGTTCGAGGCAATGAAGGTTGTGATCATCCTGCTCTTCAGTCTGGTGGGTATCGCGGGCAGCTACGGCGTGGCGTGGTTCGGCATCAGGATCAACACCTTTGCGAACTCGCGCACCGCTTTCGCGAGTCTTCGCGGCAAGCCCTATCCGTGCTACTCGATCCCCCTGAAGGCTGGCATGAGCATCGGCATGCTTCTCATCAGCGTCGAGCTGGTGATAATGCTCTTCATCCTGCTCTTCATTCCCGGTGACTACGCCGGCCCGTGCTTCATCGGGTTTGCGATCGGTGAATCGCTTGGCGCCGCGGCGCTGCGAATCGCGGGTGGAATCTTCACCAAGATCGCGGACATCGGCGCCGACCTGATGAAGATCGTATTCAACGTCAAGGAAGACGACGCCCGGAACCCGGGTGTGATCGCGGATTGCACGGGAGACAACGCGGGAGACTCGGTGGGTCCAAGCGCCGACGGTTTCGAGACCTACGGCGTGACCGGAGTGGCGCTGATCTCGTTCATCGTTCTCGCCGTGCGCGAGCCGACGGTTCAGATCCAGCTGCTCGTCTGGATCTTCGTGATGCGCATTATGATGGTCGTCGCGAGCGGACTCTCGTATCTGGTGAACGAAGCCGTTGCGAAGGCGAGATACGTCAACGCGGACCACATGAACTACGAGTCGCCGCTGACTTCACTTGTCTGGCTGACATCGCTGATTTCCGTTGGTCTCACCTACCTCGTTTCCTACATGCTGCTGCCCGGCCTAGGCGACGGGTCTCTCTGGTGGAAGCTGTCGACCGTCATCACGTGCGGCACGCTGGCCGGCGCGATCATTCCCGAGCTGGTGAAGGTCTTCACGTCGGTGGACTCGCGTCACGTTCGGGAAATCGTGACCTCGTCGCGGGAAGGCGGCGCGTCACTCAACATTCTGTCCGGCCTCGTAGCGGGAAACTTCAGTGCGTACTGGATCGGCATGGCGATCATGGCTCTGATGTCGATCGGTTTTCTGGTGAGCACGACTGGATTCGGAACGCTGATGATCGCGCCAGCGGTGTTTGCGTTCGGACTCGTAGCGTTCGGATTCCTGGGGATGGGCCCAGTAACGATCGCGGTTGATTCGTACGGGCCGGTCACGGACAACGCGCAGTCGGTGTTCGAGCTGTCGCAGATCGAGCAGCTGCCCAACATCAAGCAGGAGCTCAAGACGCAGTACGGCTTCGATGCGCAGTTCGAGCGGGCAAAGGATCTCCTCGAGGAGAACGACGGCGCCGGCAACACGTTCAAGGCGACGGCCAAGCCCGTTCTCATCGGCACTGCCGTCGTTGGTGCCACCACGATGATCTTCTCGATCATCCTCGGGCTCACGCACGGGCTGCAGCCGGAGTTCATCGCGAACCTTTCCATTCTGCACCCGCCCTTCCTGCTCGGCCTTATCGCCGGCGGATCGGTGATCTACTGGTTTACCGGAGCGTCGACGCAGGCCGTTACTACCGGCGCGTACAGAGCCGTCGAGTTCATCAAGGCCAACATCAATCTCGAGAGCACGGCCAAGGCCTCGGTCGCGGACAGCAAGAAGGTCGTCGAGATCTGCACCAAGTACGCGCAGCAGGGGATGTTCAACATCTTCCTGACGGTTTTCTTCGCTACCTTGGCGTTTGCGTTCATCGAACCGTACTTCTTCATCGGTTACCTCATATCGATCGCTCTGTTCGGGCTCTTCCAGGCGATCTTCATGGCGAACGCCGGTGGCGCCTGGGACAACGCGAAGAAGATCGTGGAGGTCGAGCTCAAGCAGAAGGGAACTCCGCTCCACGCGGCTACGGTTGTTGGAGACACCGTCGGCGATCCGTTCAAGGATACGTCGTCCGTGGCGCTCAATCCGATCATCAAATTCACCACGCTGTTTGGATTGCTCGCCGTGGAGCTTGCAGTGTCGCTGACCGAGTCTCGCGGCGGCACTCTGACGACCATCCTGGCCGGGGTGTTCTTCCTGATCTCGGTGACGTTCGTGTGGCGATCGTTCTACGCGATGCGCGTGAAGAGCGCGGTGGCTTGATCAAATCCCTGTTCGCGCGGAAGCCGATCGAAGCGCTTCTGGCAGAGGGTGAGAATCCGAATGGCCTGAAGAGAGTGCTGGGCTCCGGCGACCTGATCATGCTCGCGATCGGAGCTGTTATCGGCGCGGGTATCTTCGGCTCGATCGGCTCGGCGGCGGCAGGACAGGTAGACGCAGCGGGCAATGTCATCCGCGTTGGGGCGGGCCCCGCGCTCGTCATCTCATTCATACTACTCGGCGCATGCTGTGCACTGGCGGGACTCTGCTACGCCGAGCTGGCGTCGATGATTCCGCAGGCCGGTAGCGCGTACGCGTACTCCTATGCGACGCTGGGTGAGCTGGTGGCGTGGATCATCGGATGGGACCTGATTCTCGAGTACGCCGTAGGCAACGTCGCTGTCGCGATCTCGTGGGGTGATTACTTCAAGTCCCTCGTCGGGGGCTGGATATCGATTCCCTCATGGCTCACGACTGGCTATCGGACCGCGCTGCTCAGCTCGAATCCCGATGTGCACGGACTGTTGGATACGGCGCCGCGCATTGCCGGAATTCCGATCCTGATCAATGTGCCGGCGTTCGCGATCGTCGCGCTCATCACGTGGCTGCTGCTGCGGGGGGTACGCGAGAGTACACGGGCGAACAACATCATGGTCGCGGTAAAGCTCATCGTGCTTGCTCTCTTCATTGTGATGGGAGCGCAGCACATCAACACCGCGAACTACCACCCGTTCGCTCCGAACGGCTTCAAGGGAATTCACCAGGGAGCGGCGATCGTCTTCTTCGCCTACATAGGATTCGACGCGATCTCGACTGCGGCCGAGGAAACGAAGAATCCGCAGCGGAATCTGCCGATCGGAATTCTGGGCGGACTCGCGATCTGTACCGTGATCTACATCGTCATCGGCTTCGTGTTGACGGGAATGGTTCCGTACAAGCAGCTCGGAACGGCCGCTGATCCGCTCGCCTTCGCGCTCAACGCGACAGGAATGACGAGCATCGCCAAGATCGTGGCGCTTGGCGCGGTCTTCTCGATGGCTGCCGTGTTGCTGGTGTTCCAGTACGGCCAGCCCCGAATCTTCTTCGCGATGGCGCGCGACGGCCTCCTTCCGGTGTGGGCAAGCAAGGTTCACGGGAAGTACCGCACCCCGTACATCACCACTCTGCTCACCGGCGTGTTCGTGGCGGTATGGTCGCTGATCGGCGACGCCGGTGAGACCTACGATCTCACCAATATCGGGACGCTGTTCGCGTTCGCCCTTGTCTGCACCGGCGTGTTGGTGCTCAGATACACGGAACCGGAGCGTCGCCGTCCGTTCAGAGTCCCGTTCGTATGGATCGTCGCACCCATTGGCGCCGCTCTGTGCCTCTTCGTCATGAGGGGGCTTCCCCACCTCGCGTGGGTGAGGTTCGGTTGGTGGCTGCTGATTGGTCTGGCGTTTTACGTCATGTACGGATACGCCCACTCCACGCTCAGGCGCGGGGCAGGGCCCGTTCCGCTCGAGCCGCCGCCCCCAATCTCGAAGGGCTGATCAGAGGCTGGAGTTATCCGCCTCCTGTCCGCTTATGGTCTACAAAACGCTTCGCCGAATTCCTCTGACATCGTGGATCATGATCTCGATGGTCGTGGGAGTTCTGGTCGGCACCTTCGCGCCCGGCCTCGCGGTTGCCACGAAGCCATTGTCCACGGTGTTCCTGAGGATGATCAAGTCGATCATCGTGCCGTTGATCTTCGGGACACTGGTGGTCGGCATCGCCGGTCACGGCGACGACATGAAGCGCGTGGGCAGACTCGCGCTCAAATCGATCATCTACTTCGAGATCGTGACGACCCTTGCGCTGGTCATCGGACTGGTCGCAGTCAACCTCGTTCGACCCGGGGACGGCGTGACGCTCGCGGCGTCCGCCGAGGCGGGGAAGGAGCTCGCGCACAACACGCAGACTGGGACAGGGTTCCTCGAGCACCTCGTACCAACAAGCTTCTTTGACGCCGCCGCGAAGAATGAAGTGCTACAGGTTGTCTTCTTTGCAGTCATCTTCGCGGTCGCCCTGTCGAAGGTCCAGGGGCGATCGAAGGAGCTCGTGCTAGCCGGATGCGAAGGAATCGCTGACGTGATGTTCAAGTTCACGCTCATCGTGATGCGATTCGCGCCGTTCGGAATCGGGGCGGCGATTGCGGTCACCGTCGCACAAGGCGGCCTCGGAGTACTCGTCAATCTGGGCAAGCTGATCCTGACGCTGTACGGAGCATTGATCGTTTTCTTCCTCGTCGTCCTGCTTCCCATCGCGGTGTTATTCAAGGTGCCGTTGAAGCGGTTCATTCGCGCGGTGAGGTCGCCGGCCCTGATTGCCTTCTCGACGACGTCGTCCGAAGCGGCGCTGCCGCTCGCGATGCAATCAATGGAGGCGATTGGCGTTCCGCGGCGGATCGTCGCGTTCGTGATGCCGACCGGATACTCGTTCAACCTCGACGGATCTACACTTTATCTTGCGGTCGCGTCGATCTTCGTCGCGCAGGCGGCGGGGCACCCGATGACGCTGACGGCTCAGCTCTTCATGATGCTGACGCTGATGATCACCAGCAAAGGCGTCGCCGCAGTGCCGCGCGCGTCGCTCGTAATTCTTTCCGGCACTTTGGCCACGTTCGGTCTGCCACTCGAGGGAGTCGCGATAATCCTGGGAGTCGACGCACTGATGGATATGGCCCGCACGTCTACCAATCTGGTGGGCAACTGTCTTGCGACAGTCGTGATGGCTAGGTGGGAAGGTGAATTCGACGCGCCGCAGCCCGAAGTGCTCCTCGCGCAGGAAGGACTTCTTCCGATCGAAGATTTGCCCCCGGCACCGCAGACTTCAGGCGCTGTTCCAGGCGCTTCCTGAGTGGCGAGCCGCGGTCCATAAGGCCGCCGCTCAACGCAACAGCCACCGCGGCGCGCTCATCGGTGAACAGCGCGCGAGCCAAGGCGCGGATGTGCAGCACCAGCTCCTCGGCGGCAAGAGTGATCAGAGCATTGGCGCGTTGATCGCCCGCGGCTGCGGTACTGAAAACTACGGGTGCGAGCGTGGCATAGGCCCGCGCATCAGCGGCCGCAGCCCATGGAATGAGGTCTTCCACGTCCTCACAGCCGGTTGCGGCGAGAATGGGGAAGAGAAGCGCAGTGGCGGGCTCGCGTCCATCGCTCGATGCCGCAACAATGCCCAGCGCCCGCTTGCCGATCCAGCCACCGCTGCCCTCGTCTCCGATTGCGGGACCCCAGCCGCCACAACGAACGATTTCTCCAGCGGGACTCCGCCCGTAGGCGATGGAGCCGGTTCCGACAACGAGAAGAATCCCGGCGCGATCTTCGAACGCATCGTACATCGCGATCAACCCATCGGAGTCGATGACGACTTCTTCCGCCAGCTCCTTGGCATCGAGTGCGGCGTGCAGCGCACGACGCTCTTCATCCCGGCCAGTTCCCGCTACACCGCAGTAGAGAACTTTCGGGAACACGGTGCCTGGCTGCGCGATCTCACTGAGGGCCTGCGTGACCAGATCCGCGATGACGTCGGCCGACTTGGCCGCCTGTCCGGGAGAAACAGCGGACTTTGGCCCGTCGACAGTCGCCAGAACCTCGCCCTCTGCTGTACCGACGAGCACGCGCGTCTTCGATCCGCCCCCGTCCACACCGATAACAATCTCAGTCATTCCAGCGGTCTCCCTCGTTCGGCGCGCCGTGCGTGAATGACGAAAGAATGCCCACTCCCATCGTAAACGACGTGCCAATCAATACATACCATGGGAACGCGATGTGTGAGAGAGTGGTTAGAAAGCTCGTGAGGGACGGGAAGATCGTCATCATCCACTTTGAGAACACGACGAAGCTCATGGCGATGATCCCGACTGCCATGCCGAGTATTGCATCGCGTTGGATTGCTCTCCGCCACAGCATGCCGAGGAAGAACCCTCCGAGCAACGCGCCATAGGTAAACGAGGCGATGGAAAGCGCGATGACCACCACTGGCGTGCCCTGCTGCTTGTAGAGAAGCGCCGCGATCAGCAGTGCTGCACCCCAGAAGAGCGTGAACATCTTCGCCATCTTGAGCGTGCGCGGATCCTCGGCGCTCCGGCCCGACAACGGGAGGTAGATATCGTGTGTCGTCGACGCCGCGAGGGAATTCATCGCGCCCGAATGTGCGCTCATGGTGGCAGCGAGCACCGCGGCGACGATCAAGCCACGCAAGCCGTTTGGCATCGAATCCACGACGAACGTCGGGAAAATCGAATCGGGGACAGCGAACGCGCGCGCTTGATAGAACGCGTAGAGTCCAATTCCAATCATCAGGAATAGCGTGAACTGGAAGAACACTGCAATTCCGCTCCCGATCAAAGCCTTACGTGATTCCTTGAGGCTGGACGCGGCGAGCAGACGCTGCACGATCAGCTGGTCGGCGCCGTGTGACGCCATCGAAAGGAAGGCCCCACCTATGAGGCCGGCGAACAAAGTGTACGGCTTGTCGAATCCGAAGTAGACGTCGAGAACCTTGAGCTTGCCGGCGCTTTGCGCCTGACCGAGGATCGCGCCCCAACCGCCCGTCACTCCCTTGCCGATCAGGTAGAGCGCCGTTATTCCGCCGAGAAGGTAGACGCTCGTCTGGAGAACGTCGGTCCACACCACTGCGCGCATTCCGCCGTGATACGTGTAGATGAGCGTCAACGCGCCCAGCACCAGGATCGCGACGGGCATGACGTACTGCTGTGGCACCGACGGCCCGAGTATAAGAGCGATCGGAATCGCTGTCGCGAATACGCGGACCGAATCAGCGAAGGCGCGCGTGACCATGAAGACGATCGATGCGAAGCGGCGTGTGGTGACCCCGAACCGTTTCTCGAGCAGCGCGTACGCCGTCACGAGATCGCCCTGATAGTACCGGGGCAACAGTGTATACGCGACGACGATTCTACCGAGCAGATAGCCAGCCGCGATCTGGAGGAAGCCGAGGTTGGTAGTGTAGGCGAGCCCCGGGATGCTTATGAACGTCAGCGCGCTCGTCTCAGTTGCCACTACGGAGAAGAGAACCGCCCACCACGGGATCTGATGTCCGGCTACGAAGTAATCCTTTGAATCCTTCTGATTGCGGCCCAGCCAGATTCCGAGAACTGTCGTCGCAACGAGGTAAGCCGCCAATACAAAGAAATCGAGGGCGGTGAAATTGGTCTTCATTTCACCGCCCTCGATTTGTGCTGCTGTCCAGCAGAGGCTTTACGCAGAGAATGAGCTTCCGCAGCCACACCCGCCAGTTGAATTCGGATTCTTGAAGGTGAATCCCGAGCCTTGCATCGAAGTCACGTAATCGATCGTGACGCCGTTCAGGTACTGGGCAGAGAACGGATCCACGAAGACATTGAACCCTTCGCGCGGGATGACGAGGTCGTCTTCCGCGGCGCGGTCTTCGATGACCAGGCTGTATTTGAAGCCGCTGCAGCCGCCCGGCTGAACGCTCACGCGCAGCCCGCCCTGCTCGGCAGTGACGCCCTCGGCGTCCATAAACTTCTTCACCTCGACGCCAGCGTTCGCTGTGACGGCGAGGTCGATTTCAGGTTGCGACGAAACTGACATTTATCCTCCGGTACTGCATGAAATTTAGGCAGATCGCCCTATTCAGGGTAGTGCAGCCGCCGGGCAACGACTTATGCCGTGAAGCGTTCCGTGACAGGTATACCGACTCCGGACAGCGTTGCGGGCTCCTCCCTGAAAGACCGGGCAATCCAGCTGAAGGCAACCACCGCTATCGCCAGCATGATCAGACCTTCCAGCAGGTCTCCGAGCACCAGCTTACCGATCCCGAACAGAGTGGAATACACTGCCACGATCCCGGCGATCCAGTTGGTCCACGCCAGCGCACCGCCAGGAATGCTCTCCCGGCCAAATCCGGCGCGCTCCGAGACGCGAGCCCAGCCAGGGCCGCCCGGCCGCACTCGCCTGTAGAAGGCTTCGAGCACCCTTTCTGGCTCCGGTTTTGTGGCAAACGTCACCCCTAACCAGACGACTGTGCTCACCGCGACGGTAACGAGCATCACCCACGCGTCGGCGCGAAGGTCCCCAGCGGCGAATCGGGGCTTGATGATATTGATCGCCGAGACGGACACGATGAAGGATGCGACCATCGCGCTGATCTCGCTCCAGGCGTTAATGCGCCACCAATACCAGCGAAGAATCAGGACAAGTCCCGTTCCTGACCCGAGAGCGAGGAGAAATTTCCAGGCACCTTCGATAGTGCCGAGGTAGTGGGTAACGACCGCCGAGGCGAGGAACAGAAATACCGTCGCCCAGCGTGAGATCGCGACGTAGTGCTTCTCGCTCGCGCTGCGGTTCAGAAATCTCTTGTAGAAATCGTTGACGAGATATGAAGCACCCCAGTTGAGCTGCGTTCCGACGGTGGACATGTAGGCCGCTGCAAACCCGGCCATCATGAATCCGCGCCAGGGAGTGGGAAGGAGGTCAACGAATGCCTGGACGTACGCGGCCTCGTGGTCGTGCGTCGGGCCGATTCCAGCTGGATACAATAGAACCGTGCAAAGTCCCGTGATGATCCATGGCCAAGGCCTGATAGCGTAGTGCGCGACGTTGAAGAAGAGTGTGGCGAGAACGCCATCGCGCTCTGTCTTGGCGGAGAAAATCCGCTGCGCCACATATCCGCCTCCGCCCGGCTCGGCGCCTGGATACCAGGCGGCCCACCACTGGACCGAGAGGAATACTCCGAGCGCGAGTAAAGGCATCCACGGGTAGGCCTCGATTCCGCTGGGGGTGAGCTTGACGGGAAGCACAGAGAACGCGGCATCTGCGCTTCCGAAATGCGTCGTGAGTCCTTCCTTGAGCTTGTCCATGCCGCCCACTGCGCGCACCGCGTAGACCGCGAGCACGATGACAGCGCTCATCTTGATGACGAACTGGACGAGATCGGTCCAAAGGACTGCCCACATCCCGGCGCCGGCAGAATATGCGACGGTAATGATGAAGCAGATTCCGACCGCGATTACTTCGCCCGGAACGTTGAATCCCAGCAAGCTCACGTCGCGCAGGCCCAGCGAGATCGTGAGGATCTTGATCATCGCTTTCGTGACCCAGCCAAGGATGATGAGATTGATCGGAATGGCGAGGTAGAGCGCGCGGAATCCGCGCAATGCGGCGGCTGGCTTGCCACTGTAGCGGATCTCGGCGAATTCGACGTCGGTCATCACGTGCGCGCGGCGCCAGAGGCGGGCGAAGAAGAAGACGGTGAGCATGCCGCTCATCAGCATGTTCCACCAAAGCCAGTTTCCGGCGACGCCGTGGGCCGAGACCAGACCGGTGACGACGAGCGGTGTGTCTGCCGCGAAAGTCGTCGCGACCATCGACGCGCCCGCCAGCCACCATGTCACCTGGCGTCCGGAGAGGAAGTACTCGCTGAGGCTCTCGCCCCCGCGCTTCGTGAAGTACAGTCCGATGCCTACGGAGAGCAGGAAGTAGGCAGCGACAATCGCCCAGTCGATCGCAGTCAGCGCCATAGGTCAGGGATTGGGGTGGCTAGGCAAGACGCTTGCGTTGGTCATCCCGTCACAGCGTCCCGGAACGCCAGCGACTATCATATGGTACCACCGACACAACCAAAATTACCGGACTACCCTCGATGATGCGATACAATCGGCTGCTCGCGGTGCTCCTCCCCCTGTGCGGCGCCTGCGTGGTCGTCAACAAAACGCCCGACCCGACAAACGAGCTCGCAGAAGCGAAGGTGCGACCGGGCATCACTGTCCTGCTCAAGGATAGCATAAACCTGATTCGCGGAAAGCGCATCGGACTTCTCACCAATCAGACGGGCGTGGATGAGAACGGTACCTCCGACATCGACCTGCTCACGGACAGAAGATCGCGAGACGTCAAAATCAGTCTGGTGCAGCTCTTCTCGCCGGAGCACGGTCTGCGCGGCACGGAAGACAGGGAGAACATCGCCAGCGGCGTCGATGCGAAGAGCGGACTGCCGGTCTATTCGCTCTATGGGCAGCAGACGATGGCGCCGCCGGACAGCATACTTCGCACGCTCGATGCACTCGTGTTCGATCTCCAGGACATCGGGGCGCGCACCTGGACGTACGAAGGCGCGATGGTCTACGCGATGCGCGCGGCGGCGCGGGTGCACAAGCCGATAATCGTGCTCGACCGGCCAAACCCGATCACCGGCTACATCATCGAAGGCCCGGTGCTCGATGAGGCGCTGGCGAACCCGGAAGATCCCGCCCCGGGGCGTCCGGGCCAGGCCTACGCGCTTTCCACGATTCCGCTTCGCCACGGAATGACCATGGGGGAGCTCGCACTCTATTACAACGACGTGCTCAAGATCCGCGCTGATCTGCACGTGATTCCAATGCTCGGCTGGCGACGAGATGTCTGGTTCGATCTCACCGATCTGCCGTGGGTGAAGCCATCGCCGAACATGCCTTCGTTGCAGAGCGCGATGCTTTATCCTGGCCTCGTGGCGTTCGAGGCTACCAATCTTTCGGTGGGACGGGGAATGCCCGACGCGTTTCAGCGTGTCGGCGCCCCGTGGCTCAATGCAGCTGCGACAGTGGCGATTCTCAAGGATCGCGAGATTCCCGGCGTTCGCTTTTTTGCCGAGAGCTTCACTCCCGTGGCCCCATCAGACGGGAAGTACTCCGGCCAGACCATTCCCGGGATCAGGATCCACATCGTGAACAGGAGCGCGCTGCAATCGGTGCGCGTTGGCGCAACGCTGCTGTGGGCGATCAACAAGACGGCGGGCACCAGGCTCACGATCGATAACCGCGCATTCGATCTGCGGTTCGGATCTCCGAGAGTGAGAGAAGCGCTTCTTCGCGGCGATGATCCGGACGTGCTGATCGATCGCGAGTACAAGTCTGCGTACGCGTTTCGGGAGCGGACCCGGCAATACCTGCTTTACAAGTAGGCTGGCCAGCGGCGGCTGAGCCTCGCACATCTCTTGCAACGAGCCCCAACAGTTCAATCACAGCCAATTGGGGGAGGAGTAGCTATGCGAATGTTCATGCTGTCGCTGTCGCTGGTGGCGCTCGCGGCTTGCGGAGGTCGGCAGGTTGAAGTGCGCACGGGAGCCGAACCCGCGACGGAGACGTCGATTCACCTGACGAACGATCTGAGTCAGGCGGTCAACGTTTACGTGGTCAGCGGCGGGAACGACATCTTCCTCAAGCAGGTCGCAGCGAACAGCGTGGAGACGCTTCCGGTGTCGGGAGTTCCGGCGGGTGCCACCGTCAACCTTCGCGCCGTCACCGTTGACAACACCCGCACGTACACGAAGAACAGCGTGACCCTCACGAGCATGTACGATTGGCGCTTGCCATGACGAACATGTGTCTCAGCAGTTAGTGCGCTTGCTGGCGATAGATCGTTGGAGGGCTTAGTTTTAGGGGGCCGGCGTGCTTTGCACGACGGCCCTTTTTTGTGCGTGTTGAGCCTCGGGAGACGGCAAGTCGGCCGACTCCAGCTTGCCGCCCGGCCCCGCTGAATGCCTACACCCACCGATTATTTGAAGAAAGGGTTCCTGCGGGTAGTCGAGCCGGCGATAAGCGTACTCGCCCGCAACAATGTCAACCCGAACACGATCACAACCGTCGGAACGGTGCTGACGATTGCCGCAGCCGTGGTCTACGCGAGCGGGCACATCATGACTGCTGGCTGGCTGATGTCTGTCACGGCGATTTTCGACGTAATCGATGGACAGGTGGCGAGAAGAACCGGCAGGTGCACTGTCTTCGGGGCGTTTTACGATTCCACGCTCGATCGTGTCGCCGACGGCGCGCTGATGGCGGGCCTCGCGGTGTTCTACATGACGAATCCGATTCACCACAACATTTACATGGTCGTCGTCTGTCTGGTGGGAATCATAGGAACGTTTCTCGTCTCCTACACCCGCGCGCGCGCGGAATCCCTCGGCATCGACGCGAAAGTCGGAGTGATGCAGCGCCCCGAGCGGATAGTCCTGCTCTCGGCGCCGCAGGCCCTCTTTGGGCTTTTCTGGAATGGTTGGGTGTTGATGGCGATTATTATTCTTCTCAGCGTCACCTCCTGGATCACGGCAGTACAGCGGATTGCATTCGTCTATCGCGCCACGAAGCACCTGGACGCGGCGCCGATCCGCATGGTCACTGATCAGGCTTCGCAGCCGAAGGCGGGAGTGACAGCGACGCGTCGGGCACAATCCTAATTACCAATACGGAGATAGAACTTGGGCAGATCGTCCTCTAGTCCCGCCCCGAAATCCATAGCACCGGCCGCTGGCCGTCTAGGCATCCTGACGCCCGGACTCGGCGCAGTCGCCACAACATTCATGGCCGGAGTCGAGAGCATTCGTCGCGGTCGCTCGAAACCAATCGGCTCTCTGACCCAGATGGCGACAATACGCCTTGGCAAGAGGACCGAAAATCGCGCTCCGCTCATCAAGGATTTCGTTCCGCTCGCGAAGCTCGATGACATCGTGTTCGGCGCGTGGGATCCGATTCCCGACGACGCGCTCACCGCAGCCAGGAAAGCGGGCGTCCTCGACGAGCGCGACATCGAGCCCATCGCCGACTTCTTGAAAAAAATCAAGCCGATGCCTGCCGTGTTCGACAACAAGTACGTCACGCGCATCCACGGCACGAACGTCAAGAAGGGGAAAACGAAGCGCGATCTGGCCGAGCAGCTGCGGCAGGACATGCGGGACTTCAAGTCGAAGAACAAGTGCGACCGGCTCGTGATCGTATGGTGCGCGTCGACCGAGATTTTCATCAAGGCCGGACCGCAGCACGCGACGATCGAGCAGTTCGAGAAAGCGATGGAGAAGAATGACGACGCTATCGCTCCGTCAATGCTCTATGCCTATGCGGCGATCATGGAAGGGATTCCGTTTGCGAACGGAGCCCCAAACCTCTGCGTGGACACGCCCGCCCTGCTCAAGCTCGCGCAGGACAAGGGTGTTCCGATCTCCGGCAAGGATTTCAAGACGGGCCAGACCTGGATGAAGACCATCATCGCTCCGGGACTCAAGGCGCGCATGCTCGGCCTCGCCGGGTGGTATTCCACGAATATCCTGGGCAACCGCGATGGCGAGGTGCTCGACGATCCCCAGTCGTTCAAGACAAAGGAAGAATCGAAGCTCAGTGTACTCCACACGATACTGCAGCCCGAGCTCTATCCCGATCTCTACAAGGATTTCTCTCACGTGGTGCGGATCAACTACTATCCGCCGCGTGGTGACAACAAGGAAGGTTGGGACAACATCGACATCATCGGGTGGATGAACTATCCGATGCAGATCAAGATCAACTTCCTTTGCCGGGACTCGATTCTCGCTGCGCCGATCGTCCTTGACCTGGCGCTCTTTTCAGACTTTGCACACCGCGCGGGAATGAAGGGCATCCAGGAATGGCTCTCGTTCTACTACAAGAGCCCGATGGCCGCGCCGGGACTGCAGCCCGAGCACGACCTGTTCATCCAGCAGACGAAGCTTAAGAACACGCTTCGACATCTGATGGGTGAAGACCAGATCACTCACCTGGGCCTGGAGTACTACGCCTGATGCCGCTGCATCGCTTCGCGTTGCCGCTGGCCGCCCTGGCACTCGCGGGCTGCGGTCCGAATCCCAAGGCCAGGGAGCTTCGCCTCTGGTCGGACAACTACGCGTTCCACGTCACAATGGATCCGATGCCGCCCCGCGCACTCGAGCCGATTGTCTACCGAGTGGTGGTGCAGGACAAGAAGACAGGACAACCGATCGACACCGGCGAAGGAAGAATTTTCGCGACGAGCGCCGATCGCGCGAACTCGAGCGACGGATTCAAGAAGGAAAAAGAGCTCGGCACATACTCTGGACGCCTTTTCTTCGCGACAACGGGAGACTGGGCCGCGGCGATCCAGTTCCGACGCGACAAGGACCCGCGCTTGCCGCTCGAGCGCGTGGATTGGATTCAGACGGTGCATCCGGCGTCGGAACCGGGCACCTAGCACGCATGCGACATTTCTTCAGAACACAGCTTACGCCCCTGAACGTTCTCCGGATCGCCGATGAATTCTTCCCGGAGATCGGAATGGAGCGCAGCGGCCACACCGCGCGCTCACGGATGTTCGCGGGAGATCTGGGCAAGCTCCAGCTGAACGTGCGCAAAGAGGGTGGGCACTACACGTTCGCCGAGATCTCCACCGACCAAATGGGCGAGAGCCGTCTCGACCGCAACGCCAAGAAGTTCTTCGTCGCGCTGCACAAAGCGGGCGATCCGCGGCACCGCATCGAAGCGGCGTACTAGGATGGCGCGGCAAAGTACCGCCGCGTCGAGGCCGGCAAACGCGCGACAGGCTTCTGGTCGCGCCGGTGGAGACGGGTCGCTGTCGCGGGAACAGAAGCTCGAGCTGTACTACTACATGCGGCTCACGCGGTCGCTCGAGGAGCGTCTGGTCAATCTTTATCGCCAGACGAAAGTAGTCGGCGGTCTCTTCCGTTCCCTGGGCCAGGAGGCCGACGCGGTAGGCAGCGCCTACGCACTGGATCGGTCGAAGGGCGACGTGCTTTCTCCGCTGATCCGCAACCTTGGCTCGATGCTGGTGCAAGGTGCCAGGCCGAACGAGATCATCAAGCAGTACATGGCCAAGGGCGATTCACCCACCCGCGGCCGAGAGCTCAACATCCATTACGGGGATCTGGTGCGCGGATTCATCGGACAGATCTCGCACCTCGGCGACATGGTGCCTGTAATGGCCGGCGTCACGCTCTCGTTCAAGATGCGCAAGCAGGACAGAGTCGGCCTCGTCTACGTCGGCGACGGCGCGACTTCGACCGGTGCGTTTCACGAAGGAATCAATTTCGCCGCCGTTCAGCGCTGTCCTCTCGTGGTCGTGGTCGAGAACAACGGCTATGCCTACTCGACCCCGCTCAGGAAGCAAACCGCCGCCAAACAGCTCGTCGACAAGGCGATCGGATACGGAATTGCCGGCGAGCAAGCGGACGGCAATGATGTCATTGCGACATACGAGGTGACGAAGCGCGCGGTCGATCGCGCGCGTGCCGGGGGAGGGGTCACGCTCGTCGAGCTGATCACCTACCGTCGCAAGGGACACGCGGAGCACGACAACCAGTCGTACGTGCCGCCGGGGGAAATCGAGCGGTGGGCGAGCGAGAACGATCCCATCGATCGCTACGCCAGACGACTTTTGAGCGAAGGGTTCGAGCAAGCGGAGCTCGACGCGGCGGACACCCGAGTCCGGGACGAGATCGATCGCGCGACGGATGAGGCCGAGAAATCGCCCATGCCAGAGCCGACCGATGCGCTGGTCGGGATTTACGCCGACCCTCAAGCAATCGTTCCACTGTGGTTTCGCGAAGGGATCAAATCGGCGGTAGATGTGCACGAGCGGCCTTCGAGCTGGGGGACGCACGATGTCTGAGGTCACCTATCTCGAGGCGATCCGCGAAGCGTTGTTCGAGGAGATGGAGCGCGACGAGAATGTCTTCTGCCTCGGCGAAGACATTGGAGCGTACGGTGGCGCCTTCAAGGTGACCGAAGGCCTGATGGCGAAGTACGGCGAGCAACGCGTGATCGACACGCCGATTTCCGAGGCGGCGATAATAGGAGCCGCGGCGGGTGCGGCGCACATGGGGATGCGGCCGGTGTGCGAGATGCAA
>DATARP010000075.1:0-9716 GCA_036264075.1 Gemmatimonadaceae bacterium
TTCAAGCTGGGTCTTGGAAAGACGTCGATTTTCGGCGCCGATATCCAGCACCTCTACGACCTTGCCGTCGCCGGAACACCTCCACGCGCGAAGGGAACCCTTCGCCACGAGAAGGTAATCGACCACTACGTCGACGACATATCCGGACGCATCGGCAAGCTTTCGCGCGATCTCAAGGTGATCGTCGACTGCGGCAATGGGGCAGGTGCTCTGGTGGCGCCCAGGCTCTTTCCGAAACTCGGCATCAAGCCGCGGTGCATGTTCTGCGAAAGCGACGGGAGGTTCCCCAATCATCATCCCGACCCAACCGTCGAGAAGAACCTCCAGGATCTGATCGCCGCCGTGAAAAAAGATCGCGCCGACGTGGGAATTGCATTCGACGGCGACGCGGATCGAATCGGAGTCATCGACGATCAGGGCGAGATCATCTGGGGTGACTATCTTCTCATCATCTACGCTCGCGATGCGCTGGCGAGAACCGGCAAGGGCCAGTCGATCGTGTTCGACGTGAAATCGTCGCAGGCTCTTCCCGAGGCGATAGAAAAGGCCGGAGGCATTCCAGTTATGTGGAAGACCGGACACTCGTTGATAGAGGAGAAGATGCACCAGACCCACGCGCCCGTTGGCGGCGAGGTGTCCGGTCACATGTTCTTTTCCGAAGGCTTCTACGGATTCGACGATGCGCTGTACGGCGCCGCCAGGCTTCTGCGAATCATCGCGGACTCCGGCAAGAGCGTCCGCGAGCTGCTGGCCGACGTGCCGCGGTTCGTATCTACGCCCGAGATTCGCGTCGATTGCCCCGACGACAAGAAATTTGGAATCGTCGACGAAGCCAGGAAGTACTTCGGTGCGAGGTACAAGGTCATCACCGTCGATGGAGTTCGCGTGCTTTTCGGCGACGGCTGGGGACTCATTCGCGCATCCAACACCGGCCCGGTGCTGGTAATGCGCTTCGAGGCGCGCACCCAAGAGCAGCTCGAGAGGATTCAGTCGGAGATGCAGGGCTGGCTCCGCGCAAAGGGCGTTCAGGTCTGATGTGATGCCTCGCAGGCGCCTCCTCGTAGGGGTCGTCATCGCAGCAGTACTACTCGTTGGCGGTCGCACCGTGTCGGCGTTGTACGCCGATCACAGCTGGTTCGCCGCGATGGGAGCGTCGGCGCTCTGGAACGAGCGCATGGGCGACATGCTGCTGATCTACGGAATCGGCTGGGCCGTCGCCGTCCTCGTTGCGTTCGTGAATCTCTCGACGCTGGGCCGAAGCATCGGCTCGCTGACCCTGCCGCGGCGACTGGCCAATGTCGAATTCGGCGAGGCCGTCCCGCGAAAATATCTCGATCGGGTCGCGCTGGTGCTGTCCGTCGCGATTGCAGCCGCGCTCACACCCGCGCTTCCGAGCTGGACATCGCTCGCCCTCGCGCGACTCAAAGTCACCTTCCGTGAGGCGGATCCGTACTTCCAGCACGACCTCGGGTTCTACACCACGTGGCTCCCCTTCGAGAAAGCGCTTTACTCCTGGGCCACGCTGCTTGTCGTGTCGGTGTCGATGCTCGTCGTGGTTCTCTACTCGCTCACTCCAGGCCTTCGGTGGGAGAAAGCCGGGCTGCGGATGAGCGCGTACGTCCGCCGCCACTTGAGCGTCCTTGCCGCGGTCCTGCTCCTGGTGACGATGTGGAGCTATCGGCTCGAATCGTACGATCTGCTGATCCGCGGCAGCGGGGAAGAGAGAGTCTTTTCATACGTTGATCACCAGTGGCTGCTTCCCGGTCTCCTGCTGCTGTCGATTGCAACGGCCGCTGCCGCCATCACTGTCCTGCTGAGCGGATGGACCGGACAGCTGCGAACGAGCTTCATAGCGGTTACGGTGATCGTGATCATTTCGATAACCGTTCAGGAGCTGGTACCGCTCATCGTGCGCCGTCTGACGCCCAAGACAATCCAGCTTACGCGCGAGCGTTCATACTTGGCGACCAGGGCGGAATACACTCGCCGCGCCTTTGCTCCCAATGTTCTGGCCGCCGGGTCCACGGGATCCGCGGTGTCCGCGGCTGTCGACAGCGTCGCCACCAATACGGCCGGACAACAGCTTCTCCGCCAGGATTCTCTCGTCTATCCCGGCGCGCGCGGGCTCGTCGTCGTATCGGATCCGCGGCTGGATGTCGCGGGCCCGCGTCTCGGTGACGGGCTGTCGAGGCTGGGATACGCCTGGGCGTATCAGTCCTTCGACCTTCTTTCGGATTCGATTCCTCGCCGTGCGCGACTGATCTCCGTGCGCGACGTGCGGACAAGGATCGCACAGCTGGCGCCGATTTTCGCCCAGAGCGGCATGATCGAGCCGATGTTTCCCGCCGACACGCTGTACTGGAAGATCGAGCTCTATTCAGCGTCAGCCAACTATCCGTTGAGCCAGCACTTTGTGCTCGCGGGAGAGGAGCGCAGCTACTTCCGTCACGCGGGAACTGCGCTCGTCAACGGACGCACCGGCCGAGTGATGATCGCCGCGGACCCGAATGCGGACCCGATATCAACGGCGTGGACCACCGCGTATCCCAGCTCGGCGGACTATCGCGCACCCGGAATTGCGCGTGAGCTAACGACAGCGCCGTGGGAGCCCATCTCGCCCGAATCCGGTCAAGCGATCGATTCGACGTTCCGCGCTTCTGTGACGCGTTTGTACAATAGGATGCGCGCGGCGCTGGCGGGAGCGGACCTCAAGGCCTTCGGAATCGCCTACGATTCTTTGGGTGTCCTGATCGGTTCTCACAAATGACTGCACCCCGCGCTGCGGTGATCGCGGTCGGCGGCAACGCACTTTCTCCTCCGGGGGAGCGCTCGACAATCGCCGATCAGTTCCGCCATACCCGAGAGAGTCTGGGACCGATCGTCGATCTGGCGCTCGACGGGTGGCGAGTCGTAGTGGTGCACGGCAATGGCCCGCAGGTCGGCGACGAGCTCGTCCGCAACGAGAAGGCGCGGAGTGAAGTCGCTCCGCTTCCGCTCGGCGTACTGGTCGCGGGGACTGCTGGCTGGATCGGCTACATGCTGCAGCAGTCGCTCGAGAATGCGCTGCGGAAGGCGGGAAGCACCCGGGATGTCGTTACGGTGCTGACCCAGGTCGAAGTTGCATCGGACGATCCGGCGCTGAAGGATCCAAAGAAGTTCATCGGTCACGGACTTTCTGTCGGTCGCGCGCGCGAGCTGCGCGCTGAAGGTCATCCGGTGAAGAAGGACGGAAAGGGACGCTTTCGGCGCGTCGTCGGAAGTCCAACGCCCCTGGCGATCCACGAGCTGTCGACTATTCGGAGTCTGGTGGATCGCGACACCGTGGTGATCGCCTGCGGCGGCGGCGGGATTCCCGTTTATCGCGATGCGGTGCTCGGCCTCGAAGGCGTCGACGCCGTAGTCGACAAGGATCTCGCTGCCGCGGTTCTTGCGAGGGAGCTCGGCGCGGAGCTGTTCATGATTCTCACCGATGTGGACGCTGTTTATACTGGGTGGGGAACGGATCAGCAGCGCTTGATCAGCTCGATGAGCGTTGCAGAAGCAGACCGTCTTGGACGCGAAGGCGCGTTCGGCGAAGGAAGCATGGCCCCGAAAGTTGCCGCTGCCGCGGACTACGTGCGTCGAACTAAAGGCCGTGCCATTATTACGGAGCTGAGCAAGGGAAGAGCGGCGGTGCAGGGCGTTGGCGGTACTGAAATCATTCCGTAGACCACACATCGTTTAACAAGACGCGGTCTGTCCGCGTCCGGAGCTAGAGTGAACATCCACGAGTACCAGGCAAAAGAGATCTTTCGGAAGTACGGCATACCAATCCCGCCCGGAGAGGTCGCCACCACGCCGGAAGAAGCGGAAGAGATCGCGCGCAAATTCGGGACGACTGTCGTAGTAAAAGCACAGGTTCACGCTGGGGGCCGCGGGAAAGCGGGCGGGGTGAAGCTGGCCAAGACACCCGCTGATGCGAAAGCGATCGCGGCACAGATCCTCAAGCTGACGATCAAGGGTCTTCCCGTGCAGAAGGTTCTCGTCACTCCTGCCGCGGACATAGCCAGCGAAGCGTACGTCGGAATCATCGTCGACCGGGCATCCAAGCGCGCCGTCTTCATGGCGAGTCCCGCCGGCGGAATCGACATCGAGGAAGTTGCCGCCAAGACGCCCGACAAAATCCTTCGACGCTCCGTAGACCCACGTTACGGCCTGCAGCTGTACGAGGCGATGGAGCTCGCGTTCTTTCTTTACTCGGACATGAAGCAAGTCCGTGCCGCTGCGAAAATCCTCCAGCAGCTCTACAAAGCATTCTCCGAGAACGGTGGATCGCTGGCGGAGATCAATCCACTGGTGACGACGCCTGCCGGCGACGTCGTCGCACTCGACGCCAAGATGGTCATCGACGACAACGAGCTCGATCGGCGCCCCGACATCGCGGCACTTCGCGACGAGTCGGCCGAAGATCCCGCCGAGGTCGAGGCGCGAAAGGCCAGTCTCACGTTCATCAAGCTGGACGGAAACGTCGGCTGCGTGGTGAACGGCGCCGGGCTGGCGATGGCGACAATGGATCTCGTGAAATACTACGGGGGCGATCCGGCGAACTTCCTGGATATCGGCGGGTCGTCGAACCCCGAAAAGGTCGTTGCCGCGCTCAGAATCATCACCAGCGATGTGAATGTGAAGGCAATTCTGTTCAATATCTTCGGCGGCATTACTCGCACCGACGACGTGGCGAACGGAATCGTGACCGCAATCAAGCAGAATCCACTCAAAGTCCCCCTCGTGATCAGGCTCACCGGTACCAACGAAGAGATTGCGGTGAAGATCCTCAAGGAGAATGGTCTGTCGGCGATGACCGACATGGATGAAGCCGTGAAGAAAGCGGTCGCTCTCGCAACGGGGAAAGCTGCGTGAGCATCTTCATAGACAAGAGCACGCGTCTCCTCGTCCAGGGCATCACCGGTCGGGACGGATCGTTCCACACGAAGCAGATGATCGAGTACGGCACCGAGGTAGTTGGCGGCGTCACGCCGGGCAAGGGCGGCCAAAAGTTCGAGGGCAAGGTCCCCATTTTCAACACCGTCGCCGAGGCGGTGAAGGCGACCGGCGCGAATACGACGGTGATCTACGTGCCGCCCATGTTCGCGGCGGACGCGATGATGGAGGCCGCTGACGCCGGTGTTCCTTACATCGTTTGCATTACCGAGGGCGTTCCCGTCCTCGACATGACGCGCGTCAACCCTTTCGTCACGGAAAAGGGAGCGAAGCTTCTCGGTCCGAACTGCCCCGGTCTCATCTCTCCCGGCGAGTCAAAAGTTGGAATCATTCCCGGCCGAATCTGCACTCCCGGGCCAGTCGGTCTCGTCAGCCGCTCCGGCACTCTCACGTACGAGGTCGTCTATCAGATGACTCGCGCCAAGATCGGACAGACGACGTGCGTGGGAATCGGAGGCGATCCGATCAACGGAACGAACTTCATCGACTGCCTCGATGCTTTCGAGAAGGATCCCAAGACGAAAGCAGTCGTGATGATTGGGGAGATCGGCGGAACCGACGAGCAGGAAGCCGCGCGGTTCGTTCGAGAAAAGATGAAGAAACCCGTAGTCGGGTTCATCGCCGGCCAGACAGCGCCTCCCGGGCGGCGGATGGGTCATGCAGGCGCCATCATATCCGGTTCGGCGGGGACGGCTGCTGAGAAGATGCAGGCATTCGAGGAAAACGGCGTTGGCGTTGCCAAGCGACCCATCGACGTTGTCGACTTACTCAAACGCGCCATGCGCTAGGATCGAACAATAAATGGCTGGCAACAGAACACTCACCATCATCAAGCCGGACGCCTTCAATTCCGGAAAAAGCGGCCTTATCATCGCGCTCCTCGAGAAGGCTGGATTCAAGATCATCGCGTCCCGCGTCACGCGATTGACCGAAGCCCAGGCGGGCGCGTTTTACGCGGTCCACAAGGAGCGTCCCTTTTTTGCCCCACTCACGCGCTTCATGACCTCCGGCAAATGCATGCCGATGGTGCTCGAGCGCGCCGATGCGGTCGCCACTCTGCGGAAGGTCATCGGTGCGACAGACCCTGCTGAGGCCGAAGCGGGCACCGTTCGTAAGCTCTACGCCGAGTCGAAGGAGCGAAACGCGATCCACGCGTCTGATTCCGATGAGAACGCACAGCGCGAAGCCACGTTCTTTTTCCCCGAGGCAGACCTCGTCTGAGCCAGCGAAAAAAACGCTCGCACCGACTGGAATCGAGGGCATAAACCCGCTAGGTTAAAGGGCTTATGTTGTCCTTTGACCTGCGTTCGCTGGAAACCAAAGCCGTCCAGGTGGACGGCTCGATCAGTCCCGACGATCCGATCTGGGAAGAAGCCGATCCCCGTCCGCTCGAGCCCATTCGGGTCATAGGACGCCTGTCGTCAGCGGGCGAAGGAAGATTTTACTTCAGCGGTCGGATTCACGGCGGCGTGACGCTGCCTTGCCGTCTTTGTCTCGAGGAAGTCCACGCAGATGTGGACGAAGAAGTACACTTCCTTCTCGCCGAGAACGGTGCGGAGGAGGCGGACGATCCTGACGTGTATCTTTACGATCCGAACGCGCGGAATCTGGATCTTCGCCCGTCGGTGAGAGAAACCTGGCTACTGACGGCTCCGGCATACGTTCAGTGCAGCGAAGACTGCAAGGGACTTTGCGCCACCTGCGGTACGAACCTCAACGAAAGCTCTTGCAACTGCACGCCGACCACGACCGACTCGCGCTGGAACGCGCTGCTCAAGCACCAGAGCGACGCACACTAGCTCGCCACAACCTTAAGGAATAGAACCAATGGCTGTCCCGAAGCGACGCACCTCCAAGAGAAAAAAGCGCGCGCGCAACACGCACAAGATCGCGCCTGCAATCGTCATCCAGAAATGTCCCCGCTGCCAGGCCATGAGGCGTCCGCATCATGTCTGCGCCGAGTGCGGATACTACGATGGCGAACAGCGAGTAGAACCGAAGGAAGCTTAGTTTGGCACGAATAGCGTTGGACGCTATGGGGGGAGATTTCGCCCCCAAAGCGCCAATCGCCGGGGCGTTGCTCGCCTTGCAGGAGCTCGATGAATCCAACGTGGTTCAGCTCGTTGGACAGACGGCCATCATCGAATCTCAGCTGAAGGAGCTCCTCGCGGGAGAGCTTTCGTCCGCAGCTGGCGTCAGGAAGCGCATCCAGATCGTGGAGGCTCCCGACGTCATCGAGATGTCGGAGAAGCCCACGGCTGGACTCCGGAAAAAACCGAACAGCTCCATGGTGGTTGGACTCCGAATGCAGGTCGAGGAGCTATCCGACGCGTTCGTTTCCGCCGGAAACACCGGCGCGCAGATGGCGACGTCAGCCATGCTGCTGAAGCTGCAACCCGGCCTTACAAGACCTGCCATCGCGACGGTCTTTCCAACGGCGCGGAATCCCGTCATTGTTCTTGATTCGGGCGCGAACGTTGATTGCTCCCCGCGCGAGCTACTGCAGTTCGCTTGGCTTGGCGCGGTTTACGCGGAGTGCATTTTCGGTCGGTCGAATCCGTCGATTGGGCTCCTGTCCATTGGCGAGGAGCCTGAGAAAGGCAACGCGGTGGTAAAGGAGGCGCATGCGCTCTTCCGGAAGGCGGGCTTCAATTTCCACGGTAATCTCGAAGGCCGCGACCTGCCAGCCGGTGCCAGCGATCGCGGGCCATTCGACGTCGTCATCTGCGATGGATTCGTCGGGAACGTCGTGCTCAAGTTCTACGAGGCGGTTGCGCCCATGATCGTCCGACTTCTGAGCGAGCACCCGGGCATCAATCCGGAGCACGTACGAAGCGCGCTAAAGGGCTTTGACTCCAGCGACTACGGCGGAGCGCCGCTGCTTGGCGTGCGCGGCGTCAGCATCATCTGTCACGGGAATTCCTCTCCCCGCGCGATAAAGAACGCGATCAAGGTGGCTGCACGGGCCGTCGATACCGGCATGAACGACCAGATAGGCGATCGCCTCGCGACCGCGGCACCGGCGATCAACGCCGCGGCGGAGATGGCATGAAGCGACCAGTCGCTGCAGTCGCCGGCACGGGACGCGGGCTTCCGGCTCACGTGATGACGAATCACGATTTCGCAGCCATCGGCATCGAGACGTCGCACGAGTGGATCATGGAACGCAGTGGAATCGCGACGCGACACATTGCGAGGAACGGAGAAACCACTTGTTCGATGGCGGCCGAGGCTGGGCGGAAGGCAATGGATGTCGCCGGTGTTCACCCGGGCGAGATCGACGTCATCGTGCTGAGCACTGCGACGCCCGATCGGCTTCTTCCCGCGACAGCGGTCGACGTTCAGGCCGAGCTGGGAGCCACGCGCGCCGCAGCCTTCGACCTGGGTGCGGCGTGCTCTGGGTGGCTTTACGCGATGGCCACCGCCGAAGGTCTCATCATGTCGGGGACGGCCGAGACGGCGCTCGTGATCGGTGCGGAGAAGATGAGCGCGATTGTGGATTGGAAGGATCGATCCACGTGCGTGCTCTTTGGCGACGGAGCAGGCGCCGCGGTGTTGAAACGGAGCAAGCACGGAAAGGGAATTCTTTCCGCCTACATGCGTAGCGACGGGAAGCTTGCCGATCTTTTGTATCGTCCCGACGGCGGCGCGACAACGCCCATGTCCGCCGATGTCCTGGAGAAGCGCTCACACCTCGTGCGCATGGCTGGCCGGGAAGTGTTCAAGCACGCGGTGCGGTCAATGGCCGATGCCGCAGACCGCGCGCTCGACGGCGCACGGCTCACCGGCTCCGACATAGATCTCCTGATTCCGCACCAGGCGAATGTCCGGATCATCGAAGCGACGGCGAAGCATTCGGGAATTCCGATGGACAAGGTCTACGTGAACGTGGACCGGTACGGAAATACGTCGTCGGCATCCATTCCGATTGCGCTCAACGAGGCAATCGAATCCGGACGCGTCAAGGATGGGTCAACGGTGATGATGGTTGCTTTCGGCGCCGGATTCACGTGGGCGTCGATGGTCATCCGCTTCTAGGCGGTGGACATCGTTCTTCTTTTTCCCGGCCAGGGCTCGCAGAAGCCCGGAATGGGAAAAGATTTATCCGAAGCATTTCCCATCGCACGCGGCGTCTTCGGTGAAGTAGACGCCGCACTTGGCGCGGATATAAGTCGACTCTGCTTCGAAGGACCCGCCGAAGAGCTGACGGCGACGAAGAACGCGCAGCCGGCGCTCTTCGCTCACGGTGCCGCGGTCTGGGCTGTCACGAAAGAAAATCTTTACCCCCATGTGCGGGCTGCGGCCGGACACTCGCTCGGCGAGTTCACCGCGTATCACGCCGCCGATGCGATCAGCCTGCCAGGGGCCGCGCGACTGGTGCGCCGGCGTGGCGAGCTCATGTTCGAGACCGGGACTGCTCGTCCGGGAACGATGGCGGCGATACTCGGGACGACGACTACGCCGATCGCGGATCTGTGCGCGCGCGCGAGCAAGGAAGCGGGGACCGTGGTGCCCGCCAACTACAACACCGACGAGCAGACAGTCATTTCCGGCGAGATAGCCGGAGTCGAGCGCGCGATGGAGCTGGCAAAAGAGTCAGGCGCCAAGCGAGCGATAAAACTTCCAGTGAGCGGGGCGTTTCACTCGCCGCTGATGGAGCCCGCTGTGGTTGGGCTGACCAATGCGATCGCCACATCCGCGTTCACGGATCCCAATTTCCCCGTGTTCTCCAACGT
>DATARP010000079.1:0-4230 GCA_036264075.1 Gemmatimonadaceae bacterium
CTTGTCGATCGGAAACTGAAGATTCGCGACGCCGCGGATCACCGTCGCCCCGGTCGTGATCACCTGCGAGCCCTGCGGCATGTTCATCCGCACATCCGGACCCGGTGTGGCCGCGACCGCGCCCGGGTTCGGGGATGCACAACCAAAGGCAATGCATACCGACAGCACGATGACTGCTCTCATTTTGATCGTCCTCGCTTCCGTTTTGGTTTTCCCGCAGAGCGCGCCTCCGGCTTGCGCACCACTCTGCCCTTGATCCTGGATTTGCGTTGTGAGCCCTTTTTCTCGGCCGGACCGGGATCGCGCGCCCACGACAGCGCCGCGCGGACTGCGCGCTGCCACTCCGACATCAGTCCGACCGCCGATTCTCTCGCCATCACTGGCGCGAACCGGGTGAACTGCCTCGTCCCGATGAATTCCGTCGCATCCTGCCACACACCACCCGCAATTCCAGCAAGACCGGCAGCGCCGAGCGCGGTGGTCTCGATCATGTCGGGTCTCTCGACACCGATGCCGAGTACATCGGACTGGAACTGGAGCAGCCAATTGTTGGCAGACGCTCCGCCGTCGACGCGCAATGATTCGAAGCTCACTTTGCCGCGCTTGGCCATCACGGTGAGCATCTCCGCGGTTCCGTACGCCATCGCCTCGAGCGCCGCTCTGGCGAAGTGCGCTCTTCCCGTCCCTCTCGTCAGGCCGACGATAGTTCCGCGCGCTTTCGGTTCCCAATTCGGCGCGCCGAGCCCCACGAGCGCCGGGACGAAGTAGACGCCGTCGTTCGACTCCAGAGATCGCGCGAGGCGTTCGCTCTCCGCTGCATTGTCGAGAATTCCGAGTCCGTCTCGGAGCCACTGGATCGCCGCGCCGGCGACGAAGATCGAAGCCTCGAGCGCGTAGGCAGCGCGGCCGTTCTCGTCGCACGCGACGGTCGCCAACAATCCCTCGCCCGGCTTTGGGATGGTCTTGCCGGTATTGAGGAGGAGAAAGGCGCCCGTGCCGTAAGTATTCTTCGCCGCCCCCGGACCACAGCAACCCTGACCGAAAAGCGCGGCCTGTTGATCTCCAGCGACGCCGGTGATTGGCAGCGCCTTGCCGAAGAACGAGGTGACGGTCTTCCCGAAATCGCCGGCTGACGGCCTCACTTCCGGAAGAATTTCGATCGGGACGTGAAAGAGGGCACACAGCTCCTTGCTCCACCGAAGGCGCTCGATGTCGAAGAGAAGGGTGCGCGACGCATTCGTTGGATCGGTCGCGTGCACGCGTCCGCCAGTGAGCTTCCAGATAAGCCACGTGTCGATCGTGCCGGCGAGCAGTCGTCCGTTTCGCGCCACGAAGGCGATTTCCGGCCTCTTGAGCAGCCATTCGAGCTTGGTCGCGGAGAAGTACGGATCGGGCCGCAGTCCGGTCCGTTCCGCGATCATCGTCGTTTTGCTTTTCAGCTCCGCGCAACGCTCGGTGGTGCGCCGGTCCTGCCAGACGATCGCGCGAGCCAGCGGTTTTCCTGTATCGCGATGCCAGACGACGATCGTCTCGCGCTGGTTCGTGATGCCGATGACGTCAGGCGTGACGCGGCTCGCCGAAATTGCTTCTCGCGCCGCAGTGAGGGTGCGCTCGAGAATCTCGTCGGCGTCGTGCTCCACCCAGCCGGGCTGCGGATAGTGCTGGGTGATCTCCTGGTAGCCGCGGCCGGCGACTTTCCCGTCGGCGCCGATCACGAGCGCCGTGCTGCCAGTGGTACCCTGATCAATCGAGAGGACGTATTTCATTCGACCCTCTGCTCCTTGCGGCGCTCGGGAAAATATTCGTCGAGAAATTCGATCAATGCACTCTCCTCCGGCGCATGCCCCACCCCGTTAGCGGACGACGCCGCGCGAGTCGGGAGCGTAATAGTAGTGCCGCTCCGCAGGTATCGCATCACGACCACCGGGTGCACGTAGGACTTCCTACATATAGTAGGGGTGTTCCCAAGCTCGGCCGCAACGAGCCGTACCGCGGTGACCACGTTTTTCTTGCGCTCAGTCTGGCTCTTGCCCTTGCCCAGCTCCGCCAGCACGGTCGCCGCGCGCAGCGTCCCGCCCCAGGTTCTGAAATCCTTCGCGGTGTACGGGAAGTTGGCGATTCGCTCGATGTAGTCGTTGACGTCCCCCGAATCGACGTTCTGCCACTTTCCATCCTCGAGGTACCGGAACAGTCTCGGACCCGGAGTCTTCAGCAGCTCTGTGACGAATTTCGCGAGATCCTTACCATCGACGACGTTCCGCTGCGTGATCGATCGCTTGCCGCGATACTCGAATTCCACCGTGTTCTCGTCTAACACCAGAGCGTGGGATTTCCGCATCGTAGTGATGCCGAAGGTGTTGTTTTCCTTCTGGTATCGCTCGCTCCCTACGCGGAAAAATCCCTGCGAGATGAGGCGCACGATCCCGGCGCAGACTTTGTCCTTGGACAATCCCTTGCGGCGGAAATCGCGCATGATCCTGGCGCGGATCGTCGGGAGATCGCGCGCCATCTGGCGCACCCGATAGTATTTGCGGAGCTCGCCCTTCTGCACCGCGCGCGCGTGGTACTTGTACTGCTTGCGCCCGCGAGTGTCGAAGCCCCACACCTGGATCGCCGACCGCGGATCGGTCGACACGTGCACATCGCGCCAGGCGGGCGGAATGCGGAGCTTGTCGATCCGTTCCAGCTGCGCCTTGTCGCTGACAACGCGACCATTGGGTCCGACGTAGCCAAATCCGCGGGTCTTGGAGCCCTGACGAACGATCCATTTTCGCGCCATTTATCCGTCGCCCAAGAGCAAACTTTCTGGGTAGATTTGAGCAGCTTTCGCCGCGTTCACGGGCGCCGGAATCAGAGCCACCGGCAGCCGAAAATCTATCAACAAACAGCTACGCATGCCTTTCAAGTTCTTGACGCTCGACGTGCAGGACCGCGTCGCAACTCTGACGGTGAACCGGCCAGACAAGCTCAATGCGCTCAACGACGCGACCATCGGCGAGCTCGGCCAGGCGATCGACCAGATTCGCGGCGACGATGCGGTGAGCGGAGTGATTGTCACGGGAGCCGGACGCGCGTTCGTCGCCGGCGCGGACATCTCCGAGCTGTCGAGTCAGACTCCAGTTCTCGCCAAGGCACGGGCCCGTGCGGGGCAGGATGTGTTCCGCAGATTCGAGACCTGCCCCAAGCCCGTGATAGCGGCGGTCAACGGGTTCGCGCTGGGCGGCGGCTGCGAGCTGGCGATGGCATGCCACATCCGGATCGCATCGGAAGCCGCCAAGTTCGGCCAGCCGGAGAGCAAGCTTGGACTTCTTCCCGGATACGGCGGGACCCAGCGCCTTCCGCGGCTAGTCGGCAAGGGACGCGCGATGCAGCTCCTCCTCACTGGAGAAATGATCGACGCCGCCGAAGCATTTCGGATCGGTCTCGTCAACAAAGTGGTGGCACCCGATCAGCTGATGGGCGAAACGCGCAACATGATGAAGGCGATACTCGAGAATGGCCCGCTCGCCGTTGCGCTGTGCATAGAAGCGATCGATCGTGGGCTGGAGATGTCTCTCGAGGAAGGGCTCATTCTCGAGGCTAACCACTTCGGTCTCCTCGCCGCGACGGACGACATGGGTGAGGGAACGCGTGCCTTCATGGAGAAGCGCGCGCCCGCGTTCAAGGGAAAGTGAGAATCTGTCTCGAGAGCATCGCGATCCAGGATTTTCGCAATCTCGAGCGCGTTTATCTTCATTTGCCCGCCGAGGGTGTCGCGCTCATCGGCGATAACGGACACGGCAAAACGAATCTTCTCGAGGCGATCTACTATCTCCAGATCCTGCGCTCCATCCGGGACGCGCGCGACCAGGATCTCACTCGCTTCGACGCCACGGGATTCCATATTTCCGCCAAAGTTCAATCTCCAACAGCGCGCGAGATCAGCGTCGGATTCGATCGCGCCTCCAAACGCAAGAAGGTCACGATCGATGGCATTGTCCCGCGCAGACTGAGCGACGGACTCGGCAAGCTTCCCTCGGTGATGTTCTCGCCGCGCGATCTCGAGCTGGTGAGCGGCGCGCCGAGCGAGAGACGAAGATATCTCGATCTGCTGCTGGCGCTCACCGACAGAAAGTATCTGAACGCGCTCCAGCACTACCGCGCCAATCTCGCCCGACGCAACGCCGCGCTGCGCAACGCGACGAAGCGCGGAGCAAACGATTCTGAGGTCTCGGTGTGGGAGCCGGCGCT
>DATARP010000185.1:0-2448 GCA_036264075.1 Gemmatimonadaceae bacterium
GCGGGCGGCACGCTGACGTCCGGGGGAACGGAAGCAAACTTCACGGCGATGCTGGCAGCGAGGAATGCTGCGCTGCCGAATGCACTCGAAGAGGGTGTGGGGGCGAATCCGCCGTTCGTCGTTTACGGCGAGCACGCGCACTACGCAGTTACGCGCGCCATCGGACAGCTGGGATTGGGGAAGCGGCGGGGCATCCCGATACGCTCGCGCGACTTCAAGCTCGATGTAGATCTGTTGGTGGCTACGCTCGATCGTCTGCGCGACGAGGGGAAGCGCACGATGGCAGTGGTCGCCACCGCGGGGACTACGGCAACGGGGTCGTTCGACGACCTCGAGGCCATCGGAGAGATCTCCGCCGAGCGCGGCATCTGGCTTCACGTGGATGGCGCGCACGGTACGAGCGGACTGTTGTCCGCCAAGCCACCGCGCGCGCTCAACGGCCTGAAGCACTCGCGCTCGCTGGCGTGGGACCCGCACAAGATGATGCTCCTCCCGCTAGCGGCAGGGATGGTGCTGACGCGGGACGAGCGCGACCTGGATCTGGCTTTCGCACAGCAGGCACCGTACCTGTTTCATTCGGGGAAGTCGAGCCGCGTACTCGATCAGGGAGTCAGAAGTTTTCAGTGCTCGCGCAGGGCCGACGTACTCAAGCTCTGGTTCGTGATTCAACGCTTCGGGTCGACCGGGCTCGGCAGGCTGTACGACCACCTCTGTCGCACGGCGCGGCTGCTGTACGAAGCAATCGAGGAGCGCACCGACTTCGAGAATCTGCACGAGCCGGAATCGAATATTCTTTGCTTTCGGTACGTTGGCCGTAGTGACGGGACAGCGAACGCCGGGGATGTCGAGCGCATCGACGCGCTCAACCGAGAGCTGCGGTCACGCTACAACAAAGAGGGAAGCGGCTGGATTACCGCGACGGTTCTCGACGCGAGACCGGTGCTGCGGGTGACCATGATGAATCCGCGAACGGGCGCCGAGCACGTTCGCGCACTTCTCGACGGACTGGCGGCGAAGGCGAAGGAAATCGAATCGCGCTGAAGCCATCCCGCGAAGTCGGCTTCAACACCCGAGCACGGTTACCCGCCGAATACGACGCCGTGTCGCTCTCGGCCAGCCCACGCAATGATCGCGGCCGCCGCAAAAACCGTGACTGCTACGATTGCCATGGAGTGTGCGTAGCTCGTTCTCGCCGCGAGCAGAGCCTCGAGATAACCGACTGAGCTCGCCAGCAACACTCCGCACTGGTAAGCGAATCCGGGAAGGAACCCGCGCACTGAATCAGGCGACAGCTCGGTGATGTGGGCCGGAATCACTCCCCATGCGCCCTGAACCATGAACTGCATCCCGAACGCCCCGATCACCAGGCCGATGATGGATGGCGAGAACGCCCAGAGCGGAATCATCGCAAGCGCCAGCACGAGCGCGAGCACGATCGATCTGCGCCGGCCGATTCTGTCCGAGAGGTAACCGAAGCTCACTCCGCCGATGATTGCGCCGATCATCGAGAACGCCGTCAACGCGGCGCGCTTCTGCGGCGAAAACCCCCAGTCGCGCTGCAGGAACGTTGGGTACATGTCCTGCGTGCCGTGAGAAACGAAATTCATGCCGGCCATGAGAAGCGTCAGATACAAAAAGAGCTTCCAGTGCGAGAGGATTCCCTTTCCGAGACTCCCCCAATCCTTGTGCTTCGTGCGCTCCCAGACTTCGGATTCGTGGACGCGGTAACGGACGAATAGTGCGAGCAGCGCGGGCAATCCTCCGATGAAGAACATCGGCCTCCAGCCCCAGTGCGGGAAAACGAAGAAGTAGCAAACCGCGGCGAGGAGGTATCCGGTCGCGTATCCCTCCTGCAGCAATCCCGAGAGGACGCCGCGCCGCCCCGCCGGAGCTTTCTCCATCGCCAGTGACGCCCCGACTCCCCACTCCCCACCCATCCCGATGCCGAATAGCGCCCGCAGTATGAAGAACGTCGCGTAGTTCGGCGCAAACCCGGACAGAACCTCCACGATCGAGAAGAAGACGAGATCGATCATCAACGGCAGCTTCCGTCCATAGCGGTCTGCCATCAATCCGAAGATGAAGGCTCCCACTGGACGAAACGCGAGCGTCACCGTGATGGTGAGCGCCATTTCCGCGTCGGTCTTGTGGAACTCTTTTGCGATTGCCGTCAGCGCGAAGACGACGAGGAAGAAATCGAACGCGTCCAGCGTCCAGCCGAGGAAGCTGGCGAATACGGCGGCGCGGTGACCCGTTGGCGCGGGGCGTGTAAGCGGGGACGGTGTGGTGGCGTCGATGCTTGCCATGCGAGAATATGCGCGAATGACAATGCCAGAGGAATGACGCCTTCGCTCCGCCGCGTTATCGTTACCGGATGAGAAAATTGCTCGGGTTTCTGGTGCTCGCGATTGCGGGCGCGTGTTCTCCGGCGCAACGGCCGGCGGCGGT